>NZ_JAACYW010000007.1 GCF_015356825.1 Catenulispora rubra | reverse complement strand
GGGTGGGACCGGGCGTGGGTCCGGGCCTGGCGGTGGGGACGACGACACCGACGCCAGGCGTGTCGAGTATGTCGAGTACGTCGAGTACGTCCTCACCGACGTCGGCGCCCTCGTCGCCGATCTCGGTGTCCCAGGTCTTGTCCGGTTCCACGCAGTCCTCGCCGAACACGGTGATCGGCACGATCCCGGCGTCCTGGAAACCACCGGTCCCGGGGCACCCGACCGACCCGACGGGCACCGACGGACCGTCGGTCGCCGAGCTCGTCATCGACGTGCTGCAACAGCTCGGGCCGGGGACGGGATCGAGCTTCAGCGGCAGCTCGATCAGCGACGTCAACGCGAACGCCACCCTGACCTGGACCACGCAGCACGGCGCGATCCGGATCTCGGCCTCGGTGAGTAACGGCGCGCTGGACGGCAAGACCCCGCAGTCGCAGTGCATGCCGGCCTTCGAAGAGGACTACTGCGCGGCGGCGACTCTCTCCGACGGTTCGGTGGTCATGGTCCAACACGGCACCGGCTACCCCGGCGGCAGCAGCACTCCGACGCACAACAACATGGTCTCGATCACGCGGCCCGATCACGCCGCGATCAACGTCGTGGAGTGGAGCGACGGTCCGCTGACCGACGACCAGCTCTACCAGATCGTGGCCGACCCGCGCTGGGGCCTGCGGATGGCCGGCTCCTTCGTCGGTCACGCGGACGCCGTCATCCGGCCTTTCACCGATGACGGCGCGGGAGGCTGACCGGCCGCCCAGGAAGCCGGGAACTCTCCCGTGGCGTCGCTCGTCTTTTGGTCTGGTCACACATTGTCTGGCTATACATGTTCTGACTGCACATGTTCCGGCCACACATTGTCCGGCCACACAGCCGGGCGGCGCTATTCTTCTACGCGACGTCGAATGTGTCTCACTACCTGACACTGTGTCGGAATAGCTGTAATGTTGCTCACAGTGTGACCAGCGTCACCAGCGCATCTGATGCCAAACGCGCACAAATCTTCCCGCTGACATCAGCTGTTAACTCGCACCGCACGGGGCACTGCCTGAACCTCTCTACGCTTGAAAAGTAAGAAGATCGAGCGTCGAGACGGCGGCCTTGGACTAGGCGGCGGAGGCGAGCATCAAGTGGGCAAGGCGAGCGGGAACGGCAAGGCGATCCCTCGGATTCTGATCGTTGGCGGCGGCTACGTCGGGATGTACACGGCGCACCGCATCCTGAAGAAGCTCGGCAAGGACGAAGCGCTGGTCACTGTCGTCGACCCGCGCTCGTACATGACCTACCAGCCGTTCCTGCCCGAAGCGGCGGCCGGCTCCCTGTCCCCGCGGCACGTCGTGGTGCCGCTGCGCTCGGTGCTCAAGCGCGCCGAAGTGCTCACCGCGCGGGTCACCGACATCGACCAGGTGCGCAAGGTCGCCTCGATCGAACCGATCGCCGGCGAGCCCTACGAGATCGAGTTCGACCAGGTGGTCATCGCGGTCGGCTCCATCGCGCGCACCCTGCCGATCCCGGGCCTGGCCGAGAACGGCATCGGCTTCAAGCAGATCGAAGAGGCCATAGCGCTGCGCAACCACGTCCTGGGCCAGATGGACATCGCGGCCACCACCAAGGACGAGAAGATCCGCCGCCGCGCGCTCACCTTCGTCTTCATCGGCGGCGGCTTCGCCGGCATCGAGGCGATCGCCGAGCTGGAGGACATGGCGCGCGACGCGTGCAAGATCTACCCGAACATCCGCCCCGAGGACATGCGCTGGGTGATGGTCGAGGGCTCCGGGCGCATCCTGCCCGAGGTCCGGCCGGCGCTCGGCGAGTACACGGTCCACGAGTTGGAGAAGCGCGGCATCCAGGTCAAGCTGAACACGTTCCTGGAGTCCTGCGTCAACCGCCGCGTGCAGCTCTCGGACGGCACCAAGATGGTGGCCTCCACCATCGTGTGGACCGCCGGCGTGAAGCCGAACCCGGTGGTGCAGAAGTTCGGCGTCCCCCTCGGCGAGCGCGGCCACGTCGTCGCCGACCCGACCCTGCGCGTCGAGGGCTTCGCCAACGTCTGGTCCGCCGGCGACGGAGCCCAGGTCCCGGACCTGGCCAACCCCGGCAAGTGGTGCTCCCCCTCGGCGCAGCATGCCGTGCGCCAGGCCAAGCAGCTGGCGGACAACGTGGTCGCGGCCGTCCGCGGCTTCGAGCCCCGCGAGTACAAGCACAAGCACGTCGGCTCGGTGGCCTCCCTGGGCCTGCACAAGGGCGTCGCCGACGTCTACAACATCCGCCTGCGCGGCTGGCCGGCCTGGTTCATGCACCGCACGTACCACATGAGCCGGGTCCCCACCTTCAACCGCAAGATCCGCGTCATCGCCGACTGGACCCTGGCCCTGTTCTTCCGCCGCGAAGCCGTCGGCCTGGGCTCCATCGAGCGCCCGCGCGACGAGTTCGCCGAGGCCGCGGGGGACCAGCGCAAGGCTGCGTGAGTCGCGGTCGTCTCGGGCCGGGGCCCGTCGGAGTTTTCGCTTCGACGGGCTTCGGCCTTTTCGCGTGCGAAAGTGAAGAGGTCCAGCCGAGCAAGGAGGCAAGTCAGTGACCGGACCTGCGACCCCCGAGACCTACCGCGCCATCGCCGAGCCGGACGGCGACTGGTGGGTGGTCACCGTCCCGGATCTGCCAGGTGTGCACACGCAAGGCCGCAACCGCGAGCAGGCCCGGAACACGGCGCGCGACGCGATCGCGACGATGCTCGGCACCGATGCGGAGCGGGTCACGATCACGATGGACTTCCGAGGATCCGAACGGTCGGGGGACAGCGGGTGAAGTCACCCGAGCCCGCCACGCCCACGCGCCGCCGCCGTGCTCACCACCCGACCGACTCACGCACCCCCGACCTCAGCCGCACGCCCCCCAGGCCTTGAGACGATGCTTCGCACCGCGAACCTCCCAGCGGTACCCTCGCTCCCGTGAGCAGGGAATCCGAACCCCGCCTCGACCCGCCGATCCGCCCGGTGCGTGACGGCGTGGTCGGTGTCGTCCTGCTCGCGCACGGTGGCAAGGAGCGTTCGCACCAGGCGCCGCATCGGCGGGGTGGGCCGGTGACGCGGATGCGCATGATCGCGCGGGCGGTGGCGCCGCGGTTGGCGGGGCGCGGGGTTGCCGTGCACACCATGTGCTTCCGGTATCAGGGGTGGAACGGGGATGAGCGGGCGCCGGTGCCGGATGTGCGGTGGGCTGCCGCGCAGCTGGCGGAGCGGTACGGCGATGTGCCGATCGTGCTCGGTGGCCACTCGCTCGGCGGCCGCGCGGTGGTGAACGCCGCCGACGCGCCGCACGTGGTCGGGGTGCTGGGCCTCGCACCGTGGCTGCCGGAGGCCGAGCCGACCGTGCAGCTGGCCGGGCGGCGGTTGCTGTTGGCGCACGGGACGCGCGATCGCGTCACCTCGCCGCGTTCCTCCTACGAGTACGCCGCTCGGGCCCGGGCCGAGGGACACGACGTGGCGCGGATCGTGGTGCCGGGCTCTGGCCACACGCTTCTGTCCCGGGCCCGGGATTGGAACCGGCTGGTCCTGGCGTTCAGCCATACGTGTCTCCTCGATCAGCCCGGCTCGGCGCAGGCGGCCGCAACCCGGCCGCCGCGCTATGCCGACCTGATCGTCGAGGCCTTCCACGCGGCCGCCCCCGAGGGCTTACAACGAGTCCTGACCCCCGCCGGGCGGGTCCGCGCTTAACGATCAAGAGCGTGTTACGTTACTGAAGGCGTTCAGAGACTGACCCCGATCTCGGAGCGGAAAGATGACTCACCAGTCCATCCCGCTGATCGACACCGATCGCTGGCCGGACCTCGCGCGTTTCCCGGACCGCCCGGTCCGTGCGCGCGTCGCACGACGTTTGTTCACCCACGCGCTGAAGGACATCCCGGTGACCGTGGTCGCCCCCAACGGGCTGGCGCTGGCCGGAGCCGGCGTCCCCGGCGGCGGCGGGCCCGTGCTGCGGGTGCGGCGACCGCAGGAGTTCCTGAACCGGCTCGGCACCGACGGCCTGATCGGCTTCGGCGAGGCCTACCAGACCGGCGCCTGGGACACCGAGACCGGCGACGAGCTGGTCGCGCTGCTCACCGAGCTGGCCTCGCGGCTGGAGGACCTGATCCCGCGGCCGCTGCACCGCATGCGCAGCCTGGCGGCCCAGCACATGCCGCGCGAGCACGACGGCGACCGGCGCGGCGCGCGGCACAACGCGCACGCGCACTACGACCTGTCCAACGACATGTTCGAGGCGTTCCTCGACCCGTCGATGACCTACTCCTCGGCGCTGTTCGACCCGGTCGCCGACGCCGACGGGCCCGGCGACCTGCACGCCGCGCAGGTCCGCAAGATCGACGCGATGCTCGACGCGGCCGGCGTCCGCAAGGGCACGCGCCTGCTGGAGATCGGCTCCGGCTGGGGCGCGCTGGCGATCAAGGCGGCCGGCGAGCGCGGCGCCACGGTGCTGACCGTGACCCTGTCCGAGGAGCAGCAGGACCTGGCCCGCAGGCGCGTCGCCGCGGCCGGCCTGGCCGACCGGGTCGAGGTGCGGCTGGCCGACTACCGCGAGGTGGCCGAGGAGCAGCCGTTCGACGCCGTGGTCTCGGTGGAGATGATCGAGGCCGTCGGCCGCCGCTACCTGCCGGACTACTTCCAGGCCATCGAGCGCAACCTGGCCCGCGGCGGCCGCGTCGCCGTCCAGGCCATCACCATGGCCCACCACCGCATGGTCGCCACCCAGGACTCGTACTCCTGGATCCACAAGTACATCTTCCCCGGCGGCCTCATCCCCTCGATCGCCGAGCTCGACCACGCCGCCGGCACCGCCGACCTGCGGCTGGCCGCCCGCCGCGACTTCGGCCTGGACTACGCCCGCACCCTGCGGGCCTGGCGCCACCGCTTCGAGGAGAACTGGCCGCGGGTCGCCGCGCACGGCTTCGACGAGGTCTTCCGCCGCACCTGGCGCTTCTACCTGGCCTACTGCGAGGCCGGATTCGCCTCCGGCTACCTCGGGGTCTCGCAGCTCGCGTACACGAGACGGTGATCCGGGCAACCCCGGAGCCCCCCACTTCCGTATAACTCCTGCCGGCGCAGGAGCAGTGGAGAGGTGGGGGGATGGACAGGTCCTACGAGGCGGAGTTCGCCGAAGTCGTCGCCGCCAAGGGCACGGCGCTGCGGCGCACCGCCTACCTGATGTGCGGGGACTGGCACCTGGCCGAAGACCTCGTCCAGGCCGTGTTCGTGAAGGTCCACCTGCACTGGCGGCGCATCAGGCGTCAGGACACCTTCGACGCCTATCTGCGCACCATGCTCTTCCGCGCGTACCTCGACACCCGCCGCGCCAAATGGCGGCGGGAGACCCCGGCGGAGTACCTGCCGGACGTCGAGGCGCCGGGCACCGGACCCAGCGACGACCGCGACATCCTGGTCGCGGCACTGCGCCGGGTCCCGCCCCGACAACGCGCGGTCCTGGTCCTGCGGTACTGGGAGGACCTGAGCGTGGAGGAAACGGCCGGACTCTTGGGGTGCACCGCGGGCACCGTCAAGAGCCAGGCCGCCAAGGGGCTCGCCGCGCTGCGCCCGCTGCTGGCCGGCACGGTCTTCGAGCCCGTCGCCGAAGAACACTGACACCAGACATGAGGGACGAACCCATGCCAGATCTCGAATCCCGAGAGGACGACTGGGCCCGCGGCGTCTTCGACCGCGCGCACACCTCTGACAACGAACCGCACTGGGTCCCGGATGCCGCGGCAGCGGCGCGGACCAGCGCCCGCCAGCGAACGCGGTACCGGGCGACCGGCGCCCTGGCGGCGGCAGCGATCGTCGCACTGTCCGCGGGCGCCTTCACCACGCTCGGCGGCGGTGCGAGCAGCAGTGGGCAGACCATGGTCTCGCCTGCGTCTTCCCCCGCGAAGACCATCGCCCCCCTTTCGAGCCTCAGCAAATACCTCCGCCTCGGCAACGGGTACCGCAACCCGACGCCGAAGGACCCCGTCGCGATCCCCGCCGGGGCCGCCGCCACGATCAGCGCCGTCATCAGCGGGATCGACCCCGGCCTGGCGCATGTCCGCAACTCGTACGACCGGAGCCCGACCGTCATCGGGCCGCCCGCCTCGGGGAGGTTCCTGGACGACGTCGGAGGCATGGGGTTCTGGACAACCGACGGAGTCCCGCCGGTGAACGGCCACGACGACGTGTCCACGCCTCTGGGGACCGTGACGGTCAACGTGTACGACAGCTGGCTGGCCGGCCAGATCACGACTCCCCCGAACGTGGCGTGCGGACTGGACGAGTTCTGGGTGCCCGTCTATCTCCTGCCGACTTCCTGGTCACCCTGCACACACCAGACTCTGAGCGACGGCTCGGTCATCGTCACGACGCACTCGGTCGGCGACAAGGACGGAGAAATGTCCGTCGCCGGCCGCCGGTTCCCCGACGGAACGCTGGTGACGGTCTCCGCCAGCTCAGTCGTCTACTTCGGCACCATCTCCGGCTACCCCCCTCTGGGCAACGGAGCCGGGAAGCAGCGCTCCATCACCGGCAAGGCCCTGAAGCCGGTCCCGTGGACCGACGACACACTCGCCAAAGCCCTGAGCGGACCAGAGGTCAAGGGTTTGCCGTGACACAACCCGAAGACCCTCGCCAGGCGTCTATATAGGTGCGGCGAAAGCCGACAGCGGTCCTGAGCCATCCCCCCGGCTCGGGACCGCACCTTTTCTGGCACCGTACCTCTACCTGATACGCCTCAGCCCTTGTAGGCGCGCAGAGCCAACAGCGCCAGGTCGTCCCGCGTTCCGGAGGACCCGAAGTCCACGACCGCCTGCCGCACCCGCGCCACTACCCCCGGCGCGGTCATGCCCGAACAGCCGGACAGCGCCGCGGCCACACCCTCGTCGCCGAGCATCAGCCGGCCGTTGCGGCGCTCGCTCGCGCCGTCGGTGTAGACCAGCAGCACCTCGCCGGCGCCCAGCTCCACGTCCTCGGCGTACAGCGTCGGCGCCGGCAGCACGCCGAGGAGCGGCTGCGGGTTCGCGGCGGCGCGGACGCTGCCGTCCGTGCGCAGGATCAGCGGCAGCGGGTGGCCGGCGCAGACCAGCACCAGCTGGGCCGAGCCGTCGGGACGGGGTTCGACCTCGCCGTACAGCAGGGTGATGAATCGCCCGGCGTCGCCGGCGAGTTCGCCCTCCTCCAGCACCGCCTGGTTCAGCCGCTCGACCACCGTGACCGGCGAGCGCCCCTCGCGGGCCAGCAGCCGCAGCGAGTGCCGGGCCAGGCCGGTCAGGGCGGCGGCCTCCGGGCCGGTGCCGCAGACGTCGCCGACCGCGAAGCCCCAGACCTTCCGGCTGATCGGGAACACGTCGTAGAAGTCGCCGCCGACGTGCACGCCGTCGCTGTTGGACGCGGCCTCGTAGACCACGCCGATGTCCAGTCCCGGCACCGCCGGCAGCGAGGGCGGCAGCAGCGAGCGTTGCAGGCCCCTGACGATCTCCACCTGTTCGGCGTACTGCCGCGCGTTGTCCAGCGCCGCCGCGATCCGGGACGCCAGCTCCATCGCCAGCGGCACCGCGGGACCGGCGAAGCCGCCCTTGCCGGGGCCGCCGAGGACCAGGGTGCCCAGCGACACGCCGCGCGCGGTGAGCGGGATCGGCAGCGCCTGGCCGTACGGCGAGGCCACCGGGACCGGCCACTCGCCGTGCGCCGGGGTGTTGATGTGAGCCCTGCCACTTTCCTCCGGCAGCGGCGGACGCCAGCCCTCCAGCGCCGAGCGCAACGCGTCCAACCTGCGCTCTTCGCGGTGCCAAATGTGTTCCGGAGTCCACGAAGACGACACGTTCGGGTGATCCGCGGCCGGATAGAGTGCCACCCAGTCGGCCAGCCTCGGCACGACGAGCTGGGCGGCCAGGGCCGCCAGGCGGCGCCGGTCCAGCGTGCCGGACAGGAGTTCGCCAGCCTGGGAAAGCAGGGTGAGCCGGACCGCTTCTTCGGGGCGGTCTCGGGGAAGAGACGTACGGGGGGTGCGAGGGGCCATCGTGTTCGAGCCTAGCCCGGCCCGGGCCTCTGCGCGGGCTAATCGTATGGTTCATCCGTTTCCGCCCGAACGATCTGCGAGACTGTGACTGACCGAGAGAACACCGGGCGGCCGCCGCCGCACGTCGGGTGACTCCGCGAGAACTGAGAGTCATCTGGCGTCGCACAACGGGACGCGGGCCGGCCGCCCATGTCAAGGAGGCGCGGCGATGACGCTGCAATCGGAACGCCTGGCGGACGCCGAGCTCGATCGCCAGCTCGGAGCCATCCTGGAGGTGGCCCAGGCGGTGGCCCGAGGCGACCTGTCGCGCAAGATCGCGCTGTCCGGGGACATCGTCGACGGACCGGTCGCCGAACTCGCGCAGACCATTGACGCGATGGTCGGACAGCTCTCGGGCTTCGCCTCCGAGGTGATCCGGGTGGCCCGCGAGCTCGGCACCGAGGGGCGCCTGGGAGGTCAGGCCACTGTCCCGCACGCCGAGGGCATCTGGCGCGACATCACCGACTCGGTGAACTCCGCGGCCCGAAACCTCACCGCGCAGGTCCGCGACATAGCGGGAGTCACCACCGCGGTCGCGCAGGGCGACCTGACCCAGAAGATCACGGTCGAGGTGGCCGGCGAGATGCTGGAGCTGAAGGACACCATCAACACGATGGTGGACCAGCTCTCAGGGTTCGCCGACGAGGTCACCCGGGTGTCCCTGGAAGTGGGCACCGAGGGCCGGCTCGGCGGCCAGGCCCGGGTGCCCGGCGTGGCCGGCACCTGGAAGGACCTCACCGACTCGGTGAACTCCATGGCCGACAACCTGACCACCCAGGTCCGCAACATCGCGCAGGTGGCGACGGCCGTGGCCTCCGGCGACCTGACCCAGACCATCACCGTCGACGCCCGCGGCGAGATCCTGGAGCTGAAGACCACGCTGAACAAAATGGTGGACCGGCTCGGCACCTTCGCCGACGAGGTGACCCGCGTGGCCCGCGAGGTCGGCACCGAGGGCAAGCTCGGCGGCCAGGCCACGGTGCGCGGCGTGGCCGGCACCTGGAAGGACCTCACCGACAACGTCAACGCGATGGCGAACAACCTGACCAGCCAGGTCCGGAACATCGCGCAGGTGACCACCGCGGTCGCGAACGGCGACCTGTCCAAGCGCATCGACGTCGAGGCGCGCGGCGAGATCCTGGAACTGAAGACCACGCTGAACACCATGGTCGACCGGCTCTCCGCGTTCGCCTCCGAGGTGACCCGCGTGGCCCGCGAGGTCGGCACCGAGGGCAAGCTGGGCGGCCAGGCCACGGTCGAGGACGTCTCAGGGACCTGGCAGCGGCTGACCGAGTCCGTGAACGAACTGGCCTCGAACCTGACCACGCAGGTCCGCGCGATCGCCGAGGTGGCCACCGCGGTCACCGCCGGCGACCTGACCCGGCTGATCACGGTCGAGGCCAAGGGCGAGGTCGCCGACCTGAAGAACAACATCAACCAGATGATCGGCAACCTGCGCGAGACCACGCGCCGCAACGACCAGCAGGACTGGCTGAACACCAACCTGGCCCGGATGAGCGGCCTGATGCAGGGCCAGCGCGACCTGGACGCGGTCTCCGCGCTGATCATGAGCGAGCTGACCCCGCTGGTGAACGCCCAGTACGGGGCCTTCTACCTGGCCCGCCGGGAGTCCGGCACGAAGGTGCTGAACCTCATCGCCTCCTACGGCGTGGACCGCGAGTCCCCGGACGTCACCTCGCGCTTCCGCCTGGGCCAGGGCCTGGTCGGCCAGGCCGCGGTGGAGCGCAAGCCGATCATGATCCAGCACGCGCCCGTGGACTACATCCGCATCTCCTCGGGGCTCGGCTCGGCCTCGCCGTCCTCGGTCGCGGTGCTGCCGGTGCTGTTCGAGAACGAGGTCATGGCGGTCATCGAGCTGGCCAGCTTCCACAGCTTCGACGAGGTGCACCGCGCGCTGCTGGAGTCGCTGATGGAGATGGTCGGCGTCACGGTCAACACCATCACCGCCAACACCCGCACCGAGGAGCTGCTCGGAGAGTCCCGCCGGCTGGCCGACGAGCTCAAGGCCCGCACCGACGAGCTGCAGATGCAGCAGAAGGAGCTGCGCCGCTCGAACGCCGAGCTGGAGGAGAAGGCCGAGCTGCTGGCCCGGCAGAACCAGGACATCGAGGTCAAGAACTCCGAGATCGAGCAGGCGCGGCAGGAGCTGGAGGAGCGCGCGAACCAGCTCACGATGTCCTCGCGCTACAAGTCCGAGTTCCTGGCGAACATGTCGCACGAGCTGCGCACCCCGCTGAACAGCCTGCTGATCCTGGCGCGGCTGATGTCCGACAACGCCGAGGGCAACCTGACCGAGCGCCAGGTGGAGTACGCCGAGACCATCCACGGCGCGGGCAGCGACCTGCTCCAGCTGATCAACGACATCCTGGACCTGAGCAAGATCGAGGCCGGGCGCATGGACGTGCAGCCGGCCCGGATAGCGGTCAGCCAGCTGGTGGACTACGTCGAGGCCACGTTCCGCCCGCAGACCGAGCAGAAGGGCCTGGAGCTGCGGGTGCGCGTCACGCCCGCGGTGCCGGCGCACCTGTTCACCGACGAGCAGCGGCTGCAGCAGGTGCTCCGCAACCTGCTGTCGAACTCGGTGAAGTTCACCGAGTCCGGGCACGTGGAGCTGGTCGTGGACACGGTCGACGACGTCGTGCTCGGCGGCCCGGAGGACAGCAACGAGGTCGCGCTGGAGCCGGCGGTGTCCTTCGCGGTGTCCGACACCGGCATCGGCATCGTGGACGACAAGATCCAGACCGTCTTCGAGGCCTTCCAGCAGGAGGACGGCACCACCTCGCGCCGCTACGGCGGCACCGGGCTCGGGCTGTCGATCAGCCGGGAGATCGCCAAGCTGCTCGGCGGCGGCATCCGCGCCGAGAGCCAGCGCGGCCGCGGCTCGACGTTCACGCTGTTCCTGCCGCACGCGGTCGGACCGGACGGCGGCGCGGTGTTCGGCAGCACCGGCAGCCTCGGCTACGGCACCAGCCCGCTGCCGGCCGGCGCGATGGCCGAACCGGCGCCGACGCTGCCGCTGATCCCCGAACAGGCCCCGCATCCGGACCCGTATCTGCCGTCCACGGAGCTCTACGCGGCCGGTTCGGACATCACCTTCGACGGGGAGAAGATCCTCATCGTCGACGACGACATCCGCAACGTCTTCGCCCTGACCTCGGTCCTGGAACAGCAGGGCTGCACGGTCCTGAACGCCGAGAACGGCCGCGCGGGCCTGGAGGCCCTGGAACGCGCCGACGACGTGGCGCTGGTCCTGATGGACGTGATGATGCCGGAGATGGACGGCTACGCCACGATGGCCGCGATCCGCGAGATCGACCGCTACAAGAACCTGCCGATCATCGCGCTGACGGCCAAGGCCATGCGCGGCGACCGGGAGAAGTCGATCGAGGCCGGCGCCTCGGACTACGTGACGAAACCGGTGGACACCCCGCACCTGCTGTCCGTCATGCGAGGCTGGCTCGACGCCGACACCGGCGCCCAGCCCGCCGCAGGAGGCCAGACCCCGTGACCGACGCCCACCGCGCCTCGACGCCGGCCGACGCCGACATCAAGATCCTGCTGGTCGACGACCGCCCGGAGAACCTGCTGGCCCTGGAGTCCATCCTGGGCTCGCTGGGCCACGAGCTGATCACCGCGTCCTCCGGCGAGCAGGCACTGCGCGCGGTCCTGCGCGAGGACTTCGCGGTGATCCTCCTGGACGTCCGCATGCCCGGCATGGACGGCTTCGAGGTGGCGGCGCACGTCCGCCTGCGCGAGCGCTCCCGCGACACCCCGATCATCTTCCTCACCGCCGCCGGCGACGGCCCGCACCAAACCCTGCGCGGCTACGCCGCCGGCGCCGCGGACTACCTGACCAAACCCTTCGACCCCTGGGTCCTGCGCGCGAAGGTCGGCGTCTTCGCCGAGCTGCACCGCAAGAACCGCCAGCTGAAGGAGCAGGCGGAGATGCTCCGCGAGGCGGCCGGGGTGACGCCGCGGATGCTGGACGAGCTGTCGAACCGGCTCGGCGCCATCGAGGGGACGCTGGCACTGCTGATCGACCAGGACGGACGCGAGGGGGCGGTCGGGCGGTTGGAGCGGCGGGTGGTGCGGATGCGGGCGGCTTTGGACGCGGTGCGGGTTTAGCGGATTTGGGGTGCGGCGCCCGCGAGGCTGCGGCAGTCCGGCTTGGCCAGGCTGCTTGCGGTGCGCGCGGATTGTGCGGCGCCGCCAGAACCCTTATGCCGCTTCGAGGATCAGGATCCCGCTGGCGATCGTCACCGCGGCGAAGATCCGGTACCGCCCGAAGGGCTCGCGCAGGAAGACCGAGCCCAGCGCCGCGCCGAAGATCACGCTTGTCTCGCGCAACGCCGACACCGCAGCGAGCGCGCCGCGCGTCTGGGCCCACAGCACCAATCCGTAGGCCACGAAGGACAACGGTCCCGCGATCACGCCGCGCATCACATCGCCGCGGCTCAGTTTGCGAAGCGTCACCCGGAAGCCTGCGGCCGCGCCTGTCGCGCCCCGCCGCACCATGATCGTCACGCACGCCGCCGTCATCAGCGTGCCCTCGGCGAGCATCATCCACACCGTGTAGCCGGCCGCCGACCCCGAATGCCGCACCGCGACGCCGTCGGTGACCGTGTACGTCGCGATCGACAGCCCCGTCATCGCCGCCCAGAACAGGGCTTTGCCCTGCGTCCGCTTCGGCCGTCCGGCGGAGAACACCAGCACCGTCAGCCCACCGCAGACCACAGCGATGCCCACTGTCTGGTGCCGCGACATCGGATCGCCCAGCAGCGTCGCGAAGCCCGCCACCACCACCGGCGAGAGCCCGCGCGCGAGCGGATAGACCTGGTTGAAGTCGCCGATCTCGAAGGTCTTGATCAGCATCAGGAAGTACCCGACGTGCAGCGCCGCCGACACAAGCAGCAGCACCCACGAGGCCCGGGCCGGCACCGGGACGAAGAACAGCCCGAGCCCGGCCAGCGCACCCGCCGACAGCGTCATCAACAGCGAGGCGGTCAGCTTGTCGGGGATGAACTTGAGAATCGCGTTCCAGCTCGCGTGCAAGAACGCTGCGGATAACACGACGGGGACCAGGATTCCGGGCGCACCAGCAGCCGAGGCCTCTGCACTGAGCAGACTCAATTCCCCACCCCTATATATACGTGTCCTGCGAACCGGCTCAGGCAGCCGGCGCCGTACTCCCCCGCACGATCAGTTCAGTAGCGCTGTGCACGACGGTGCGCCCCTCGCCCTCGGCATCTTCTGCGGGCGACTCCACCACCATCCGCATCGCCTGCTCACCCATGCCCTCGCTGTTGACGCGCACCGTCGTCAGCGCGGGCATCAGGTCGGCGCAGATCGGCAGATCGTCGAAGCCGACGAGGCTCACGTCCTCCGGCACCCGCCGCCCGGCCTCGCGCAACGCGGCCAGGGCTCCGATGGCCATCACGTCGGCCATCGCGAACACCGCCGTCACCTCGCGATGCTCGGCCAGCAGCCGCCGAGTCGCGTCGTAGCCGCCGTCGCGGGTGAAGTCGCCCTCGATCTCGTGCGCGACGACCGGATCCCCGGCGCCCTCCGTCAGCCCTCTGCGAAACCCCTCGGAGCGGTCGGCGATCGTCACGAGTCCGTGCGGCCCGGCGACCATCCCGATCTCGCGATGCCCCAGCCCCGTCAGATGCAGCGCCGCTTCCCGCGCGCCCCGCACGTTCGCCGGCAGCACCGCGTCGATCTCCGGCCCCTGGTCGCCGATGGTCACCACGCGTCCGCCGCCCTGCTGGTAGTCCAGCAGCCGCTCGCGCAGCGGCTCGGCCAGCGCCGGGTCCACCGGCGGCGAGCCGGCGACCAGGATCGCGCGGGCCCGCTGCGCGCCCAGGCGGGTGATGTAGTCCAGTTCCAGGGCCGGCTCGCGGTAGGTGTTCGCGACCATCACCAGCAGGTCCCGCTCCCGCGCCACGCGCATCGCGCCGGCCGCGATCGCCGAGAAGTACGGGTCGTTGACGTCGTGCACGAGCAGTCCGACCAGCGACGTCGTCGCGCGGGCCAGGGCCTGCGCCGGGCCGTTCGAGACGTAGCGCAGCCGGGTGGCGACCTCGCGCACGTGCTCGCTCAGGTCCGCGTTCACGATCCGGGTGCTGCCGTTCAGCACGCGCGAGGCGGTGGCCAGCGAAACGCCCGCGGCGTCGGCCACCTGCTGCAGCGTGGCTCCGCCGCGGCGCGGGGCCGGCGAGGGTGTTGACCTCTGCGTGGACACGCTCGTAACCTATCGCCTCAGGAACGGTTCGGAAAGCGCTTTCCAGTGCCGATCGGGCCTTTCGGTGATCACAACTAGATCTCGGGAGCGGCGATGACACGCGAAGTAGTCGGCATAGCCATGAACGGCGTCACCGGACGCATGGGTTACCGGCAGCACCTGCTCCGGTCGATCCTCGCGATCCGCGAGCAGGGCGGCCTGGCGCTGCCGGACGGCCGCACCGTCTGGCCCGAGCCGGTCCTGGTCGGCCGCAACGCCGAGAAGATCGAGGCGCTGGCCGCGCAGCACGGCCTGGACAAATGGACCACTTCCCTGGACGAAGCCCTGGCCGACCCTTCGGTCACCGTCTACTTCGACGCGCAGGTCACACCGGCCCGCGTCCCGGCGCTGACCAAGGCGATCGAGGCCGGCAAGCACATCTACACCGAGAAGCCGACCGCCGAAACGCTGGCGGAGGCGGTCCAGCTCGCGCAGATCGCCGACGCGGCCGGGGTCAAGCACGGCGTGGTGCAGGACAAGCTGTTCCTGCCGGGCCTGCTGAAGCTGAAGCGGCTCGTGGACTCCGGCTTCTTCGGCCGCATCCTGTCGGTACGCGGCGAGTTCGGGTACTGGGTCTTCGAGGGCGACTGGCAGCCGGCGCAGCGGCCGTCGTGGAACTACCGCAGCGAGGACGGCGGCGGCATCATCCTGGACATGTTCCCGCACTGGCGTTACGTGCTGGACCACGTGATCGCGCCGGTCCAGAGCGTCTACGCCGAGGCCCGCACGGACATCCCGACCCGCTGGGACGAGCAGGGCCGGGAGTACAAGGCCACGGCCGACGACGCCGCGTACGCCATCTTCGAGCTCGAAGGCGGGATCGTCGCCTCGCTGAACTCCTCGTGGACCACGCGCGTGAACCGCGAGGAACTGGTCGAGTTCCAGATCGACGGCACGCACGGCAGCGCCGTCGCCGGACTGCGCAACTGCAAGGCGCAGCACCGCGCCGCGACCCCGAAGCCGGTCTGGAACCCGGACATCCCGGCGACCGAGGACTTCCTCGCGCAGTGGCAGGAGGTGCCGGACAACGCGGTCATGGACAACGGTTTCAAGGTGCAGTGGGAGATGTTCCTCGCGCACCTGGTCGCCGACGCGCCGTACAGCCACGACCTGTGGGCCGGAGCGCGCGGCGTGCAGCTGGCCGAACTCGGCGCGCAGTCCTGGCGTGAGGGCCGCAAGGTCGCCGTGCCGGAGCTCGACCGGACCGGGAAGTGAGCGCCGCGATGACCGGCTTCACCTCGCGGGTCGTGTACGCCGCCGCGCACGTCGTGGCAGACCCGGACGCGGACAACGGCGCGGGCAGGCCGGCGGTCCTCGACTGGGAGGCGACGCTGCGCTTCCGCGAGCACCTGTGGTCGCTGGGCTTCGGCATCGCGGACGCCATGGACACCGCGCAGCGGGGGATGGGGCTGGACTGGCCGGCGACGCAGGAGCTGATCCGGCGCAGTGGCGCGGCGGCGAAGGCGGTCGATGCGGCAGGTGTTCCGTCGCTGTTGGCATGCGGCGCAGGCACCGACCAACTCGCCGCCGGCACGCATTCGCTCCCAGATATCCGTGCCGCCTACGAGGAACAGCTCGGCGTCGTCGAGGCGGCCGGCGCACGCGTGATCCTGATGGCCAGCCGGGCCATGGCGGCATCCGCGCAGTCAGCCGATGACTACTTGAAGGTCTACCGTTCACTGCTGAATCAGGCCTCGAACCCGGTGATCCTGCACTGGCTGGGCGACATGTTCGACCCCGCGCTGGCTGGCTACTGGGGCTCGCCGGACATCCCGACCGCATTGGCGACGGTCCTGGAGCTGATCAACGCCAACCCGGCGAAGGTCGACGGCATCAAGATCTCCCTCCTGAACGCCGACTACGAGCTGGAGCTCCGCAGCAAACTGCCGGAAGGGGTCCGCCTCTATACCGGCGACGACTTCAACTACCCGGAGCTCATCAAGGGCGACGCCGCCGGCCACTCGGACGCCCTGCTCGGCATCTTCGACGGCATCGCACGCCCCGCTTCGCAGGCCCTGCAGGCACTGGACCGCGGCGACTTGGAAGCGTACGACCGGCTGATGGGGCCGACTGTCGAGCTGTCGCGGCACATCTTCGAGAAGCCGACCTTCAACTACAAGGTCGGCCTGGTGTTCCTGGCCTACCTGAACGGCCACCAGGACCACTTCACGATGGTCGGCGGCCTGGAGACGGCACGCGACGCCGCGCACCTGACCGAGCTGCTGCGGCTCGCCGAGATCGCTGGCGTCATCGACGATCCGGAGCTGGCCGCCGCTCGGTTCGCGGCGGTGGTCGCATGAGGTTTCACATCCGCAGCCACCAGATCGTCATCGGCACCGACGCCGCAGCCCCGGCGGTCGTCGGATGAAACTCTCCCTGAACCAGGCCACCGTCAAGCGCCTCACCCTCGCCGAGGCCGTCGACGGCTGCGTCCGCGCCGGCGTCCCGGCCATCGGCCTGTGGCGCGACCGCGTCCAGGAGATCGGCATCGAGGCGGCTGGAAAGATCGTGCGCGCGTCAGGCCTCGAAGTCACCAGCCTGTGCCGGGGCGGCTTCATGACCGCCGCTTCCGCCGAGGACCGTGCCGCCGCGCTCGCCGACAACAAGCAGGCGGTCCTGGAGGCCGCGGGCGTGGGCACCGACGTGCTCATCCTCGTCGTCGGCGGGCTGCCCGCCGGCTCCAAGGACCTGCCCGCCGCGCGCGCCGCCGTCGCCGAGGGCATCGCCGATCTCGCGCCGTTCGCCGCCGAGCACGGTGTGAAGCTCGCGATCGAGCCGCTGCATCCGATGTTCTGCGCGGACCGCGCCGTGGTCTCCACGCTCGGGCAGGCGCTCGACATCGCCGAGGCGTTCCCGGCCGAGCAGGTCGGCGTCGTCGTCGACACCTACCACGTGTGGTGGGACCCGCGGCTGGAGGCGTCGATCACGCGCGCCGGCAAAGGGAATCGGATCCTGTCCTACCAGGAATGCGACTGGGTCGTGCCGCTGCCGGCCGACATGCTGCTGGGCCGCGGGCACGTCGGCGACGGCCACATCGACTTCGCGCGCATGCGGGCTCTGGTGACCGCCGCAGGATGGAAGGGCTGCGCCGAGGTGGAGATCTTCAACCAGGAGATCTGGGACACGGACGGCGACCGGACCATCGCCACCGTCCGGGCCCGCCACGAGGCGGTCGGTGCCGCCTCGGGGTTCTGAGACAGCCCCCGTACACGAGAGCGGATCCGGCCCGCGAGGGGCCGGATCCGCCTGTGTTTCACAGGGAACTGATCAACTTACGACACCGTGACGTCGTCGTACAGCGTGTACGTCGGGTCGCCGGCGTAGTTGTCGTCGTGGTTCGTCAGCGTCAGCGTGTAGCTGTGGCCGGCGGTGACCGAGGAGGTCACCTGGGTCCAGCCCGAGGTCGGGTTGGTGCAGGTCTTGGCCAGGACGGTCTTGGTGGTGCCGGTGGTGTTGTCCTTCAGCGTCGCCGTGGCCCAGTCGTACTGGACGGTGTCGTCGCAGGTCACGTTGTACCAGAAGGACAGCTTGCTGTTGCCGGTGCCGGCCTTGAAGGTCTGCGCGACGGACGAGGTGCTGCTCGGGTTGGTGTTGCCGAGCTCGGCCGCGTAGCCGCCGGAGTGCGGGCCGGAGGCGGTCGCGGCGGTGACGCCGGAGGCGGTCCAGCCGGACAGCGAGCCGTTCTCGAAGCCGCCGTTGACGATGACGTTGCCGCCGCCGGTGGTGGAGTTCACGGTCCAGCCGAAGGACGCCGAACCCGAGGCCCCGGTGCCGTCGGTGGCCGTGACGGTCACGTTCGAGCTGCCGGCGGTGGTCGGGGTGCCGGAGATCAGGCCGCTGCCACTGTCGATGGTGACGCCCGCGGGCAGCCCGGTCGCCGAGTAGGTCAGGGTCTGGGTCGAGTCCGAGTCCGAGGCCTGGACCTGCAGCGACACCGCGGTGCCGACGGTCGAGGTCTGCGCGGCCGGCTGCGTGACGGACACGGTGTTGGTGCCGGTGCCGCCGTGCGTCAGGATCTGGTGCGAGATCGCGCAGGAGTTGGTGTCGTTCGACCAGCTGGCCTGCTCGGCGAAAGAGTCCGAGCCCAGGCTCACGTTAGCCGCGCCGCCGGTGGTGCCGGGCTGGAGCCACGCGCACTCGTCGGAGTTCTCCTGGCCGTTGTAGGACGAACCGGACACGTGGTTGGTCCAGCCGCCGGCCGGGTTCTGGTCCGACATCATCTCGTGCCACTCGTGGCCGAGGGTCATCGTGTAGCCGTCGAGGACGCCGTTGCCGCCGGAGTTGATGAAGTTGGTGCCGCAGGTCTGGCCCACGTCCATGTTGTACGGCTGGTTGGAGAACGCGATGTCGCCGTAGTTGCTGGTGACCGCGCCGCCGTTCAGCGTGGTGTCGCCGTTCCAGTCGTGCCAGGCGCAGTAGCCGGTGTTGGGGTCCTGGTAGCCGTCCGGGTCGGTGCCGTGCGGGGACAGGATCACGTAGTAGGCGTCACGGTTCGCCGCCGCGGTGGTGTTGCCGAAGTGCCCGGCCGCGTTCACCGCCTCCACGCCCAGCTGGTGGCCGGTCGCCGCCGAGGGGGACGCCCCGGAGTTGTCGTACCAGACGCCGGACAGCACGCCGCCGGTCTGGTAGGGCACGAAGCTGGCGTTGCTCGGGCAGCTGGTCGCGCCGCTGGCCACGTTGGGGCCGTCGCACCACTGGGTGAGGTCGGCCGACCAGGTCTCGCCGCCGGTGCCGATGTCCTTGAACATCTTCTGCACGACCGGAGCCGCGCTGTTCGGGTCGCCGGAGAAGTTGGCGAGCCCGTTGGAGTCGGTGCTCTGGGTGCCCCACTGGGTCCCATAGAACACCAGGTACACCTTGGCGTGTCCGTCCAGCACGCCGATGCCGTCCACGCCGCCGCCGTAGGACAGCGTCTCGGAGCCGGTCGCGGCCTGCGTTCCGGCGGCGTTTATACGGTCGCACAGAGTCTGTGTCGCCGTAAGCTGCACGCCGTGGTGGTGCTGGTGGTGCGGGGCATGACTGCAGGACGCCGGGTTGATGTCCCAGGCCTGCGCGGTCTGCGCCGAGGCCGCCATGAGACCGAAGCCGGCCGCCATGGTGGCGACAGCCGCTCCGGCCGCCGCGGCTCGTCGCCGCGTGTACGTGTTTTTCATCTCCGCCTTCTGTGGGGTAGAGGGGAAAGGTGGCGAGCTAAGAATTTGCTGAAGGCCCGGTCCGACCGCATCGGGGGAAACCCTTGAACAGCTCCGGCATGACCAGCTCTTTACTTCGGGCGTCGTGGCCCGGAACACAGCGAGAACTCTTGTGACCGCGGGCGTGCACGGCGTAACCTTCCCCGAGCGGCCTCCACGCCCCACCGGGTTCGGGACCCGCAGCCGTCACCGGCACCGCGACCGCCAAGGACTTGACATGATCGGGCATGGGGAGCTCGTCGCCGCCCTGGTCGCGCGCGCCGTCGACGGCCTCCCGACGTTATTGGCCGCCCCACCCGGCCGCGGCAAGTCGGCTCTGCTGGACGCGGTCGCAGAGCCCTGGATCAGCCGTGACGATCATGTGGTGTGGCTGACGGCGGCACCGGCTGACCGCAACGTCCCCTTCGCCGCATTAGCCAATCTCTTATCCGAGGCACCCGATCTGCCCGAACCCTGGCTCGCGGCGGTGCGCCAAGCACTGCGCCGAATACCCGGGTCTCCTGACCGCGTCGCGATTCGCTTAGCCGCGCGCGCCTGCATAGACAACGCGGTCCCGCCGGACAAACGCATTCTGCTGCTGATCGATGACATGCAGTGGTGGGACGCGGAGAGCCTGGACGTGGTGGCGTATCTCGCGCGGCACGGCATCCCGGTGGTCGCGGCCACGCGCCCCGGCGGCCCGGTGGACCTGCTGGGCCGCGACGCGGTGGAGATGACGGTTCCCACGCTGACGGCGGA
Organism: Catenulispora rubra; assembly: GCF_015356825.1. GTDB lineage: Bacteria > Actinomycetota > Actinomycetes > Streptomycetales > Catenulisporaceae > Catenulispora > Catenulispora rubra. Next base: position 88,055 of record NZ_JAACYW010000007.1, on the reverse strand, counting down.
GCAGACCGCGACTCTGTTGCAGCAGCGCGGAATCGGCTTCCGGGTCGCGGCTCGCGTCCACTCGGCGGCAGGCGGGAACGCGCGGCTGACGGTGGAGCTCGCGCGGGGGCTGGACGCGTCGTCGGGCACGCTGGACGTGGTGACGACGCCGCCGGCGGCCCGGCGCTGCGTCCGCGGCTGGATCGACGAACTGCCGACTCCGGACGGGGTCTGGCGCACTCTGCTGATCGCCGCACTGGCCGCGGATCCTTCTATAACGACCCTGCGCCGCACCGCCGGCCCGGACACGCTGGAGGCGCTGTCCTGCGCGGAGCAGGCCGGGCTGATCGCGGTGGACGTGCACGGAACGGTCAGCTTCCCGGCCACCGCGGTTCGCGACACAGTGCTCGCCGACGCATCGCAGGAGACACTGCGCACCGCACACCTGCTCCTCGCCGAAACCACGACCGACCCGACGGCCCGCCTGTGGCACCGCGCCTCAGCCGCCCGCGACCGCCCGGACCTGGAGATGGCCTCGGACCTGGCCATCGCCGCCCGCGCGGTACGCCGACGCGGGGATCCGGGACGCGCGGCGGAGTTATGGCTGCTGGCGGCGGAGATGATGCCGCTGCGCGAGGCGGAGTCGCAGGAGGTGGAGGCGCACAAGGCGGCGAACGGTTCGCTTGCGGCGCTGCCGGCTCCGGTCAGTGGGACGGCTCAGGCTGGGCATAGCGCTGACAACCAGGAGACAGCCACAGACTCCGCAGCTTTCGGCACCGCGCAAACAGCCCAGTACCTGCCGCATCTCGCCGATTCGCCGCCGCACACTGCCGATTCCGCAGCTGCTTCAACCAGCCCCGCCGCCGATCGCGCGCCGCATCCGGCATCCCCTCCCCGCCCCACCGCCATCGCCGCCCTCCTCCTCGCCGCCGCCACCGATGCCGCAGCTGCGGGGCGCCAGCACCTTGCGCGCACCGCCGTGGCGCGGCTGGATCGCACCGAGTCCGATCATGCGGCGCGGGCGCGGGCGCGGCTTGCCGTCGTCGATGCGGCTGGGCAGGCGGTGGGTGGGCTCGATGACATTCTTGGGCGTGCGTTGGCTGATGCCGAGGCGGCGGCCGATCCGGCCCTGCTCTCCGAAGTGCACCTGCGCGTTGCCTGGCATGCGCATCTCGCGCTTGGCGACAATCGGCGGGCTCTTGATGCCGCGCGGGCCGCGGTTCGGGCTGCCGAGCTTTCGCAGAATCCTGAGTCGCAGGCCGCCGCCCTGGTCATGCTCGCGCGGATCGAGCAGCTGCTCGGCGAGGCCTCGTACCCACGCGTGCTGCGTCGCGCGCTCGCGCACAGCCCCGACCCGGCGCCCGGTTCGCTCATCAACTCCGCACGCTGGTTGTCCGTCCGCTTCGCGCTCTTCGCCGACCAGCTCGACGAGGCGCGCTATCACCTCCGGCTGCTCACCTCGTACGCCGAGCGCAGCGGGAGCCACGGCGACCGGGCGCTGCTGCTGCGGGGCGCCGTCGAGATCGAGGCTCGCGCTGGGCACGGGGCCGCCGCCATCCGCAGTGCGCGGCGGCTCAAGGAGCTGCCCGGCGCCGAGCGCGCCTCTCCCGGGCCGGTGTTGTTCACCTCCGCGCTGGCGCAGGTGGCCGGGGGCACGTTGGAGGAGGCGCTGCGGCTGGCCGATCGGGGGACCGCCGCGTCGGCGCAGGAGCAGGACCAGATCTTCATGACCCGCTGCCTGGCCCTGTCCGGGGAGGTGCGCCTGCTGCTGCGCGACACCGCCGGTGCCGCCGACGATCTGCAGCGAGTCAGGACCCTGGTCGACGAGCAGGGCATCGCCGACCCCGCCGCCGTGCGCTTCCACGCCGACCTCGCCGAGGTGCTGGTCGCCTCCGGGCAGGGCGAGGAGGCGGCGGCGGTCATCGCCGAGACGCGGCGCGCTGCCGAGCGGCTGCAACGGCGCGGGGTGCTGGCGACGCTGGACCGGGCCGACGCGGTTCTCAAGGCGGCGCAAGGGGATCACGCCCGCGCCGAAGCGCTCCTGCACCGCGCCGACCACACCTTCCGCGCGCTCGGCCTGCCGCTGGAACGCGGCCGGGTCCTGCTGACCCGCTCGTTCCTCGACAAGCGGCGGCGGCGTGCGGCCTCCGCGCGGCACTTCCACGATCAGGCCGCGGCGGTCTTCCGACGCGCGCAGGCGCCGTTGTGGGAGCCGGCCGAGGTGGCCGCCGAGGCGCCGGCGCCCGATCTGTATCTGACAGCCGCCGAGCAGCGCATCGTCGCGCTGGTCACCGAGGGCCTGCCGAACCGCGAGATCGCCGCGAACCTGTTCCTGTCGGTGAAGACCGTGGAATCCGTGCTGACCGGCGTTTACCGAAAGCTCGGCGTCCGATCGCGCACTCAGCTGGCCGTGCTCCTGCGCGATGATTAGGGGAAACGCTTTAGTAAACGTATTCTTCCCCCGTGGCGAGACGACCGGACAGCGACGCCGGATCCCCGAACGGCCGCGCGGCGACCATCCGCGACGTGGCCACCCGAGCGGGGGTCTCGGTCGCGACCGTCTCCCGGGTCCTCACCGGCAACTACCCGGTCGCCGCCGCCACCCGCACCAGGGTCCTGCGCGCGGTCCGCGACCTGGACTACGTCGTCAACGCGCACGCCCGCGCGCTGGCCGGCACCCGCTCCAAGATCATCGCGGTCCTGCTCTCCAACCTCACCTCCCCCTTCTACAACCGCGTCGCCTCCGGCGTGGAGCAGCAGGCGGTGGCCGAGGACCGGCTGTGCATGGTGAGCACCACCGGCGGCGACCCGGAGCGCGAGGTGAAGTTGGTCGAGACGTTGCGCGAGCAGAACGTCGACGCCGTGGTCCTGGTCGGCGGCGTCATCGACGGCCCCGAGTACCGCGAGCACATGGCGCGCCTGGCCCGGCTGCTGGACAGCGCGGGCTCACGCCTCGTGGTCTGCGGCCGCCCCTCGCCCGGCGAGAACCTGCCGGTGACCGTGGTCGAGTACGACAACGCCGGCGGCGCCTTCGCCGCGACCAGCCACCTGCTCTCGCAGGGGCATCGCAGGGTCCTGTTCATCGGCGGCGACCCGCAGAACACCACGACCCGCGACCGCCTCGACGGCTACCGCCGCGCCATCGGCGCCTACGGCATCGCCGAGGACCCCAGCCTGGTGATCGTCAGCAACCAGCTCCCGCCGTTCGCCTACGCCGAGCTCAAGAAGCGGCTGGCCGCGGGCCCGCCGGACTTCACCGCGGTCTTCGCCTGGGACGACCACATCGCGGCCCGCGCGCTCGTCGCGTTCCGGGAGGCCGGGGTCTCCGTGCCGGACGACGTATCAGTGATCGGATACAACGACGAACAAGAGGCGCAGGACCTCTACCCGGCGCTGACCACCGTCTCGATCCCGCACATGGAACTCGGCCGCGAAGCCGTCCGCCTGGCCCTGCACCGCGACGAGGCGGCCGCCCCGAACCAGCACGTCATGCTGGGCACCCACATCGTGCTGCGGGATTCGGTGCGGCCGCGGATCAACGTGTGAGCCGGCGACGGCCTCGATCCAAAACCGACCTCAGTCGAAGACCGGCTTCACCTTCAGCGCCTCGGCCAACGGCACCGCCTCGGGGTGCCACTTGGACTCCCACTCCAACGACACCCAGCCCTCATACCCCAGCTCCCGCAACGCGGCGTAGAACTCGGGCAGCGGGATCGTGCCCTCGCCGAGCGGCAACGGCGTCCGCTCCTCCGGCGACAACACGTCCTTCACCTGCACGTGCCGCAGATACGGCGCCAGCACTTCCTTCGTGACGGAGATCGGCTCGCCGGTCCGCCACGGATGCATGACGTCCCAGATCGTCCCGACATCACCGGAAACCTGCGCCAGCACCCGCGCGATATCCACACCCTGTGGATGACTGTCGTGAGTCTCCAAAAGAATCGCGACGCCCTCGGGCAACTGCGCCGCGATCGCGTTCAGCCGACGCACGGCACGCGCGTCCGCCTCGGCCCCGGGCTCCTCCGCACCAGGGAAGACGCGCACGAATGGCGCGCCCAGATCCCGAGCGAGTTCCGCATGCGCCAACGCATCCGCGACGCACTCGTCGTCGCTGACCGCACCGCTGGCCACTTTGACATAGGAAGCAACCGCCAACACGGTGACGCCGCCGGACTCCAGCAACTCCCGCGCGGCAGCCCGCTCCTCCACAGACAACCCGATATGCACAGGTTCGTCATCGGCGGCCCGCAGCTCCAGCCCGAGCCACCCTGTGGACCGCGCCAGCTCGACGACGTCCGCCAGCGGCATCCCCGAGCAGCCCAAAGTGGAAAACGCCAACGGCCAACTCATTCCGCGACCCCGTCTCCGTCATCGATACCGTCGTCAGAACCGTCGTCGGCGCCGTCATCAGGGAGCCGATACACCATGACTTTCGACAGATAGCTCACCGTGCCACCGGGATGCTCCGCCGTCAGATACGGCGTCGCCGAGAACGCGCCCAGCGCGTTGGCACCGAGCTCGGTGTCCACACCGGCCGCGGTCCACGTGCCCAGGCCCTCGATCCGCGACATCACCCCGAGATCGTTGACCGCGAACGCCCCGGGCAGCTTCTCGTTTTCGCCGCGCAATGGCTCTTCGGGACCCGCGACCGGATACCCGCCCTCGCGCACCGTCCAGCCGGCCGGCGCCGTCACGGAGTGCTCCCGGGTCTCGACGCCGTCCTTCACGGAGACCCTGGCCGAAATCCGTGCGCCCTCGATCGGAATCACCGCGCCGCCCGGCTCGGTCTCGAAGCCCGGGACGTGCTCCGACGAGATGTACCCGTCGGCCGCCGTACCGGGCTCGATCACGGCCCGCGAGGACACCCGGCCGTCCGGCGCGATCAGCGCGACGTGGTTCCCGACCCGCTTGGCCCACGCCTCCGGCGCGGTGTCCGGCGCGGTCACCGTCGAGAACGCCAGCGGTGAGTAGAACACGTCGGTGCGCGGGTCGAACGGCGGCGTGTGGTGCCAGGCCTTGTCGCTGCCGTGGTTCAGCAACCGGACCACGCCGTCGTCCTTGGTCCCGCTCAGCGCCCAGCCGACCGGCGCGATGAAGCTGTCGAAGTTCCCGACCTCCACCGGCAACGGCGACTCCAGCGCCGTCCACACCCTGTGGTCGGCCGGGAGCATCAAGCCGATGAAGCCCTTGGAGGCCCAGTAGGGCGAAGCAGGGCCCGAATAGTTCTGCACCATCGGCAGGAACGGCTCGTGCCACCCCGGGGTCAGCAGGCCACGCGCATCCGGCGCGCCGTGCTCGGCGAAGTGCTTCATCACACCGCTGGCGGCGCGCCGCGAAAGCCCGGCGTCATAAGGGGAACAGTCGAACATCTCCCCGACCCAGATCGGCGCGGCGGCCGCGAACCGGTACGTCAGCGACCGGCCTTGGTAGATCGGCGCGCCGTCGGAGCCGAAGAAGTCGAAGTAGCGCTCCAGGAACTGGCGCAGCCGGTCCCGATAGACCTCGCGCGCCGCGAGCGCCCTCTCACCCCGCACGCCACCCTCGGCCATCTGCGTCCACACCAGCGGATACAGGTGCATGGCCCAGCCGATGTAGTAGTCGAAGTTGCGGCCGGCACCGTCGGTGTACCAGCCGTCGCCGACGTACCATTCCTCGGTCGCGTCGAGACCGCGAAGGATCTCAGACTCCTCATACCGCGCGCCGATCGAGGACAGGAACTCCTCAGTGACCGTCTGGAACAGCATCCAGTTGTTCGGCCAGGTCGGATTGCCGATGAACTCGCCGAGCCAGTCGGCGACGAGCCCCTGGGCCCGCGCGTCCAGCCGGTCCCACAGCCATTCGCGCGTGTAGTGCAGCCCCAGCGCGATCGAGGCCGCCTCCACCATCGGCTGCCCCGGCCGGCCCTGCGGGATCCGAGGCCAGGCCTCGGGATGCGCGGCGTCCGCGCCGGCGGCGAGGCCCGAGGAGTATCGGGCGATCAGGTCCTCGGCGACCGGCCCCTGGCCCCGGTCGGCGACGATCCGCCACGCCGCGAGCAGGAAGGTGCGGGCGAAGCCCTCCAAGGCATCCGAGTCGACGCCCGAGGCGCTGGGCCGGCCCGGCAGCTCGAAGCGCGCCGAACTCGGCGACGCGAACGGCTTCAAGGAGTCAAGCAGGTAGTCGGCCTGCGCGAGCCAGTGGGCCCGCGTCCAGCCGGTGTGCTCGGACAGGTTCCGGTCCTCGGGGACATCCATCGCACCGGCCACATCAACGCTCCTTGCTCGCGACGGTGAACACGGACTCCAGCCGGCTGCCGCCAGCCTCAAGGGAGCATCGTAGCCGAATGCGGAAAACGCTTTCCAGCTCTCCGCGATGACCGCTGGTCTCGATGCTCTCCAGCTCGGGAACCATCGCGACCGGACCGCTCCACGTCATGACGCAGCGCGCCTTCTCGCCCTCCCACACCACGCGATCGGCCTCGAACGTCGGCCGGATCCGGCTGATGAAGATCTCCTCGAAAGGCATCGGGCGATCGGTCTCGATCCGGTCGACCACGACCAGGCTGCCGTGTCGCTGCCAGGTGAACCGGCGGCCCACGGCGAGCAATCCGGGGACTTCGTATGCCGAGGTCAGGTCCAAGGTCAGGATCGCGCCCTGGCCGGTCTCGGCGAAGCGCTCGACCTTCGCGGCGTACTCGGCGCCCGGCAGCTGACCCCGACCGTCGATCAGCGGGATCGAGTGCCCCTCGGCGGCTGTATGAACATCCTTATACCGGTCGGGCCCGAAGTACGCGGCGTTGTATTCGCCGGCGCCCAGGTCCGTCAGCAGCGTCTCGCCGTGGCCGCGCAGGATGAACTGGCCGACGTCCAGATGGTTGTGGAACTCGTCGTTGTGCCCGCCCTTGGCCGCGAACTCCGCCTCGCCGCCGCGGTCCACGACCCACGCCAGATCCGGCAGGTACGCGACGCCCGGCGCCGTCGGCTGGTCCAGGACGCGCTCGCTGGTCCACTCGATGTTCTTGGCGACGTGCGGCCAGCGATGACAGAAGTCCGACGCGAGGCTCGGCACAGCCGTCAGATACGGCACCGGCACCCCGAGCCGTTCGACCAGCCGCGACATCAACCCGGTCGGGATCTCCGCGGTCTCCGAGCCGTCGGAGAAGCTCGGGAACCGGCCGTCGCCGAATCCGACGCGGGAAGGGAACGCAGCGATCTCGCGGATCTTCTTGTCCAGCAACAGATCCGAGCCGCCGCGCTCGCGCCACGCCTCGGCGAAGTAGGCGAAGTACCCGAAGCCGTAGACCCAGTAGTCCATGCCCTCGGAGCAGCCGCCGTCGTCGGGGTAGTGCTCGATGAAGCGGCGCAATGACTTCTGCGCGCGCTTCAGGATCATCGCCAACCGCTTGGCCTCGTCCGGGAAGAAGGCCAGCGCGGCCATCCCGACGCCGCCGGCGACCACCGCGAGCCAGTTGTTGGTCATCTTCTCGAAGGCCATCGGCCGCTGGTCGTCGGCGAACGGGATGAAGACCCGGTCCAGCAGCTCCTCGCGGCAGCGCATCGTCACGTCCTCGGGCAGCTGCTTGCCGAAGCGCCCGATCAGCTCGGCGACGGTGTGCGCGGTCTCGGCCGCGAAAAGGTCGACGCAGCGGCGCATGTCGCCGTCGCGGGCGTGGTAGACGTGCGCGGGCAGGGCCCAGGTGTACTCGTCGCAGACCCGCCACAGCTCGTCGGCGAGGACGGCGAGCACGTCCGCGCTCACGACGCCGTCCGCGCGCACGTCGAACATCGCCGCCGCGCCGGCCGCGACCAGCCGTCCGCGCCGCTCGAAGTAGGGGTGCTCGTAGCCATAGCGGTGTCCGGTGTCGCCGAACTCCCGGTACAGCGTGAACGTCAGCTCGGGCGCGGCGGACCCGGCCGCCCCCGCCACGGCGTCGCGGACTTCGTCTTCCAGGGCGGCCAGGTAGTTCATGCGCAGATCATCTCAGCCGTGGGTCGGTATTTAACTGTGCGTCTTCGCGTACTCGGCGCCGAGCTCGGCCGCGATCTGGTCGCCGCCGCCGCTCTGCCACTTCTTGATGACGTCGTCCCACAACGACAGCGCGGCGGGCACTGGCCGGCGCCGAGGCGCTGGTGCGGCACTGCGCCGCCGGCCGGATCGACGCGTTCCTGGACGTCACCGACCCCGACGAACCGCTGCCGCCGACGCATCCGTTGTTCCTGCTGCCGAACGTGGTCGTGACGCCGCACCTGGCCGGGGCGATGGGGACCGAGGTGGCGCTGCTCGGCGCGTACGCGGTGGCCGACGTCGAGCGGTACGTGGCGGGGCTTCCGCTGCTCGGCGCGGTCCGTGAGGATGATCTAGCGCGGATCGCTTAGCCGACTCACAACCCAGGGGAGACATGAGCACTTCATGCGTACTGGTCATCGGGATCGACGGCACCCGCCTGGACTTCCTCGAAGCCGAGCCGACTCCGAACATCGACCGGATCATCGGCGAGGGCTTCCTGGCCCCGGTGTGGATCGAGGACGGCACCCCGACGGTGTCAGGACCCTGCTGGGCCACGGCCGTCACCGGGACCACGATCGAGCGGCACAACATCAGCAGCAACGACTTCGCCGGGCACCGGCTGGCCGAGCACCCGGACTTCCTGACCGTGCTGACGCGCGACTTCGGCCTGCACACGTATCTTGCGATCGGCGCCTGGCCGCCCCTGGCCACCACCGCCGACCACGGCCCGATGTTCGCCTCGCCCTCCCGCCTGAGCTTCGCCACCTTCGGCCAGTCCGCCCCGGGGTGCGACCGCGGCGACGAGGCGATCACCGGCGACGCCGAGCGCGTGCTGGCCGCCGAGGACGTCGCGGCGGCGTTCGTCTACCTCGGGGTGAACGACGCCACCGGGCACGACCAGGGCTGCGGGGACCTGTACCGGGCCGCCATCCGCCGCACGGACGCGCGCGTCGGGCGGTTGCTGGCGGCGGTGGCGTCCCGGCCGGAGCGGGCCGCGGAGAACTGGACCTTCATCCTGGTGACCGACCACGGCCAGGTGCTCGAGGGCGGCCACGGCGGCGGCAGCGCGGCCGAGCGGACGGCGTGGATCGCGGCGTGCGGTCCGGGCATCGAGGGCGGCGCGGACTACGGGACGCTGCGGCATGTCGACGTCGCGGCGCATGTGTACGCGGCGCTGGGGGTCGAGCCGGAGATTGTGTTGGACGGCAAGGCCTTCGCCTCGGTGGTGTGAGGGATCGCTACTACTTCGCGATCTTTGCTATGTCGACGACTTGTCCAGGCGGCGGCGGGTTCAGCGTCACCGGCGTGCCGTAGTCCATGAAGTCCAGCGTCCCGCCGCCGGGCGGCAGCACCCGCTCCAGGTAGGGCTGGCCGTCGATGGCCACGTACACCCGGGTGTCCTTCGACCCGGACAGCACGATCGACTTGGTGCCCCGGATGTCCTTCTGGCCGTCCTTGCCCAGCGACCCGATGCCCTGCATGATCTGCGCCAGCAGCTGGCGCGGATCGGTCAGCGAGGCGAAGGTCTGGTACTGCGCGTCGGCCGGGCCGATGTGCAGGTAGTTGATCTGCATGGCGGTCACCGCGATGCTGTTGTCCGAGGAGCTCGAAGTCGGGCTGCCCGCGGAGGTCGAGGGGGACCCGGCCGCGCTCGGCGCCGGCGAGGTGTCGCCGAGCCGCGACAGCACGGAGCGGTAGAACGCCTGGTCGCCCTTGACGTAGACGTCCGGCCCGACCCGCAGCAGCTCGATCACCTCGGTGCCGATGGTGACGGTGCCGGAGGCGCCCTTGTCCTTCTCCAGCCGCAGGTCCAGCGCGACCTGCTGGCTGCCGGAGGTGAACTGGCCCTGGATGTGCACGCTGCTGGCGTTCAGCACCGCGTCCTCGGCGGTGGCGACGATGGATCCGGCGCCCTTCTTGGCCACGCCGTTGGTACCGGTGGATCCGCATCCGGCCAGCGCCGCCACGGCCGCGACCAGCGCGGCACCTGTTCTGACGGCGGTTCCTCGGGACGTGCGCACGATGCTCCAGTCGATCGGTGTCGCCACGAGACTAGACGGTCCGCAGACGCGACGGGGAAGGAGTAGCGGAGTCGGCCACGCCGGTCCCGGAACCGGTAGCCTGATCACATCATCGGACCTGGGAGGTCGCACGGTCGGCGGCGTTTCAGTGAGCCCGTGCGGCAGCACATTCACCATGACCACCGGTAGTCGGCGCCCCCACCGCCGGCGACGTCGAGGCGGATACGGAGGTTGACTTGAGGGCCCTGTCCCGCGTTTACGTCTCCCACCTTGCGGGACGCTCCGTTTTCGACGCCGACGGCGAGCCGGTCGGCCGGATCCGCGACATCGTGGTCAGCATGGGCGCCGGCGACAGCGCGCCGCGCGTGCTCGGCCTGGTGCTGGAGATGCACGGCCGGCGGCGGGTGTTCCTGCCGATCGGCCGGGTCACCTCGATCGAGAACCAGCAGGTGGTCTCCAGCGGCCTGGTGAACATGCGGCATTTCCAGCAGCGCCCCGGCGAGACCCTGGTGCTCGCCGAGCTGCTGGACCGCCGGGTGACGCTGAACGCCACCGGCGAGGCCGCGACCGTGCGCGACGTGGCCCTGGAGCCCGAGCGCGCCGGCAAGGAGATGGCGGTCACCAAGCTGTTCGTGCAGAAGGCGGCCAAGGGCGGACTGCGGCGCCGGGGCGAGACGCTGACCGTGGACTGGGACGCGGTCCAGGGCCTGGAGGTCTCCGGCGTCCAGGGGGCCGCGGAGCTGGTCGCGGCGCTGGACAAGCTGCACGCCGCGGACCTGGCGCAGGTCATGCACGAGCTGTCGCCCAAGCGGCGCGGCGAGGTGGCCGCGGCGCTGGACGACGACCGGCTGGCCGACGTCATGGAGGAGCTGCCCGAGGACGACCAGGTGGAGATCCTGGGCGAACTGGAGTCGGAGCGCGCCGCCGACGTGCTGGAGGCGATGGACCCCGACGACGCCGCGGACCTGCTCGGCGAGCTGAGCACGGACGAGGCCGAGCGGCTGCTGGCCCTGATGGAGCCGCAGGACGCGAACCCGGTGCGGCGGCTGCTGTCCTACCGCGAGGACACCGCCGGCGGCCTGATGAACTCCGATCCGATCATCCTGCTGCCGAACGCGACCGTGGCCGAGGCGCTGGCGCTGGTGCGCGACGAGGAGCGGACGCCGGCGAACGCCTCGCTGGTGTTCGTCACCCGCGCACCGACGGAGACGCCGACCGGCCGCTACCTGGGCGCCGTGCACATCCAGCGGCTGCTGCGCGAGCCGCCGATGGCGCTGGTGTCGGCGGCCGTGGACGTCGAGCTGGAGCCGCTGGCCCCGGACGCCCCGCTGAACGAGGTCACGGCGTACATGGCCACGTACAACCTGGTCGCGGCGCCGGTGGTGGACGCCGACGACCGGCTGCTGGGCGCGGTGACCGTGGACGACGTGCTGGACCACCTGCTGCCCGACGACTGGCGGATGCGGCCGGGCGGCCACCCGCACGACGAGCTGCCGCCGGAGGCCCGCGAGGTCGTGGAGTTGCTGGAGGAACAGGACGGGGCGGGCGGCACGACAGCCCGCCGGAACCGGGCCGGCACCGAGGCAGGGGAGCGATAAGTGGCGCGCGAGTACATCCCGCCGCGGCTGGACCAGCCCCGGGGACGGCGTCAGGTCTCGTTCAAGCCGTCGTTCGACCCGGACGCCTTCGGCCGGGTGTCGGAGGCCATCGCACGGTTCTTCGGCACGGCGCGGTACCTGGTCATCCAGACCGTGCTCGTCATCATCTGGATCGGGCTGAACATCCTGGTGATCACCAAGACGATCCGCTGGGACCCGTACCCGTTCATCCTGCTGAACCTGGCGTTCTCGACGCAGGCCGCGTACGCCGCGCCGCTGATCCTGCTGGCGCAGAACCGGCAGGCCGAGCGGGACAAGGTGCAGATCGCCGAGGACCGGAACCGCGAGGAGATGTCGATCGCGACGATGGAGTACCTGACCCGGGAGATCGCCTCGCTGCGGATGGCGGTCGGCGAGGTCGCCACCCGCGACTACGTGCGCGGCGAGCTCCAGGCTCTGCTCAAGGAGTTGGAAGAGCGGGCGCGGGACATCCCTCGGGACTAACCGGGTCAGGTTCGCGTTCGGCGGGCGCGGCTCGAGAGTCACGCTTCGGGAGCCGCGCCGGGGTCGGGCCTCTACTGCTGGATGAACTCCAGGCGGTTGCCGTGCGGGTCGTAGGTGTGCAGGCGCCGGCGCTCGGGGATGGTCTGGTCCCAGGTGAACTCGTAGCCGGCGGCGGTGAGCGCGGCGACCAGTTCGTCGATGTCGGTGACCAGGATCGCCGGATGCGCCTTGCGGGCCGGTACGAACGGCTCCTCGACGCCGGTGTGGATCTCCAGACCGCCCGCGGCGAACCAGCAGCCGCCGCGCGCGGCCAGGACCGGCGGCTTGGTCAGCTCGGTCATGCCGAGGACCCCGACATAGTAGGCCCGTGAGATGTCCTCGGCGCCCTTCGGGACGGCCACCTGTGCGTGATGGAGTGCAGCGAGCATCGTGTTCTCCCCTCGGAATCACTCTCTCCAGAATGTCAGGCTGCCCGGCCGATGGCGAAGATGCGGCGGTACGGCAGCAGCTGCACAGTGCGGCCGCCGATCTCGCGGATCGGGTAGGCGACGCGGACCAGGGCGTCGTACTCGGCGACGAAGTCCGCTGCGTCGCTCTCATTCAGGGCCTTGATCGCCGGACGCAGCGCGGAGCCGCGTACGAACTCGGTCACGCCGCAGGGCACCTTCGGGTCCGGGTCGGCGGCGACCAGATAGGTGTACGTGGTCTCCCACACGTCGGGCTCCAGCCCGGCCTCGGCGAGCTTCCCGAGGTAGACCGCCGGGTCGTGGGAGGCAGGCTTCTGCAGGTCGGCCGGGACGCGGTCGCCCCACCGCTGCTTCATCTCGGCCAGGGCCAGGTGCGAGGGCGCCTCGAAGTTGCCGGGGACCTGGAAGCCGAAGACCCCGCCGGGCGCGAGCTGCGCGGCCAGGCTCGGGAGCAGGTCCAGGTGGTCCGGGACCCACTGCAGCACGGCGTTGGCCAGCAGGACGTCCACCTTGCTGTCCGGGTGCCAGTCCCGCAGGTCGCCGAGTTCGAACTCGACCTGGCCGGGCACCGCCTGCTGCTGCGCGGCCTCGATCATCGCCGGGGAGGAGTCGACGCCCACGATCCGGGCGTCCGGCCACCAGTCGACCAGCAGCGCGGTCGCGTTGCCGGGGCCGCAGCCGAGGTCGACGACGGTGTGCACCTCGCCGTCCGGATCGAGCTGGGTGACCAGGTCCAGGAAGGGGCGCAGGCGGTCGTTCTCGAACCGCAGATATTGCTGGGCGTTCCAGATGTCGCCGGCCATGACGCCTCCAGGCGGTGGGATGTTCGGAAAAGTATCTCGACATCGAGATACTTAGAGTCTGCCCGGTCAAGAATCTCGATGTCAAGATGCTCGGCGCCGACCTTCCCGGTAGGCTGGGATCTCGGAACAACGGCGAGGAGTAGGTACGCGGTGGAGACGCCACACACGCACGACCTGGACGCCGTCGCGACCCCCGCCCACAACGGCGCCGCCGCCCCGGCCGCCCCGCTCCCCGGGCCCGACCCGCAGGCCTGCCGGGACGAGGTCGACCGGCTGGTCGAGGCCTGGCGGCACGAGCGCCCGGACCTTGATGTGGCCCCGCTGGAAGTCCTCTCCCGGGTCTCCCGCCTGGCCCGCCACCTGGACCGCGCACGCCGCACGGCCTTCGCCGAGCACGACTTGGAGCCGTGGGAGTTCGACGTGCTCTCCGCGCTGCGCCGCGCCGGCGCGCCGTACCAGCTCACCCCCAGCAAGCTGCTGACCCAGACGCTGGTCACCAGCGGCACGATGACCAACCGCATCGACCGGCTGGCCGCCAAGGACCTGGTCAAGCGGCTGCCCGACCCCGGCGACCGGCGCGGCGTGCTGGTGCAGCTGTCGGACACCGGCCGGGAGCGCGTGGACGGCGCCTTCGAGGGGCTGCTGGCCCAGGAGCGCGACCTGCTCGACGGGCTGTCCGCCGACGAGCGCAAGGCCCTGGCCGGGCTGCTGCGGACGCTGGTCCTGCCCTTCGACAACTGAGCCCTCAGGCAGCCGACCCTTTCGAGCGCTGGCTCCTTAGAGCACTGAGTCCTTCGAGCACTGATCCCGTCGGCCGCTGACATCAGCGCTGACATCAGTGGCCGTTTCGGCTCGAAGTGGGTCTTTTCGACCGCTGATCCAGTGCTGTCGCGGTTGCCCTCTCCGGCAGTGTTTTCCGCGCCGTTAACAACGAGTCACCTCCCCCTACCCCTGATGACTACCTGCCGGTAGCATCCGGGTGTTCGCCGCCACATCTGTGCGAAGAAGCCCTTGCAGGCGGCGCGATCTCCACGGGAGGGGACCCAGAGGATGCACGTTCCCAAACTCAGCCTGCGCAAGGCTGCCGCGGTCGCGGCCGCGGCGCTGTGCGGCCTGGCGGTGAGCGCCGGCCCGGCGAGCGCGTCGGACGGCTGGAAGCACCGGCCCTACGACTACTACCTGGCGCTCGGCGACTCGCTCGGCGCCGGCTGGCAGCCGAACGCGGTCACCGGCCAGGGCTTCATCAGCGGCCACGGCTACGCCGACGACATCGCCGCGTCCCTGAAGGCCCGGGGCACCAAGTACGTGAACCTGGCGTGCCCCGGCGAGACCACGGGCTCGATGATCCACGGCGGCTGCTCGTACCCGGAGCCGTACAAGAGCCAGCTCGCCGCCGCCGCCTCGTTCCTGAAGGCGCACAAGGGCGACCGGGTGCTGGTGACGATCGACATCGGCGCGAACGACGTCGACGGCTGCGCCGGCGCCACCGGCCTGGACATCCAGTGCGGTCTGAACGGGATCAAGCAGACCTCGCAGGACCTGCCGGTCATCCTGAAGACGCTGCACGCCGCGGCCGGGCACAAGACCGAGTTCGTCGGGTCGACGTACTACAACCCGTTCCTCGCCTCGTGGCTCACCGGGTCCTCCGGGCAGAGCACCGCGGTGCTGTCGGCGGTCTTCCTGAACCTGTTCAACGCGGTCTTCGCGGTCGAGTACCCGCTGCACGGGGTCCGGGTCGCCGACGTCAGCTCGGCCTTCCAGAGCAATGACTTCGTCGACCAGGTGCCGCTGAAGCCGGGGCTCTCGGTGCCGCTGAACGTGGCCCGCATCTGCCAGTGGACCTGGATGTGCGCGCCGGCCCCGGTCGGGCCCAACATCCACGCGAACGACGCCGGGTATCAGGTCATGGCGAAGGCCTTCGAGGCAGCCTTCTGACATAGCCCTGTTTCACAACTTCACGCTTCTGCGCAGGTCAACTGGGGTCAATCCGAGTCGGGGTTGGCCCCGGTCGCATTGTGGGGCAGGATGAGCCGGTGCCCGGTCCACTCGTCAGTTCGACAGGACACGCGGGATTGCGCGTCGAGGCACCGGAGCTGCGGCTGTTGTGCGATCCGTGGGTGTCGCGGGGCGGGGCGTTCCTCGGATCGTGGTTCCCGTTCCCGGACAACGGCCATCTGCATGCGGTTCCGGGCTTTCTGGAAGCCGAGTGGATCGCGGTGTCGAGCGCGCACGCGGACCATATGGACCTGGCGTTCTTGTCCGGGCTCGATGACGGAGTGCAGGTCGTGGTCCCGGCGTATCCGTCGTCTGTTCTGCGGGACCGGCTGACCGCGGCGGGTGTGAAGAACGTCGTGGAGGTCGAGGGCTGGCAGCATCTGCCGCTCAACTCGCGTGGCGACTGGCTGACGGCCATTCCCGAGCAGTCGCCGATGTCCCATCGCGCTGCGTTCCTTGTCGTCGCGGATGGGATTTCCGTACTGCACTGCAATGATGCGCAGCTCTCCCTGGCGCAGACACGGCGAGCGATGATCGAGGTCGGCGGGCCGTTGGATCTGCTGGCGCTGGATGCGTCGGGACCGCGGTTCAGGGCGGTGAAGCGGTTGGTGCGCACTGTGAAGCCGCGCCTGGCGATGCCATATGGCGGTCCGGCCTGTGTTCTGGATCCGGCACTGGCGCATGACAACGCGCAGATCGCCGAGCCTGATGAACTACCGGCCGAGACACTGCGGCTGTTTCCAGGGGACAGCGTTCGTATAACGCCGACAAGCCACGACGTCACCAGGGATCCGCGTTGGGGGGACTTCTCCTATAGCGACTCCGTCGCTGTTGCGAACCACCTTGAGGCCTACGCTGCTTCTCGCGCGGAAGAGATCGCTGAGGTGTGGACGGCGCATCCTGATCCTGTCGCCGGCTCTGGTCTCGGTGAGCGCTTCGTGGAGCACTTTGTGCGGCTCGGCCGGATGAGTCCGTACTTCTTGGAGCGGATCGCCATGACGGTCCGGTTCGAGGTGGCCGGTGCGGATGGCGGGATATGGGACGTGCACCTCGGGACTTCTGACGAGACTCCTCAGTACACGTTCGGCGTAGAGGCGCGTTGGCTGGAGGCGGTTCTCAGTGGGGAGATCCTTTGGGAGGATCTACTCCTTTCGCGGCGTCTCTCCGTTAAGAGCTCCCCTGACGTCGACAACTCTTATCTGTTCGCTCTGCTTAGGCACGCCGACGTTGACGCGTTGCAGGCTATAGAGGACCACGACAAGCGTGACCCGGACGCCACGGTCATGGTGAACTCCGGAGAGCGGACCTTCGAAGTGACGCGGTACTGCCCGCACTCTGGTGAAGACCTCGCAGAGGGCGCGATTGTAGAGGAGGCGCCGGAGGGTCTGGTTCTGCGCTGCTTGGCGCACAACTTCGACTTCTCACTCACCACCGGGCTGTGTCTGAACGCCCGGTGCGAGCCCATCATGGTGGCGGCGCCTGCCTGAGGCCCTTAGCGCTCGGCGCTTAGGCGGTCGCGGCTTCTTTAGCGGGAGGCTTAGCGTCGGACAGGTAGCCGAGACCACCGGTGGACGCTATCCGTCCGGAACGCATGAAGTACGTGCCGATCAAGGCGATCGCGCCGGCTATGGCACAGGCTATGAAGATCTGCGTATAGGCGGAGTCGGTGAAGACTCCCGCGCGCTGCGTTATACCAGTCTTCGGATCCGGAGTACCGGCGAGCACCGTCTGGCCGGCCACTATCAGCTTCACAGGATGGGCCGCCTGGAACGCCGCAGCTATAGCGGTTCCCACCGCAGTGCCTATGGAGTTGGACACTCCGAGCATCCCTGCGGTAATCCCCTGCTGCTCCGGTGGAGAGGCCTCTACGAGGAGGTTCGGCGTAGTCGCGTAGTAGGCGCCGAATCCGACGCCGAACACGATGCCGACGAGCGCCAACGTCAGTGCTCCGTGATGCGCTGCGGCGTAGATGCCACTGGTCGCGGCGAAGGCGAACATGCCCACCAGCAATGGCTTGCGTGCACCGATCTTCCCCGACAACTGGCCCGAGGCTGCGCCGGAGAACATCGCGACGGTCGAGCCCCAGACCTGGACGCGGAACGCCAAGCCCAGCAACGTGAACCCGAGCCCGTAGCTGAGGTTGCCGAGCACCTTCACGGGGATCTGGTCCGGCTGCACTAGTCCCTTGAAACGTGCCGCCGCGCCTTGTTGGGTCATGGCGATCAAACCGTTGTGGCTCGGCGTGGAGACCATGTACGGGATCGCGAACGCCTGGATGCCCACCACGATCGAGGCGAAGAACGCGATGAACAGCACCATCGAGACCTTCGGCGAGAACAGCAGCCGCAGATCGATGATCGGTTGGCTGATCCTCTTCTCCAGCCCGACGAACGCCCCGATGAGGACCAGGCCGAGGACCAGATAGCCCAGATAGAGCGGATCGGTCCAGCCGACGTTCGCGCCGTTCGAGACGTAGAGCAGCGCGAAGCCCACGCCGCCGGCCAGCAGCAACGCGCCGAACGGGTCCAGCTTCTGGCGGGCGCGGAACTTGGTCTCCGGGCACACCAGGAAGACCAGGGGCAGCGTCACCAGGGTGTAGACCACCAGGAACCAGAACAGCGCCTTGTAGCTCCAGCCGGCGGTGTCGGTCAGCAGGCCGGAGAGCATGATCCCGCCGACACCGGACACGCCGAGCCCGGTGGACACCAGCCCGATCGCCAGCGGCACGTACTTGCGCGGGATCAGGTCACGGATCAGGCCGTAGGCGACGGTGGCCGCGGCGATCGCCACCGCCTGGAAGGCGCGCCCGATCAGGAAGAGCGTCCAGTTGCTGGTGGTGGCGCAGATCAGCGAGCCGATCAGGAACGACACCCCGACCGCGAGCAGCATGTTGCGCTTGCCGTACAGGTCCGACAGCTTGCCCAGGATCGGCGTGGCCGCGCCGCCGACCAGCCCGAAGATGATGGTCATCCACGCGATGTTGCTGCCCACGCCGGGGAAGCTGCGCCCGATCAGCTGCGCCGCCGGCGAGACCATCGTGTACTGCAACGGCGCGACCTCGGCGAAGAGTACGACGACCGCGATGACGGAGAAGATGCGCGCACGGGACGCGTTGTCCAGGCGTCCCGTGTCGTTCTCAGGGGGAAGTGCCGCCGCTGTACTCGAATCGGTCATGGCGCGTCCTTGAAATCTCGGGGAGATGTCTGATCGGCCTTATACGGACCCGACCTGTGAGGATGCTCACAGCTCGCGTTCGGGGCACCATGACACCGAGACGTCCAAGTCGCAAGAGTTATCGAGTGGGTGTGCTAACCCTCGCGCGACCAGTCCCCTGACACACCGCCAGATTTCGTTTCCACCCGGACCCGGGTCAGGACCGCGGCCGGGTCGACCGCCTTGACCATGTCGATGACGGTCAGCCCGGCGACCGCCACCGCGGTCAGCGCCTCCATCTCGACGCCGGTGCGGTCCGCGGTCTTCACCGTCGCCGCGATGGCGACGCCGGTGTCCTCGACCTCCAGGGCGACCTTCACTCCGCTGATCGCGATCGGGTGGCAGAGCGGGATCAGCTCCGGCGTCTTCTTCGCGCCCATGATGCCGGCGATGCGCGCGACCGACAGGGCGTCGCCCTTGGGCATGCCCTCGCCGCGCAGCAGCTCCACCACCTTCGGCGA
This sequence comes from Catenulispora rubra, assembly GCF_015356825.1. Classification (GTDB taxonomy): domain Bacteria; phylum Actinomycetota; class Actinomycetes; order Streptomycetales; family Catenulisporaceae; genus Catenulispora; species Catenulispora rubra. The sequence goes on along the minus strand of NZ_JAACYW010000007.1, from coordinate 69,028 downwards.
GACCTCCACGAAGCCGGTCGCCCGCGCCTGGCGCGCGGAGACCGGCTTCTCGGTGACGTCGACCATGCGCGCGTCGCCGGTGGCGTCGATGTGGGTCAGGCGGTCGGACTTGCCGCCGCCGGCCGCAGATGCCGGTGCCTGGGTCGGGGTCGAGTCCGTCGCCGAGTCCGGCTCGCCGTGCGTCGGGTCGGTCATCGCACGCCGCCGTCCAGCACGATCACCTCGACGTCGTCGCCGTCGACCACCTCGGTCACGTGCTCGGGCACCACTATCAACGCGTTCGCCAGGGCCAGGTCGCCGACCAGGTGCGAGCCGTGGCCGCCGACCGGGCGGACGCTCAGGGCCGCCGGGTCGTAGACGCCGCGGGCGAACTGGCGCTTGCCGTCGGGCGAGGTGAAGGCGCCGAAGCAGGTCGCGGTCACGGTCTTGCGCGGCCCGGTGGCGATGCCCATCATCTTCTCGATCGCCGGGCGGATGTAGATCTCGAAGGAGACGTAGGCGGACACCGGGTTGCCCGGCAGTGTGAAGATCGGGATCCGGTCCTCGCCGACGGTGCCGAAGCCCTGCGGCATCCCCGGCTGCATCGCGACCTTGGTGAACTCCACGGTGCCCAGCGTCGAGAGCACCTCCTTCACCACGTCGTAGGCGCCGACCGAGACCCCGCCGGTGGTGATCACGACGTCGGCGCGGATCAGCTGGTCCTCGATGGCGTCCAGCACGCCCTGCGGGTCGTCGCCGACGATGCCGACCCGGATGCCGGTGGCGCCCATGGCGTTCACCGCGGCGGTCAGCGCGGGGCCGTTGCCGTCGTTGATCTGGCCCGGACCGAGCACCGTGCCCGGCTCGACCAGCTCCGAGCCGGTGGACAGCACCACGACCCGCGGGTGCGGGTGCACCGGGGCGTGGACCTGGCCGATCGCGGCGAGCAGGCCGATCTGGCGCGGGCCCAGGCGGGTGCCGGCCTTGAGCACCACCTCGCCGGTCTTCACGTCGGAGCCGAGTATCCGGATGTTCTGGTCGCGCTCCGGGACCCGGGTGATGCGGACGCTCTCGGTACCGGCGTCCGTCCACTCCACCGGCACGATCGCCTCGGCGCCGTGCGGCACCATCGCGCCGGTCATGATCCGGGCGCAGGTGCCCGGCTCCAGGATGCCCTCGTGGACCGAGCCGGCCGCGATGTCGCCGATCACGCTCAGTTCCGCGGGGCTGTCCTCGGCGGCGCCCTCCAGGTCGGCCAGCCGCACCGCGTAGCCGTCGACCGAGGAGTTGTCGAACGGCGGCAGCGCGATGGACGCGACCACGTCGTCGGCGAGCACCAACCCGTTCACATCGGTGATCGGGAGCTCCATCGGGGCGAGCAACTGCACGGTGTCGAGGACCGTCTTCAGGTGGTCGTCGACACTGCGCATCGTCGCGTTATCGGAATCGGACATGCGTCCATCATCCCTTATGCCGCGGACGCGGACGTCAGCGACGGATCGATCTCCATCAATGTGATGGAGATCAACACCTCAGTCCTTGAAGCCCTCGCCCACGTAGGACGACAGCCAGTCCCGGAACTCTTTACCGAGATCGGGACGGTCCACCGCGAGCTGGACCACGGTCTTCAGATAGTCGATGGGGTTACCGGTGTCGTACCGGCGCCCGGTGAACACCACGCCGTGGACCGGGCCGCCGATGTCCGGGTCCCCGGCCAGGGTCCGCAGAGCGTCGGTCAGCTGGATCTCTCCGCCGCGTCCTGGAGGGGTCTCCCGCAAGACGTCCATTACTGCGGGGTCCAACACATAGCGGCCGATCACAGCGAGATTCGAGGGCGCCTGCTCTTTGGCGGGCTTCTCCACCAGATCGGTGATCTGGATGAGGCTGGTGTGCTCCTGATCCAGCGCCGGACCGTCCGCCGCCGGCTTCACCGCGGCACACCCGTACATGTGGATGTGCTCTTCGGGAACCTCGATGAGGGCTACCACCGAGCCGCCATAGCGCTTCCGGACCTCGATCATGGCCGGCAGCAGCGGATCCCGCTCGTCGATGAAGTCGTCACCGAGCAGGACGGCGAACGGCTCGCCGTGCACGTAGGACTCCGCCTTGAGGACGGCGTGTCCCAGACCCTTGGGGTCGCCCTGCCGGACGTAGTGGACGTTGGCCATCTCCGAGGACGCGCGGACCTGTTCCAGCCGGACTTTGTCGCCCTTGGCCGCCAGCGCCTCCTCCAGCTCTGCGGCACGGTCGAAGTGGTCTTCCAGGGGCCGCTTGTTGCGGCCGGTCACCATAAGGATGTCTGTCAGGCCCGCGGTCACTGCTTCTTCGACGACATACTGAATCGTCGGCTTGTCGATGACCGGGAGCATCTCTTTGGGCGTCGCCTTGGTCGCCGGCAGGAACCGGGTACCCAGACCCGCCGATGGAATGACTGCTTTGCGAACCTCCACCATGGATCGGGACGCTATCAGGTGATGTGCCAACTTCCATGAGAATCTCGTTTAGCTGCCATGAGTTGTTCATCAGCGACGCGCAAAAGCGTAGCGGCGTGCGTCCCGTGATCGGGGAAGATCACGCCGCCGACGGAGATCGTCAACTGGAACGGGCCCTGCTCGGGATCTCCGTCCGGACCTGCGTCGAAGGTATGTTTGCGCACTGCGTAGCAAAGCCTCTCGGCGACCTTCGCGGCGGTGTCGGCGTTGGTGCCCGGGAGGATGAGGACGAACTCCTCGCCGCCGTATCTGGCGAAAGTATCGGCGTGTCGAACCTCAAGTGCCAGACGCTGCGCCAACTCGCGGAGTACCGCAGAGCCCCGCTGGTGGCCGTAACCGGCGTTGACCTGGCGGAAGTCGTCGACATCGATCATCAGCAACGCACCGCCTATGCCGGTGGCCCGCGCGGTCTCGAGCTCCCGGGCCAGAGCACCCTGCAGATGGCGGTAGTTCCACACGCCGGTCAGCGGATCGAGCGCGGAGAGCCGTTCCAGGTCCTCTCGGCCTTGCTCAAGTCCGGTCACCTCGATGGCGGCCTCGGCCAGAGCGGTGCGCGTGTTCTCCTCCAGGCGCACCATCCGACCGCGCAGGGTCAGGTTCATGCCGGCCAACGCGGCGCAGGCCGCCGCCAGCAACACCAAGACCACCGCCGTGAGAGACATCGGTGGGGCTCCTCTCCCGGCCTGGCATTCTTGAGCACAGCATGACGAATCAATTCAACGACCCGGGCCTTGCCAAGGGCACGATCCGGTCACGGTTGCTGGCCGCCCGGCGCGCGTGCGCCCCGGAGCGGCGTGCGGCGTGGGCGGCTGCGGCGTGCGAACTGCTGGTGGGGCAGATGGTGGCGCAAATGGTGGGGCACGGCGGTGGAGAGGACGTGGTCGCCGCCTACGCCTCGTTCGGCACCGAGCCGGACACCGGCCCGCTGCTGGCGGAATTGCGCGGGCGCGGTATTCGCGTCCTGTTACCTATTCTAGAGAATGACATGGACCTGTCGTGGGGGTGGTTCTCCGGCCCTGATTCACTCGTTCGAAGGATTCCGCCCGGCGGCTCCCGACCGGGTCCGATCCCCGAGCCTGCCGAGTCACTGGGCGTGGACGCTGTGCTGTCAGCCTCCTGGATCGTCGTACCGGCCCTCGCGGTCTCGCCCACTGGTATGCGCATGGGCCGCGGCGGCGGCAGTTACGACCGGGTGCTGGCCAGGATCGAGGCGTCCCCGCGCCCCGCACGCCCCCGGGTGGCGGCCCTGCTCTACCCCGGGGAGCTGGACGTGGACCTCCCCGTGGAGCCCCACGACCGCCCGGTCGACATGGCGGTCGCCGGGGAAACCGTTCGCCGTTTTCACCACTGCGGCGAATCTCCCGGCGGGGTTCTCTGTCTGTGATGGGGCGAATCTCCGGCGGGGTTCTCTCGCGCTGAGGGGACCGCTAGTGGCAGACTCGGCGCTTAAAGAACGTCAGGGTTCGGCAGAGCGGTTGGGTACCTCACATGCGACGTCAGCCGGGGACCGGGGAACAGCTCCCGCATGCCCGGCCGCAACCGCCGGCCGAACTGGTACCGGCGAACAGCACCCAGACCTCGGCGATCTCGGTGTTGGAGGCCCTGCCCGACCCCGTGGTGGTGCTGAACCACCGGGGGCAGATCACCGGCTGGAACCCCGCTGCTGAAGAGCTGTTCGGCTGGTACGGCGAAGAGGTCCTGGGGCGGCCCTGGACCGAGTTCGTGGTCGCCGACGGCACCAACGGCAACGCTCTGTCACACCTGGACTCCATCGGGTCGACCGTCCAGCGCGGCGGGACCTGGGAGGGTTCCTTCCCCATCATCACGCGCAACGGCGATTCGCTGCTCGCCCGGGTGCGGGCCGCGCCGATGATGAGCGGCGGCATGGTCACCGGCACCGTGGTGACCGCGATCGACCTGTTCGGCTCCGACGCCAGCCGGGACGACCAGCAGCGCGCCGCGGCACGGGCCGCTGTGCGCGCCGCCGTGCTGTCCCGTGCGGGGATGCAGCTGGGGACTTCTCTGGACACCGGCCGGACGCTCGCCGCCCTGGCCGAGATCCTGGTTCCGGCGTTCGCCGACACCTGCGTCGTGGACCTGCTGGACGAGAACGGCACTGCGCAGCGTCTGGTGACGGTGCACAGTACGGACACCTCTCCGTGTCCCCCTATGCGCGCCGGTACAGAGATCCACTACCCGGCGCGCCATCCTTGTGACCGCGCGCTGCGGACCGGGCGTCCGGTCCTCATCCAGGGCGCGCCGCGCGTAAAGGCGCTGGATCCGGATGAGGAGTGCGACCGCAAGGCGCTCCTTCTGGACGCGAAGTCACTGATCGCCGTTCCGCTGCTGGCGCCGAGCGGGGTGCGCGGGGTGTTGGCCATCGCGCTGACCGAGGACGCCGACCCGACGCCGCGGTACGACACCGCGGACTTGGAGCTTGTGGAAGAGCTGGCGGCGCGAGCCGGACTGGCTCTGGAGAACGCGGCCATGTTCGACCGGCAGCGGACTCTGGCTTTGGCTCTGCAGAAATCACTCCTGCCGACCGATCTTCCGCTTCCTGACGGTGTCTCCATCCGCGTCGGCTATGCGCCGGGTGCCGCTTCCGAAGTGAGTGGCGACCTCTATGACGTCGTCGAGCTGTCCGCCGGACGGATCGGCGTCGTCATTGGGGACGTACAGGGACGCGGTGCGCACGCCGCTGCCGTGATGGGACAGTTGCGCGCCGCTCTGCGGGCCTACGCGGTGTTGGACGTGCAGCCCGGCCAGCTGCTGTCGTATCTGGACGAGTTGGTCCGCGGTCTGAACGAGGAGATCCTCGTCACCTGCGTGTACGCCATCTACGACCCCTTTACGCGGCGCTGCGCTTTAGCGAACGCCGGGCATCCGCCGCCGCTGTTGGCCTCTGCGCACGGCACGTATCCGATGGAGGTCCCGCCGGACGTCCCGCTGGGCATCGGTCCGCTCGGACCCGGCGGCGGCAAGGGCGCGGTGCAGTTCGAGGACCACATCTTCAGCATCCCGCCGGGAGACGTCCTGGTGATGTACACGGACGGGGTCGTGGAGCGGCGCGACCAGTCGGTGGACACCGGTGTCCGCACCCTGTGCCTGGCCATCGAGCGCGTGGTGCGCGAGCCGCGCGCGATCTGCCGGGCCGCACTGCGGGCCGCCGGCAGCGAGGCGCATGACGACCAGGCCGTGCTCGCCATGGCGACGTCCACTGTCGACCTGCCGCTGTCGCGTCTGGCCCTGCCGGCGCGTCCTGAGGCGGCGTTCGCGGCCCGGCACCACACCCGGGCCGTGCTTCGCGAGTGGGGTCTGAGCGAGCACGCGGAGCTGGCCGAGCTGCTGGTCTCCGAGCTGATCACCAACGCGGTGCGGCACGCCAGCGGCCCGCGGCCGACTCCGTGGTCCTTCTCCGACTCCGACCAGTACTCCGAGCCCGAGCCGCCGCCGATGGCCGAGGACATGATGGAGCTGGCGGCCGTCCGGGAGTACGCCGACCACCTCGGCGCCCTGGACGAGGACAACGAGATGGACCTGCTGGCCGAGCCCGGCCTGCTGGACGAGCTGGGGATGCTGGACGGCACGCTGTCCGCGCCCGGCGGGTCTCGGCGGCTTGACCTGGTGCTGCGGCGGGGCCTGCGGGCGCTGTGGATCGAAGTTCACGACCCGGACGTGCGGCTGCCCCGGATCCGGCAGGCCGCGGAAACAGATGAGGGCGGCCGCGGGTTGTATCTGGTGGACGCGCTGTCGGCGCGCTGGGGCGCTCGGCCCACGGACGCCGGCAAGTTCGTCTGGTTCGAGATCCCGCTGTTCTGAAACCCTGTGAGCCCGGGGATCCGAGCCCGTTTTGCGGCGTTGTCGGTGAGGTGTGTCACAGTGCTGCCCCACCGCATTGGACAGGCCGCGCGCCGATCCCGCAGAATTGGCAGTCTGGCGGCCAGAGTGCCAGGTCGATGAAGGAGTCTCCCCGTGCCGACTTACCAGTACCAGTGCAAGGACTGCGGTGAAGCGCTGGAGGTCGTGCAGAAGTTCACGGACGACGCGCTGACCGTCTGCCCGAACTGCCAGGGCGAACTGCGCAAGGTGTTCTCCGCCGTGGGCATCGTGTTCAAGGGCAGCGGCTTCTACCGCACCGACAGCCGGTCCGCGTCGAGCTCGTCCACGCCGCCGGCGTCGAACGGCTCGTCGGGGTCCTCGGGCTCGGGTTCGAGCGGATCCGGCGATTCGAGCAGCTCGGGCAACTCCGGCAGCTCGAGCGGCTCAAGCGGCTCGGGATCGGGCGGCTCGGCGAAGAGCGGGTCGTCGTCCTCGTCCTCGGGCACGTCGTCCTCCTCGTCGTCAAGCTCGGGCTCGTCGTCGTCCACAAAGAGCTGACGCACCCCGGTTTTCCACCGGGTTATCCACAGATCCAAGCCAGTTGTCCACAGGCTGGCCCGCGACCGGTGGACAGCCTCGACGGCCCGCTTGGATCATTACTCCCCGAAGCGTCCTGACTACGCCAGGGGGAGCCATGCCGAGCACCACCACCGCCCGCCCGAAGCTCGTCGCCCGGATGTCCGGCCGGCGGCACACGTCCCGTACCCGACGGCTGCGCGTCCTCGGGGCCGCCGGTTTCGCCGGGGTCTCGATGGCCCTGCTGACCGCCGAGCACTCCGCGCCACCGCCCCGCCGACCGCCCCGGTTCACCGCGGATTCCCTGATGAGCGGCCTGGTCGCGGTCCCGGTGCGGTTCGCCGACGCGGGCAGCACCGGGTACCTGCGACCCGGGGACCGGATCGACGTGCTGGCCGCCCGGGACGCCGGACCGGGCGGACCGCCGGGTCCGCCCGACGCGGTCGCCGGCGCCGTCCCGGGCCCGGGTACGGACCCGCCACGGGGTGAGACGGTGGTCGCGGCCGACGTCTCAGTGCTCGAGATCGCGCACTCCGCGGACCCCGGTTCGCTCACCCGTTCCGCCCCGGACGACGGCGGTCTGGTGTTCCTGGCTGTGGACAACGCGACCGCCGCCCGGCTGGCCCGAGCCGCCGTCGCGGCCCGGCTGAGCTACGCGCTGCGCCAGGGGTGACGCTGTGAGTAACGCCACCCTTGCCCCACTCAGGGAAGAAATCTACCCTGCGGATCACCATGGACATTTACGAAGCGCTCTACACCACCCGGGCGATGCGCCGGGTCAAGCCCGACCCGATCCCGGAGTCCGTCCAGGCCCGCATCCTGGACGCCGCGATCCGCGCACCCTCCGGGGGCAACGGGCAGAACTGGCGGTTCCTGCTCCTGGACGACCAGGAGAAGAAGAACCAGATCGGCCCGCTCTACCGCGACGCCCTGGACCAGCTCTACAAGACCGTCTACGCCCCGCTGCTGGCCGCCGTCGCCGCCGACCCGGACAGCCCGGAGTCCCGGCAGGCGGCGAAGGTCACGAAGTCCTCGAAGTGGCTCGGCGACCACTTCGAGGAGGTCCCGCTGTTCCTGTTCGCCTTCGTCCAGCGCGACCGCACCGGCGGCTCGATCTTCCCGGCGGTCTGGAACGCCCAGCTGGCCGCGCGGGCCCAGGGTGTGGGCAGCGCCCTCACCTCGATCCTCGGCGGCTTCCATGACGCCGAGGTCAAGGAGATCCTCGGCGTGCCGGCCGAGGAGAAGTGGACCCAGTCCTGCTGCGTGTCCTTCGGCTACCCGACCGGCCGCTGGGGCGTCGCCCCGCGCCGTCCCGCACACGAGGTCGCGTACCGGAACGGCTGGGGCGAGCCGGTGGGCTTCACGGTCGACGAGCCGCTGTGGCAGCCGTCCGCCGAGGCGTGATCCGCTAGCCGAGAGCCTTCTCCTGGATCAGGTCCGTCAGGGCCCTGACCGCGTCGGCCTTGGCCGGCGACTCGGCCGCCTCCCGCAGCTCGGTGAGGCGGTCCAGGACGTCGTGCACGTCGGTGTCGGGGGAGGCGGCCTCGTCGAGGTCCACCACGACGACCGCGTCGGCGTCGGCGTACTGGACCCGGCCCTCCTTGAGGACGACCAGGGACTTGGAGGCGCCGGCGGCCTTGCGCGGGGCGCTCTTGCGCTTCGGCTTGGCCGCCGCCTTCTTCTCGTCCTTGTCCTCTTTCTCTTCCTTCTCGCCCTTGTCCTCGACGACATCGCCGACCTCGCCGGCCGGCTCCGTGTCGGGATCCGTTTCGGACTCCGCCTCGGGATCCGATCCGGCGGCGACATCCGCGGGCACCTCCTCAGCGCTCCGCGCCGACTGTCCGGCGTCCGACTGCTGCGGAATGTCAACGACTTCCTCGGATACTTCCTGATCCTGGTTCTGGGGCATCGCCGGGGGAGCCATCGGGGGCACGGTCATCGCGTTCATGAACGTTTCAACGATCGACTCCGGACACGGTCACCCCCACCGGGACGAAACCGAACCGGCCCGGCCTGCGTCCAATCCGCATGCCACGCAAGCAGATAGCCGCGATCGCCGCCGCGTCCCTCGCCGCTCTGACGGCGTGCTCGTCCTCCGGCGGCGCCGCGCAGGGAAAGGGAAACGCCTCGCTGGTGCGCACGGACGCCGCACGAGCGACCGTCGGGCAGGGCGACCTGAGCGCCGCCTCGGCCAGTGTGAACGCCTTCGGCATTGACGTCTTCCACTCCGTCGCCGACGGCGAGGGGAACGTCATGATCTCGCCGACCAGCCTGGCCGGCGTGCTGACGATGCTGTTGCCCGGCGCCAAGGGGCAGACCGAGGCCCAGATGGCCAAGACCATGCACACCACCATGTCCGCCGACCAGTTCGCGAACGCTCTCGGCGCCCTGGACTCGGCGACCGTGCAGCGCGAGCTCACCGACAAGGCGGAGCTCCAGCAGTACGACACCGTGTGGACGCAGCAGGGATACGCGATTCAGCCGTCGTACCTACAGGCGCTGGCCTCGGCCTTCGACGCCGGCATCCGCGAGACCGACTTCACCGATCCCGATGCCGCGCGCCAGACGATCAACAAGACGGTCGAGGATCAGACGAACGGACTCATCAAGGATCTCTTCGGCCCCGGGTCCATGTCCGCAGACACTCGGCTCGCGCTCACCGATGCCCTGTACCTCAAGGCGAAGTGGGCCGATACCTTCAAGAAGAGCGAGACCGCAGACAGACCATTCACCCTGGTGAACGGCACCACCGCGAACGTCTCGATGATGAGCAACGAGACCAGCTACGCGTACGCGCAAGGCAGCGGATGGCAGTACGCGGAGCTGCCGTATGAGCAGAACCACCTGGCGATGGGCATCCTGCTCCCGGCCGCCGGCTCCTTCGACAGCTTCCGCAAGTCGCTCACTGCCGACGAGCTGACCGCGATGACCGGTGCGGCCGCACCGGCGCCGGTGGACCTGCAACTTCCGAAGTTCAGCTTCGACACCAGCCGTGAGCTGGGATCGGCGTTGAAGAGCCTCGGCATGACCTCGGTGTTCGACCCGAACGCGGCGGACCTCAGCGGCATCCCGGCCAAGGCCGAGCCACTCCACGTCGGCGTGGTCGTGCAGAAGACCCATGTCGCCGTGGACGAGGACGGCACCACCGCGGCCGCGGCCTCGGGCGTCACGGTGGTGGCCGGCGCCGCCGCGGCTCCGGTCCAGACCACGGAAATGCATGTCGACCGGCCTTTCCTCTTCCTCATCCGGGACACCGTGACGGGCCAGATCCTGTTCTTCGGGCAGGTGGCGGACCCCCGGGGGTGACACAGGGTTCGAGCACCCCCGCGGTCTTGCTGGACACCCGATCCGCCGACATTGGACAATCGCTCCATGGGAGGTCCTTCGTTCGGGAACGGGGCGTGGCAGCCACCGGACCATCGGCCGTCTGATGCCGAGCGCGACGACGCCATCGAGGCTCTGGCCGCCGGCGCCGAGGCCGGCCGGCTGTCCGGCGACACGTTCGCCCGGCGCATCGACCGGGCCCTGGCGGTGCGGTCGCACACCGAGCTGACCCAGCTCGTCTCCGACCTGCCGATCCCGGCCGAGGAGCCGGGCTTCGGCCAGCGCGTGGTGAACGCGGTGTCGGCCGTCGCGCACTTCCGCTTCAAGGTCAAGGCGGCCTGGCGCGGCCCCTCCCTGCCGCGCCTGTCCCTGCCCGGCGGCGGACCCCAGGGCATCCTGCGCATCGGCCGCATGCCCGAGTGCGACCTCCAGCTGTTCGACACCACGGTGTCCCGCTACCACGCCGAGTTCCGCCGCTCCCCGGCCGGCTGGTTCCTGGTCGACCTGGACTCCACCAACGGCACCCGGGTCAACGGCTGGCGCATCACGGCGCCCACCGCCGTCCACCCCGGCGACGAGGTGGCCTTCGGCTCAGTGGTCTTCTCCCTCAACGGCCGCTGACGGTCCCCGCGACAGTCCCCTGTCCCCTGTTCGGGGCAACGCACGGTTCCCGAACCCCGGCCCCGGTAAGAGGCCCGGACATGACGACCGAAGCGCCGCAGCCCCCACCGGCCCCGCAAGCTCCGCGCACCGCGGCCGACAAAGCCCAGCGCTCCCGCATGATCGGCGGCATCGTCATCGCCGTGGTGGCGATCTGGTTCATCCTGGCCAACACCCACAAGGCCAGCATCACCTTCTGGGTGGCGACGGTGACCAGCCCCATGTGGCTGACCCTGGCGGGCACCTTCCTCGCCGGCATGCTGACCAGCCTCCTGCTGACCCGCACCCGCGCCAAGAAGCGCCAGAAGCACGAGCGGTAATATAAGACGTCTTATCCCGCATCACCCGAAACGCCCTATAACCTGTCAGACCCCTCTGTCACCCTGGTGAAACAAGCTCCAAACCACCACAGAGGGGGAACAATGACCACCTACACCCAACCCTGGCTCCGCGCGGAACTCATAGCCGCCCCCGACACCACCCCGGGCGCCCAACTGATGATCCCCGCCGACGGCGTCGAGTTCCACGACGACCAACTCGTCTTCCACCACCAAGGCGACGTCGTCTACGTGGCCGCCCAGGGCCAACTCCGCTCCATCACCTGGTTCGCCAAACAACCCAACCCCGAAACCGCCCGCCGCAAGGCCCAGTGGCCCAAACACGGCACCCGCTGGACCGACGAGGAGCGCACAGACCTCCTCCGCCGCGTCCGCGCCGGCGAGAGCTGGAAGACCATCTCCCTGGCCCACGGCCGCTCCCGCACCGGCTGCCAGCAGGAAGCCGTCAAGCAGGGCTGGATCCACCCCGACACCCTGCGACCGACGCCGGAGCTGCTGCTCAGCATCGTCGAGGAGGACAGCGCCGCCGTCGCTACCTCGGCGCCGACGGAAAGGCTGGCGCCTAACGCTGGCCCTACGGACGCCACTGAGCCAAGCCTCCCGAATGACACCGCCAGCTTGAACACAAACGCTGCGCCGAGCTCCGACACAAACGCCGACACCGCGGCGACAGCGGAAGTGCCCGCGCCTGATACCCGCTCAACAGAGACCACAGCGCCAAGCGCCCCGCGGCACCGTGCCGCCGAAACCACGCCCGCCTCTGCCGCGCCATCTCCGGAAGCCCGGCCAGCCGCCCAATCTTCCGCAGCGCCAAGCATCTCGGGCCGGACCACTGCCGACACCACGGCAGACTCCGCCGCGCCAGCCATATCCACCACTGCGAAACCGCCCACCGACACCGGCCTGGCAAACAAACCGGCTTTCGTAGCACCCATCGGTGCGAACCCGGCCGCGCCTACCGCCGCGCCAGCCACGTCCACCGCTGCGACACCGCCCACTGGTGCGAACCCGGCCCCGCCAGCCGCAATCGCCATCCCAACAACGATCGATCCCGGCCCGGCGAAGGTGTCGGCTTTCGTAGTGCCCGTCGCCATCGCCATGCCGAATCCGGATCGGCCGCAGATCCAACCGCGCGTCCCACGCCAGCGAACCGACTCGAACCCCCAGCCCAAGCCCAAACCCGATGGCGACTCCGAGAAGGATTCTGAGCCCGGCTCCAGCCCCGGCTCGCGCTTTCTCTCCCGCGCACAATCCTCACTGGCCCGGGCCACACTCGGCGCATACATGAACCCGCCACGCGGCCAGTCCGGCACGGCGACCTGACACCTCGCGTCAACACCAGCCGCCGACCATCCGGATGCGGATCCCGGCCCGGTCACGGGATATCCCCCCGTCGCCGGATGGTCGGCTGAACAAGACCTACCACCAAAGCCACCAGGGCAGGAGCGAACTCAGTCCTCGTATGCAGATAATCGATCTTGTGCGTGGCAAGTCGTCCGCCACGCCTCAACAGCCCGCCGTGCTCACGTGAACGCGCCGACCTCGACGCCCACCGACCGTAGTCCGTCGCGTACCGCGGATGCCAGGGCGACCGCGGACGGCGAATCCCCGTGCACGCACAGCGATCGCGCCGCGACGTTCACCATCGTTCCGTCGATCGCCACGACCGTGCCGGACACGGCCATTTCCACCGCGCGGCCCGCGACTTCGTCGGGCTCCGTCAGGACTGAGCCCGGGGTCGAGCGGGGGACCAGGGTTCCCTGGGCCGTGTAGGCGCGGTCGGTGAAGGCTTCCGCTACGGTCGGAAGGCCTGCGGTGGTTGCCAGTTCAAGGAATACTGAGCCGGGAAGGCCCAGGACCGGGATCTGGACGTCGTAGGCGGAGGAGAATGCCACCACCGCGCGGACGACCGCCTCGGCTTGGACCGCGTCGTGCACGATACGGTTGTACAGGGCCCCGTGCGGCTTCACGTAGCGCACCCGGTCGCCGGCTGCTCTGGCGAAGGCGTCCAGGGCACCGATCTGAAAGAGCACATCGTCAGCCAGCTCGTGGGGGTCGTACTCGATGTCGCGGCGGCCGAAGCCGGCCAGGTCACGGTAGCCGACCTGGGCACCGACCCGTACACCGCGGCCGATGGCCGCCGCACAGACCCGGCGCATGGTGGAGGGATCGCCGGCGTGGAAGCCGCAGGCGACGTTGGCGCTGGTGACCAGCTCCAGCAGGGCGTCATCGTCTCCGAGCCGCCAACGGCCGAAGCCTTCGCCCAGATCTGCGTTAAGGTCGATCATCCTGCGCACCACAGTACGCCCGAAGACGGAGCCGTCACCCCTTGTCGCTCCTGTACCCTCTCTGCCGCAGTGCCCTGAGTACATCTGTGAGGACCAACCGTGGAGACTGCCCAGGCAATGAGTGAGCCGTTGTTCCAGAATCTGGAAGACGCCGTCGTGGTGGCCGAGACGGCCCTGCTCGACACGCAGGTGGCCGTCGAGTCGCTGCGTGCCGAGTTGGACCAGTTCACCCGGCTGCACCAGATCCAGCTGGGCCCGTTGTACGGCCGGCTGGACGAACTGGACGCGCTCACCGCCGAGACCGAAGCCGCCATGACCGGCGACCCCGAAGCCATCCGCCGTGCGGTGGAGGCCCGGGCCCGCGTGGACGGCGAAGACCCGATGTTGTTCGCCGCCGCGAACGCCGGCCTGCTCGACGACGAGGAGGAAGGCTCAGAGCAGTCCGAGACGCCGCGCAGGCCCCGCGAGGAGCCCGCGGCACCCAAGCCGGACCCCGACACGCCGGTGCGGCCCAGCAAGACCGCACAGCGCCTCTACCGGGAACTGGCCCGCCGGTCCCACCCGGACCTCGTCCAGAACCCGACGGAGATCGCGCGCCGGCACGCCTTCATCACCCGCGTGAACGCCGCCTACGAGAAGGACGACCTGCCCGGGCTCCAGAAGCTCAGTGAGGAGTGGTCGCTGACGTCCTCGGGCCCGGCGAAGGACAACCCGCAGCGCGAACTGTGGCTGCGCGGCCGGCTGATCTGGCTGCGCGCGAAGCAGGCGGAGCTGGCGCTGGAGCGGCAGACGCTGATGGAGAACCCCATGGCGGACGTGCTCGCGGCCTACCAGTACGACTCGCTGACCGCGCTGCGCTCCATCTCCGAGCAGCTCTACACGGCGATCTCCGAGCGGGAGGCCCTGCTGAACTCGCTCATCGGTTCCTGAGGCCGGCCAACCACTCGGCGGCCTCGCGGAAGTCCTCGTCGGAGGTCCCCCTGCGGACCTCGGCGGCGAGGCCGTCCGCGCGCGGGTAGCTGCCGAGGTACCGGACTTCGGCGGCGACCCGCCGCAGGCCGGTGAGCACTTCCCCGACCCGCGCGTCGTCGAGGTGCCCCTCGCAGTCGATGGAGAACCAGTAGGTCCCCAGCTTCGACCGCGTGGGCCGCGACTCGATCCGCATCAGGTCCACGCCCCGGACCGCGAACTCCTCAAGGATCTCAAGGAGCGCGCCGGGGTGGTTGTCCCTCAGCACCACCGCGAGGGATGTCTTGTCCGCACCGGTCCGGGCCGGCGGCGCGCCGGGCGGCACCACCATCACGAAGCGGGTGACCGCCCCTTCCACATCGTGGATGTTCTCCGCGAGCAGCGTGAGCCGGTAGAACGGCGCCGCGAAGGATCCCGCCAGGGCGGCGTCGTGCACGCCTTCGGAGACCAGCCGCGCCGCGTCCGCGTTGGACGACGCCGCGACCCAGCGCGCGTCCGGCAGGTTCTCGGCCAGCCAGCGGCGGCACTGCGGATAGGCGTGCGGATGGCTCGACACCGTCTTGATGTCGGCGAGCGCCGTGTCGGGCCGCCCCATGAGCGCGAACTCCACCGGCAGCAGGATCTCCCGCACGATGTGCAGCGGCGGTTCCTCGGTGGACAGGTCGTCGAGGGTCGCCGGGACCGCGCCCTCCACCGAGTTCTCGAACGCGACGACCGCGCCCGCCACCTCGCCGCGCCGTACCGCGTCCAGCGCGGCCGGGACGGACTCGTACGGAACCCGCTCCGCCTCCCGGGCCCCGGGAACGCGAAGAAGCGCCGCCTCGGTAAACGTCCCCGCCGGGCCCAGGAAGCCGTAGCGAGTCAGGACGGGAGGCGACGCTTTCTTGGTCATGCGGCCTAGCCTACGGTCACTGAGGCGGCTGCCATGCGACCACCGGATCCATCGCCCGAAGCGCCAGATCCGGCACGAGCCGCCCGGCGAGTCGCATCCCCAGGTTCCGCAACGCTTCCTTGGGCCGCGACGTGCTCTGGGTCAGAGCACCCATCCGATGCGACCGGCGCACCATGTCCGCCCCTCTGGGGGCGCGCAGAGCGGTGTATTGCGCGAGCGCAGTGACGACCTCTGTAGAGCTCTGAGACGGCCCCACAAGCGCCGCCAAGGTAACGCCGTCCTCCATGGCCTGATTCGCTCCCTGCCCCAGGTGCGGCGTCATGGCGTGCGCCGCGTCGCCGAGGATCGCGACCGCACCGCGGTGGTACGCGGACAACGGTTGGGCGATCTCGTAGATGTCGTTGTGCAGAACGGTCTCGGGATCCGCTGCGGAGATGAGTTGGGGGACCGGGAAGTGCCAGGCGCCGAAACGCCTTAGCAGCTCAGCTCTCTCGTCCGGATAAGTGATGCCGGGTTCGGCGTAGTCAGCGGCATAGGCATACGTCCGGCCGTCGGCCAGGGGCGTGATCCCGAAGACCTGGCTGCCGCCCCACACCTCGCCGGGCAGAAAGTCGCCCTTGGGCGTGGGAACGAGAAGGCGCCACGCGGTGGTGCCGCTGTAGACGGCACCGGGGTGCTCCGGAAACAGAGCCTTGCGAAGAACCGAGTTCACTCCGTCCGCGGCCACGATCAGATCCGCTTCCAGCGGCCCGGAGTCTGTCAGCAGACGCGGCCGCCGGGAAGCGCCGCCCGCCTCGACCCCCTTGGCCTCGACGCCCAACCGGAACGTATCCGCAGGCAGCAGCCCGGAGATCACGTCCATCACCGAGGACCGGGTCGCCGGGATCACCGCGTCCCCGAACCGCCGGATGATGGCCTTGCTCGCGGTGCGGGCAATCACCCGGCCGTCGGAGCGGGTCACCGCGGCGTCCCCCTGGAACGCCGCCAGCTTCCGCACCGCGTCGCCGGCTCCCAGCGTGTCCAGCGCCCGCAACCCGTTCGGCGCAACAGCCAGGCCCGAGCCCACCGGCCGCAGCTCCGGCGCCCGCTCGACGACCGTCACGTCCCACCCGCGCTGGAACAGCCCCGCCGCGGCCGTGAGTCCCCCGAATCCCGCCCCCACCACGATCGCCTTCATGACCGCTCCTCACTACATCCGTAGTTCCAACTACGGATGTAGTTCTACGCCACTACAGCCGTAGTCGTCAACTGCTAAGGTCTCGGACCATGACCTCCCGTCCGGACCTCATCGGAGACACCGCGATCGCCCTGCTCGCCGAGCGGGGGCTGCGCGGGCTCACCCACCGCGCGGTCGACGAGGCCGCCGGCCTGCCGCCCGGGTCCACCTCCAACCACGCCCGGACCCGCGGCGCCCTGCTGGAGACGACGTTCGCCCGGCTGTGCCGTCTGGAGGCCGAGGTCTTCGAGGACGCGGCGAACCCCGAAGGCGTGCTGGCGGTGGAGAATCCGACCCCGGAGATCGCCGCCGACCTGGTGGCCACCCAACTGCACGACACCCTCACGCTCCGCCGGGCCCCGTCACTGGCCCGTTTCGAGCTCGCGCTGGAGGCGACGCGACGGCCGGAACTGCGCGCGATCTACGACGAGGCGGGTGTGGCTTTCCGCGAGCCGGCGCGTGGCCTCATGGCGGCTCTCGGCTCCGCCGACCCGGACCGCGACGGCCGCACGTTCATCGCCTTCAGCGAAGGGGTCCTGTTCGATTCGGTCGCCGGAGCCGGCAACCGCGCCGCCCTGACGCGCGAGGAGATCCGCACCGGTCTCCTGCAGCTGTTTCGAGGAATGCTTAAGGACGCCGCGCAGTAGGGGAACCGCTATGCGAGAGCGCGCTATAAGCGCGGAGCTCTTAGCGCGAACGCCCAGGGAGATGCCGCACGGCGAACGCAGCAGCCTGCGTACGCCGCTGCATGGCCAGTTTCGCCAGGATCCCGGTGATGTAGTTCTTCACGGTCTTCTCGGCCAGGCTCAGCCGCTCGCCGATCTGCCGGTTGGTGAGGCCCTCGGCGATCAGCTCCAGGATCCGCTTCTCGGACACCGTGAGCGACGCCAGTTTGCTCGCCGCGTCCTCCCGGTCCGCCTCGCCCGGCACGATCCCGACCCGCAGCCGGCTCAGAAGGTGCTCCGTGGCGGTCGGGTCGAGCAACGAGCCCCCGCGCGCCACCGTCCGGACCGCGTCGACGAGTGCGGAGCCCCGGATGTCCTTCAGAACGTAGCCCGCAGCGCCCGCCATGATGGCGCCGAACAACGCGTCGTCATCCGAGAACGACGTCAGCATCAGACAGCCCAGATCCGGCATCCGCGACTTCAGCTCGCGGCAGACCTCGATGCCCGATCCGTCGGGAAGCCGCACGTCCAGCAAGGCGACGTCCGGCCAGGCAGCCTCGGCCGCAGCCAGAGCCTGCGCCACACTGCCGGCCTGAGCGACCACCTCGATATCGGGTTCGGCGCTCAGCAGTTCGCCCACACCGCGCCGCACCAACTCGTGGTCGTCCAGCAGGAAGACACGGATCGGGTCCGTTATGCCCGAGATGGCAGCATCAGAGTGCACACCGACAACATAGCCATACTCAGGAGCTTTCGCGTCTTTGGTGCGGGGCGTCGCGCACGCATTCCGCCCTGTAACGTGGCCTCTGCACGGCCGAGGGGGATCCACGTCACACCCCGACCACGAACTCCGCGGCCGGCGTCGCACCTCGCTGACCGCGGCGGCGACCCCGCCGTACGTCCGTTTGAGATACGTGTAGAGGAGACATGTAGTGGTGACCTCACGCAAGGGCGCGGGTGGCAAGACCGCTGCTAAAAAGAAGGCCGGGGCCACGAACCCCGACCTCGTGCAGCTGCTGACGCCCGAAGGGGATCTGGTCGAGCACCCCGATTACTCGATCGACCTGACGCCCGAGGAGTACCGCGGCCTGTACCGGGACATGGTCCTGGTCCGCCGCATCGATGCCGAAGGCACGGCGCTGCAGCGCCAGGGCGAGCTGGGGCTGTGGGCCCCGCTGCTGGGCCAGGAGGCCGCGCAGGTCGGTTCCGGCCGCGCGCAGACCGCCGAGGACTACGCCTTCCCCACCTACCGCGAGCACGGCGTGGCGTGGTGCCGCGACGTGGACCCGGTGAACCTGCTCGGGATGTTCCGCGGCGTGAACAACGGCGGCTGGGACCCGAACGAGAAGAACTTCCACCTCTACACGATCGTGATCGGCTCCCAGACGCTGCACGCCACCGGCTACGCCATGGGCATGCAGCGCGACGGCCGCGAGGCGGCGGTGATCGCGTACTTCGGCGACGGTGCGTCCTCCCAGGGCGACGTCAACGAGGCGTTCGTCTTCGCCAGCGTGAACAACGCGCCGGTGGTGTTCTTCTGCCAGAACAACCAGTGGGCCATCTCCGAGCCCAACGAGCGCCAGTTCCGCGTCCCGCTGTACCAGCGCGCCGCCGGCTTCGGCTTCCCCGGCGTCCGGGTCGACGGCAACGACGTCCTGGCCTGCCTGGCGGTCACCAGGGCCGCCCTGGAGCACGCCCGCAGCGGCGGCGGCCCGACGCTGGTCGAGGCCTTCACCTACCGCATGGGCGCGCACACCACGTCCGACGACCCGACGCGCTACCGCAACTCCGACGAGCTGGAGGAGTGGAAGGCGAAGGACCCGATCCTGCGCATGCACGCCTTCCTGGAGAAGAACAAGCACGCCGACGAGGCGTTCTTCAAGGAGATCGACGCCGAGGCGGACACCGTCGCCGCCGACATCCGCGCGCGCTGCCTGGCCATGCCGGACCCGAAGCCGGTCTCGATCTTCGACCACGTCTACGCCGAGCCGCACCCCCTGATGGACGAGGAGCGCGCAGAGTACGGGGCCTACTGGGAATCTTTCGAGGGTGCTCACTGACATGTCAGAGTCGACTTCCAAGACACAGCAGATCAGTCTCGGCAAGGGCCTCAACCTCGGCCTGCGCAGGGCCCTGGAGGACGACCCGAAGGTCCTGCTCATGGGCGAGGACATCGGCAAGCTCGGCGGCGTCTTCCGCGTCACCGACGGCCTGCAGAAGGACTTCGGCGACGCGCGGGTCATCGACACCCCGCTGGCCGAGTCCGGCATCGTGGGCACCGCGGTCGGCCTGGCCCTGTCCGGCTACCGGCCGGTGGTGGAGATCCAGTTCGACGGGTTCGTCTACCCGGCCTTCGACCAGATCGTCACCCAGGTCGCCAAGATGCGGGCCCGGGCGCTGGGCAAGGTCAGCATGCCGATCGTGATCCGCATCCCGTTCGGCGGCGGCATCGGCGCGGTCGAGCACCACTCGGAGTCCCCCGAGGCGTACTTCGCCATCACCGCCGGCCTGCGCGTGGTCGCCACGTCCAACCCGGTCGACGCCTACTGGATGATCCAGCAGGCCATCGCCTCCGACGACCCGGTGGTGTTCTTCGAGCCCAAGCGCCGGTACTGGGACAAGGCCGAGCTGGACCCGACGGCCACGCCGTACCCGCTCTACGCCTCCCGCGTGGTGCGCCCCGGCACGGACGCGACGCTGGTCGCCTACGGCCCGATGGTGAAGACCTGCCTGGAGGCCGCCGCGGCGGCCGCGGAGGAGGGGCGCTCGCTGGAGGTCATCGACCTGCGCACGCTGTCCCCGCTCGACCTGGAGCCGGTCTACGCCTCGGTCCGCAAGACCGGCCGCCTGATCACCGTGCACGAGGCCTCGGTGTTCATGGGGATGGGCGCGGAGGTGGCCGCGAAGGTCACCGAGAAGTGCTTCTACTCCCTGGAGGCGCCGGTCCTGCGCGTCGGCGCCCCGCACACCCCCTACCCGCCGTCGCGGGTCGAGGAGGAGTTCCTGCCGGACCTGGACCGAGTGCTGGACGCCGTCGACCGCGCGTTCGCGTTCTAAGGGATCTGGGAGCACACATGGGTGAGATCAAGAGATTCAACCTCCCGGACGTCGGCGAGGGCCTGACCGAGGCGGAGATCCTGGCCTGGTCGGTCAAGGTCGGCGACCTGGTCACGGTCAACCAGATCCTGGTCGAGATCGAGACCGCGAAGGCCGCCGTCGAGCTGCCCTCGCCGTGGGCCGGCAAGGTCGTCGAGCTGCTGGTGGACGAGGGGCGGACGGTCGACGTCGGCACCCCGATCATCGGGATCGACATCGACCCGAGCACGCCGAGCGCCCCGGCGGCCGGCGGCGGGGACGACATGACCGCCGGCGTCGCGGCCACCGCCGAGGCCAAGGCCGCGCCGGCAGCCTCGGGCGGCACGGGCGGCACAGGCGGCTCGGGCAAGAGCGACGACAAGCGCGAGCCGGTCCTGGTCGGCTACGGCGTGAAGCAGGGCGCTTCCAGCCGTCGTCCGCGCAAGGCCTCAGGCGCGGCGCCGTCCGTGGCCGACGTCATGGGCGCCACGGTCCGCGAGGAGCCGGTCGCCGACGACATCCCGGCCCCGGCGTACTACGGCCAGTCCACGGCTCCGGAGCAGGCCGCTGCGGCAGTGCGGGTCACAGCTGCGGGCGCTCCGGCCGCGCCGATCGGCGCCAAGCCGCTGGCCAAGCCGCCGGTCCGCAAGCTCGCCAAGGACCTGGGCATCGACCTGGCGCTGGTGGTCCCGACCGGGATCAACGGCACGGTGACCCGGGACGACGTGCACGCGGCCATCTCCGGGACGCAGACCGCGCCAGCCGCGGGCGGCGAAGTCGCCCCGGCCGCCGCCGTACCCTTCGTCAACGGCGAGCGCCGCGTCCCGATCAAGGGCGTGCGCAAGGCGACCGCCGCGGCGATGGTGCAGTCGGCGTTCACCGCGCCGCACGTCACCGAGTTCCTGACGGTCGACGTCACCCCGACCATGAAGTTCGTGCAGCGGCTGAAGGAGATGCCGGACTTCAAGGGCGTGCGGGTGTCGCCGCTGCTGCTGGTCGCCAAGGCGTTCCTGGTGGCGATGGCGCGGAACCCGGAGATCAACGCGCGCTGGGACGAGGCAAACGGCGAGATCGTCTACTTCGACCACGTCACCCTGGGCATCGCGGCGGCCACGCCGCGCGGGCTGCTGGTGCCGAACGTCAAGGGCGCGGACCTGCTGCCGCTGGTGGAGTTGGGCCGGGCGCTCAACAGGCTCACCGACGTGGCGCGCGAGGGCAAGACCTCGCTGGCCGACATGAGCGGCGCCACGGCGACGATCACCAACGTCGGCGTGTTCGGCGTGGACACCGGCACCCCGATCCTGAATCCGGGCGAGGCGTCGATCCTGGCGTTCGGCGCGGTGCGGGAGCAGCCGTGGATGCACAAGGGCAAGATGAAGCCGCGCCAGGTGACCACGCTGGCGCTGTCCTTCGACCACCGCCTGGTCGACGGCGAGCTGGGCTCGAAGGTGCTGCGGGACGTCGGCGCGGTGCTGGCCGATCCGCTGACCGCGCTGGCCTGGAGCTGATCGCCTGGAGCTGATTGCCTGGAGCTGATTGCCTGAGGGATCCCTGCCGGGGATCCCTACAGCGGTCTCACGCGGGTTGTGGTCTCACACAGAGGGGCACCGGTTCTCAGAACCGGTGCCCCTCTGGCACGATCGGCAGTATGCGCGTATCCCTCATGCAGCTTGTCGTCGACGACGCGGAAGCGCCCGAGGACCGCTGGAACCGTGTGGTGAAGCTGGTCGAGGCCGAGCGGGAGACCGGGGCGGAGCTGGTGATCCTGCCCGAGCTCTGGGTCGCGGGCGGCTTCGACTACAAGAACTGGACCGGCCACGCCGAACCGATCGCCGACAGCCGGCCGATCGCCGCTCTGGAGAAGGTCCGGACGCAAGAAGGTCCGGGCCAGGAGATGTGGCTGCACTTCGGTTCCTATGTGGAGCGCGCGCCTGACGGAACTCTCTACAACACCGCGGTCTTCCGCGGCCCGGACGGTGTGCAGGCCGAGTACCGCAAGATCCACCGGTTCGGCTTCAGCGAGGGCGAAGCAACCCTCATGGGCGCCGGGGAAGAGCTCGTCACCGTTCCCTCTCCGTGGGGAACGCTGGGACTGGCTACGTGTTATGACATCCGTTTCCCCGAGCTGTTCCGCGGACTCCTGGACAAGGGCATGGAGCACCTGGTGGTCTGCTCGGCGTGGCCCGAGAAGCGGATCGAGCACTGGCGGGTGTTGCTCAAGGCCCGCGCGATCGAGGACCAGGTGTTCGTCTTCGCCACGAACTGCGTGGGGACGAACGGAGGGGTCGCTCTGGGGGGCCGTTCCGTGGTCGTCGATCCCTGGGGGAATGTCGTGGCCGAAGCGGGTACCGGTGAAGAGGTTCTGCGGGTGGACGTGGATCCGGCACTGGTCGCGCGGACACGTAGCGCGTTGCCCGTTCTGAACGACCGCCGCCTGCGCTGAGGACCGGGGTACGGCGGATCAACCTGCTGCCCCATAATGGCCGGGACGCCGTACAGGGGAGGCTGCACGTTGAATATGAACGGCAATGTACATAGAGTGGAGACCGCGGCGACCGATCGGGTCGGGCCGTATCTGCTCGTCACCCAGCTCGGATCGGGTGCCATGGGCCGGGTGTTCCTCGGCACCGACGCCGACGGCCGCCAGGCGGCGGTCAAGATGGTCCGCTCCGATCTGGCCGAGATCCCGGCGTTCCGCAAGCGGTTCTCGCGAGAGCTACAGGTCGCCGAACGCATCCACTCCCCACGTATCGCGGAGATCTACAACGCGGAGACCGAGGGCGCACGGCCGTGGCTGGCCACCGAATACGTCCCCGGCCCGACGCTGCAGGACGCGATCGATCAGGGCGGCGGGTTCGACGATGCGCGGCTTCGCGCTTTAGCGGTGGCGATCGCACAGGCGCTGCAAGTCATTCACGCCGCAGAGGTCGTACACCGCGACCTCAAGCCGGCGAACGTACTGCTCGGTCCGGACGGCCCCAAAGTCATCGACTTCGGCGTGGCCCGCGCACTGGATGCATCCCTGCTGACCAACACCGGTCAGACTCTCGGCACACCCGCGTATATGTCCCCTGAGCAAGCTGACGGACGCTCTGTCCAGAGCGCTTCTGATGTGTTCGCTCTGGGTTCGCTCTTGGTGTTCGCCGCCACCGGCCGACTCGCGTTCGGCGACGGCGCGCCTCTGGCGATTCTGCACCGCGTGGTCAACAATGAGCCCGATCTCAGCGGAATCGCCGAGAACGACGACGTCCTGCGTCAACTCATCAAGGGCTGCCTGGCCAAGGAAGCCGAGAACCGCCCCACACCGCAGCAGATCATCGACCTGTTCGGCGAGGTCGGGTGGCAGCCGCTCACCGGAGTCGCGTGGCAGCAACCGCCGCTCGGCGTGGGACTGCCGGTCACCGCGAGCGAGTCAGCCGACACCCCGACCGTGGCCCTCGCACCGAAACGCGGTGGCAAGCGGATCGCCGTGATCTCCGTCGCCGCGGCCGCCGCGGTCATCCTGACCGGCATCGCCGTCGTCGAGGGCAGCGGCGGCAGCACGGGAAAGTCGGCGACTGGTACTCCGCAGACGGGTGGTTCGCTGTCCGGGAGCCAGTCGGCCGCCGGCTCGTTCCCGTCCACCCCCGGGTCCTCCAGCGACAGCGGACAGCCTTCCGCAAGCGGCAAGCCGACTTCGACGTCGAACGCACCGGTCGGCCAGGTGAAGCCGGGCAACGGCGGCACGACTCCGGATCAGGGCAACTCGGTGCCGGTCACAGTAACGGTCGACGATGGCGGCCCGAACAACCCGAGTACCCCTCCGACCTCCTCGTCTGCATCGCAGCCGGTCAGCCACCCCACGACGCACAAGACCACGTCCCCACCCCCGCAACAGCCGGCACACAACCCGCCGGGACCGGTCTCCGGCGTCGGCGCGTACATTCCGGCCTGGTTCGGCGAAGCCACGGTCGACGCGTCCTGGAACGCGGACCCCGGCGCGACCAGCTATGTCCTGCACTACAACATCGACGGTGGTGGCGATCAGTACGTCACGGTCAACGGCACCGGTTCTTCCTACATGCTCCCGGCGGGAAGCACCTCATGCATCCAGGTCCAGGCAATCGGCCAGTACGGCAAGTCGACCTGGGCGCCGGCACCGGCACTGTGCTTCAACTCCGCCGGCCAGGAGGTCGGCAGCTGACTCGAGCGACCCCTACCGTTCAGTAAGTTACCGGCGGTAGGGTTCGGCCATGGGAACCTGGGGACCGCACGGCGTCAGCGGGAAGGTCGTGGTCATCACCGGCGCGGCGCGCGGGATCGGCGCGGACGCGGCGCGTCGGCTGGCGCGGCGCGGGGCGAAGGTCGCGCTGATCGGGCTGGAGCCCGAGGAACTCCGCAGGACCGCGGAGTCCTGCGGTCCCGACGCGACAGCGTGGGACGCGGACGTGACGTCTTGGGAGCAGCTCGGCGCCGCGATCGACGGCATCGTCGCGCACTACGGCGGCATCGACGTGGTGGTGGCCAACGCCGGTGTCGCGCCGACCGGCTTCATCCGCTCCATCGACCCGGCGGCGTTCGAGCGCACCATCGAGATCAACCTGCTCGGTGTCTGGCGGACGGTACGCACGGCGCTGCCTCACGTCATCGAGCGCAAAGGCTACGTACTCGTGGTCTCCTCCGCGGCAGCACTCATCCATGCCCCTGCGTTGGCCGCGTATACGGCGTCCAAGGCCGGCGCCGAAGCGTTCGGAGACAGCCTGCGCGCCGAAGTGAAGCACCTCGGCGTGGATGTCGGCGTCGCGTACTTCTCGTGGATCAAGACCGATCTGGTGACGAGCGCGGACGCGCATCCGGTCCTGGGTAAGTTCCGTAAGAGCGCGCCGGGACCAGCATCCCGTGTGTATCCCCTGGAGAAGGTCGGGGAGGCGGTCACTGAGGGAATCGCTAAGCGCAGCCGCGTTATATGCGTTCCCTCATGGGTGAACCAGCTGCGCCGTATCCACGGGATGCTGCCCGCGGTCGTGGAGAAGGCGAACGCCCGGGCCACCGCGCGTGCGGACCGCGAGATGATCGCGGACATCGAGAAGCGCGGGGCCGAGGCGTCGTCGCGGCTGACCGGTCCGGGAGGCGCGGCCGCACAGGCGGGCAACCCGGGCGAGACAGCCAAGGCAGCCAAGGCAGCCAAAGCGTCAGCCGAGGACTGACCCGGCGAGTCTGTCCAGAGCGGCCGCAGGGTCAGCGGTGAGGCCGGTGTGCACCGGACCGGGCTGCACCACCGTGGAACGCGGCGCGATCAGCCACCGGAACCGTCGGCCCAGCGCGTCCTGGCCGGCGGGGCCGGAGTCCGGTCCGCCGCAACAGACCTTCGAGACAGCGCCGAGCAGAGCCTCGATCCCCTCGACGTCCGCTGTGGGATCCAGCGCGCGCACCCGCACCGTGTCCACCTGCGTGGCGCATCCCAGGAAGTCGAGCTGCTGGCAGTAGAGCACGACGCCGACGTTGACGTACTCCCCGCGCTCGACGCGGGGAACAGCACGCAGCACCGAGTACTCGTAGGGCTGAACGCTCATTTCACCCGTCCCTGCATCCAGTTCGGGTGCTTCGCCTTAAGGCGCGCCTTGAGATCGGAGTTCTGTACGGACCGCGCGGCTTCCTGCGCGGAACTATCCACAACCTGTGGAAACCACTCGCGCGGTCCGATGACGCGGGTCAGCAGATAGCTGACGTACGCGTCACGCACCGCGTCGGCGGACTCGAATCCGGGCTCGTCGACCAGCCACTCGTCCGGCACGACCGCCACGACGGACCGCAGCAGCTCCTCCGTGACGAGCGGCGCGAGGGCCGCATCCGCACCCGGCATGTCCTTCGCATAGGAGGCGAGCACATGGTCGCCCGCGTCGAAGGGAGCCAGGGCGCCCTTCTGCGCGCCGGGCCAGTTGTGGTGGAAGATCAGCGAGGCACCGTGGTCGATCAGGTAGAGCTGGCGGTGCCACAGCAGCAGATTCGGGTTCCGCCAGGATCGGTCCACGTTGCGCACCAGCGCGTCGAACCACACGATGCGGCTGGCGAGTTCGGACTCCACGGGAAACGCCAAGGGGTCGTATCCCAGTGACCCCGGCAGGTAGTCCATGCCGAGGTTCAGACCCTTGCTCCCCTTGAGGAGCTCCTGGATCTCCTGGTCCGGCTCGGCGGCGCCGATGATCGGATCCAGCTCGATCCCGACCAGCGCCGGTACCGGCAGGCTCAGGGCCCGCGCCAGTTCCCCGGCGATCACCTCGGCGACCAGGGCCTTGCGACCCTGGCCGGCCGAGCGGAACTTCACCACGTACGTCCCGAAGTCCGAGGCCTCGACCAGTCCGGGCAGCGAACCGCCCTCGCGGAGCGGGGTCACGTACCGGGTGGCGGTGACGGTCGGCAGAGTGGCAGGCATGGACACCACGCTAGACGCACCGCCGACTTTCGATCATCTCCATTACGACTGGGGCGACTGCGGCGACTGCGGCGACTGCGAGGTGATGACCAGCGCGTCGTTCTCGACGTCCACGTCCACCCGCACCGTGTCCCCGTCCCGGATCTCGCCGGCCAGCAGCTTGCGGGCCAGCGGGTCGCCGATCGCGGACTGCACCAGGCGGCGCAGCGGACGGGCCCCGAAGGCCGGCTCGTAGCCGGCGATCGCCAGCCAGTCGCTCGCGCCCGGGCTGACCTCCAGCCCCAGCCGGCGGTCGGCCAGGCGCTTGGCCAGCTTGCCGACCTGGATGCCGACGATGCGGCCGAGCTCGGTCGTGCCCAGCGGGTCGAAGACCACCTGCGCGTCCAGCCGGTTCAGGAACTCCGGCTTGAACGCCGCGCGCACCGCGCTGTCCACCCGCTGGCGCCGGTCCAGCCGGGCCTGCACCGGGTCCAGGGCCTCGTCGACCGTCAGGTCGAAGCCGGCGGTGCCCAGGTTGGAGGTGAGGATCAGGATCGTGTTGCGGAAGTCCACGGTCCGGCCCTGCCCGTCGGTGAGGCGGCCGTCGTCCAGGACCTGCAGCAGCACGTCGAAGATCTCCGGATGCGCCTTCTCGACCTCGTCGAGCAGCACCACCGAGTACGGCCGGCGGCGCACGGCCTCGGTCAGCTGGCCGCCCTCCTCGTAGCCGACGTAGCCGGGAGGGGCGCCGACCAGCCGGGCCACCGAGTGCTTCTCGGAGTACTCCGACATGTCGACGCGCACCATGGCGTGCTCGTCGTCGAACAGGAAGTCCGCCAGCGCCTTGGCCAGCTCGGTCTTGCCGACGCCGGTGGGGCCGAGGAACAGGAACGAGCCGGTCGGGCGGTCCGGGTCGGAGACCCCGGCGCGGGCCCGCCGCACCGCGTCGGAGACCGCGGCCACCGCCTCGACCTGGCCGATCAGCCGCTCGCCGAGCCGCTCCTCCATGTGCAGCAGCTTCTCGGTCTCGCCCTCCAGCAGCCGGCCGGCCGGGATCCCGGTCCAGGCGCCGACCACCTCGGCGATGTCGTCCGGGCCGACCTCCTCCTTGACCATCGGCGCGGCCGTCTCGGCCTCGTCCACCGAGGTGGAGGCGGTGGCCAGTTCGGCCTCGACCGCCGGGATCTCGGCGTAGAGCAGCCGGGAGGCGGTCTCGAAGTCGCCGGACCGCTGCGCCAGCTCGACCTGCGACTTCATCGCGTCCAGCCGCTGCTTGAGCTCACCGACCCGGTTCAGGCCGCCCTTCTCCTGCTCCCAGCGCACGTTCAGGGCGTTGAGCTGCTCCTGCCGGTCGGCCAGGTCCAGGCGCAGCCGGGCCAGCCGGTCGCGGGAGGCCGGGTCGTGCTCCTTGGCCAGCGCCAGCTCCTCCATCTTCATCCGGTCCACGATGCGCTGGAGCTCGTCGATCTCCACCGGACGGGAGTCGATCTCCATGCGCAGCCGGGAGGCGGCCTCGTCGATCAGGTCGATGGCCTTGTCCGGCAGGAAGCGGGAGGTGATGTAGCGGTGCGAGAGCGTGGCCGCGGCGACCAGCGCGGTGTCGGAGATGGCGACCTTGTGGTGCGCCTCGTAGCGGCCCTTGAGGCCGCGCAGGATCGCGATGGTGTCCTCGACCGTCGGCTCGTCGACCAGGACCTGCTGGAAGCGGCGCTCCAGCGCGGCGTCCTTCTCGATGCGCTCGCGGTACTCGTCCAGCGTGGTCGCGCCGACCATCCGCAGCTCGCCGCGGGCCAGCATGGGCTTGAGCATGTTGCCGGCGTCCATCGACGAGTCGCCGGTCGCGCCGGCGCCGACCACCGTGTGCAGCTCGTCGATGAAGGTGATGACCTGGCCGTCGGAGTCCTTGATGTCGGCCAGGACGGCCTTCAGGCGCTCCTCGAACTCGCCGCGGTACTTCGCGCCGGCCACCATCGCGCCCAGGTCCAGGGACACCAGGCGCTTGTCGCGCAGGCTCTCCGGCACGTCGCCGGCGATGATGCGCTGGGCCAGGCCCTCGACCACCGCGGTCTTGCCGACCCCGGGCTCGCCGATCAGCACCGGGTTGTTCTTGGTCCGGCGCGAGAGCACCTGCACCACCCGGCGGATCTCGGCGTCGCGGCCGATCACCGGGTCGAGCTTGCCGTCGCGCGCCGAGGCGGTCAGGTCGACGCCGTACTTCTCCAGGGCCTGGTAGGTGGCCTCCGGGTCCTGCGACGTCACCCGCGAGGAGCCGCGCACCTTGGTGAACGCCTCGCGCAGCGCCTGCGGGGTGGCCCCGGCCTTCTTCAGCAGCTCGGCCGTGCCGTCCTCGCCCAGCGCGAGGCCGACCAGCAGGTGCTCGGTCGAGACGTACTCGTCGTCGAGCTTGCGGGCCTCGTCGCCGGCGGCGTTCAGGGCGTTGAGGGTGTTGCGGGCCAGGGTGGGCGCCGAGACCGTCGAGCCGCTGGCCGACGGCAGGCGCTCGGCGGCGGCCTCGACCGCCTTGCCGAGCGCGGCGCGGTCCACGCCGACGGCCTCCAGCAGCGGCCGGGTGGTGCCCTCGACCTGGCCGAGCAGGGCCAGCAGCACCTGGACCGTCTCCACCTGCGGGTTGCCCGCGCGCGTGGCCTCGCGGATCGCGACGCTCAGGGCCTCCTGGCTCTTGGTCGTCAGCTTCTGCGAATCCACTGTGAAACCTCCAAGAGAAAAGCCCCCCGAACATTAAGTTGTCAGCGCTCCGCCGAGCGCCAGGCGCTCACCCGCCTTGGCTCACTCGCCCTGGGGCGCGCCTCGGGTCACTTGCCCTGGGGCTTCCAGACCGCCAGGGCGGTGGTGAACGTGGCCGGCAGAGCCGGCAGCAGGTCGCCGCGGTAGCCCGGCGGGGCCGGGGGCAGCGGCGAGACCGGCGGTGCCACGGGTGGGCGAGGCGGGACCGCGCTCTTCCCGGTCGGGTAGAGCGTCACGGCCTCGAGCTCGGCGATCCGCCGGGACAGCGCCGCGACCTGCTCCTCGAGCTCGCGGATGCGCTTGATCCCGGCCAGGTTCACGCCCTCGTCCTGGGACAGGCGCTGCACCTCGCGCAGGGTGTCGACGTCGCGTGCGGAGTACCGGCGGCCACCGCCGCCGGTGCGCTCCGGGCACACGATGCCCAGCCGGTCGTACTGGCGCAGGGTCTGCGGGTGCATCCCGGCCAGCTGCGCGGCGACGGAGATCACGTAGACCGGGGTTTCCTCGGTCAGCGGCAGGAACGGATTCTTGGCCATCGGTCCGTCACTCTCCCTTCGCGGCGTCCAGCAACTCCGCCCGCGGGTGGTGGTTGCCGGTCGCCTCCTGGAACTTCTCCAGCGCCGCGCGGGCGTCGGCGCCGATCTCGGCCGGGACCGCGATCTCGAAGCGCACCAGCAGATCGCCCTTGGACCCGTCCTTGCGCGCCACGCCGCGGCCGCGCACGCGCAGCACCCGGCCGTTCTGCGAGTTGGCCGGCAGCTTCACCGTCACCGGCATGCCGCCCAGGGTCGGGACCTGGATCTCCGCTCCGAGGACCGCCTCCGGGAAGGTGACGGGCACGGTCACGGTCAGGTTGTCGTCCTCACGTCCGAAGACGGCGTGCGGGCTCACATGGACCACCACATACAGGTCGCCGGCCGGGCCGCCGCGCTCGCCGGAGGCACCCTTGCCCTTGAGCCGGATGCGCTGGCCGTCGCGGACCCCCGCCGGGATGCGGGCCTGGATCGTCCGGGAACTGGCGGCCCGGCCGGAGCCGTGGCACACCGGGCAGGGGTCGTCGACCAGCAGGCCGCGGCCCTTGCAGTCCCGGCAGGGTTCGGAGAAGGCGAAGCCGCCCTGGTTCCGGCTCACCTGGCCGGTGCCCGAACAGGTCGGGCACACGCGCGGGGTGGTGCCGGCCTTGGCGCCGGTGCCCGAACAGGCCGAGCACGGCGTGTCCGAGGTCAGCCGGAGCGAGACGGTGGCGCCGTCGATGGAGTCGCTGAACTTCAGCGT
This sequence comes from Catenulispora rubra, assembly GCF_015356825.1. Taxonomy (GTDB): domain Bacteria; phylum Actinomycetota; class Actinomycetes; order Streptomycetales; family Catenulisporaceae; genus Catenulispora; species Catenulispora rubra. Next base: position 38,324 of record NZ_JAACYW010000007.1, on the reverse strand, counting down.
CACCTCCGACTCCACGTCCGCCCCGCGCCGCGCCTGGGTGGTGCGGCCGGTGGTGCCGGTGCCGGTGGTCGGGCCGCCGGTGCGGTTGAACAGGCCGCCGAGCAGGTCGCCGAGGTCGAAGTTGAACCCGCCGGGGGCGCCGCCGCCGGGCGGCCGGAATCCGCCGTTGCCGAAGACCGAGCGCGAGTCGTCGTACTCCTTGCGCCGCTTGTCGTCGGACAGGACGTCGTAGGCCTCGGAGATCTCCTTGAACTTCTCCTCCGACGCCGCGTCGCCCTTGTTGGCGTCCGGGTGGTACTGACGCGCCAGCTTCCGGTAGGCCTTCTTGATGTCGGCAGCCGGCGCGTCCTTGGGGACTCCGAGGATCTTGTAGTAGTCCTTGTTGACGGCCACCTAAACCCACGCCTCCCGTCCGGGTTGTGCCATGTCGTTCACGCGTCGCCCTCGTCGCCGGCCCGGGCTCACAGCCCCGAATCGTCGTCGTCGTCGACTTCCACAGCCGCATCGGCCGCTGCCTTGTTCCCGGTGCCGTTGCCGGCACTGTTCCCGTTCCCGTTCCCATTACCGCTCGGCGCACTCTTCGCGGCCGACGCGGCGGGCCCGGGCTTCGGCTTGGCCGGCTCCGGGGCCGGCTCGGCCTCCGGGGCCGGTCCGGGCTCGGCGACCTGCACCTGTGCCGGACGGACCACCCGCTCGCCGATCCGGTAGCCGGGGCGGAACAGCACCGCCACGGTCACCTCGTCCACGTCCGGGGACGTGGTGCTCAGCAGCGCCTCGTGCAGGTTCGGGTCGAAGATCTCGCCGGCCGCGCCGAACCGGGCCAGGCCCTGCTTGGCCACCACGGCCTCGAACGCCTCGCCGACCTGCCGGAAGCCGCCTTCCAACTCGCCGTGCTCGCGGGCCCGGCCGATGTCGTCCAGCACCGGCAGCAGCTCCGACAGCGCCCCGGCGACCGCGGTCTCCTTGACCACCTGCCGGTCGCGCTCGACGCGCTTCTTGTAGTTGCTGAACTCGGCCTGCAGCCGCTGCACATCGTTGGTGCGTTCGGCCAACTCCGCCTGCACACCTTGCAGCTCATTGGTCCGCTCGGCGAGTTTGGCCAGCAGCTCGGTCACCGCGAGGTTGGCGCGCTCTCCCTCGCCTCCCGGCTCGGCCGCGTACTCGTCGCTCACGAAAGGTCCTCCTGAACCCGCCGCTTCCCCACAGTCGGGAAGGCTTCAGTGTCGCTGGGGGTGGCGCCGCGCGGGAGCCGGATCACCCTTGGAGATGATCGGCCGCTCCGCGCGGCGCCGTCTAGCCGTAGTGCTTCGCTCGTCAGGTGGAACCCTGCGGCGGGCCTGCGTCAGGCCTGGCCGCCCTTGCCCTCGTCGACGATCTCGGCGTCCACCACGTCGTCCTGCTCCGGACCGGCACCGGTGGCGCCGGCGGACTCCCCGCCGGGAGCGCCGGCCGCCTCGCCAGAGGCCTGGGCCTGCTGGTAGAGCGCGGCGCCGAGCTTCTGGCTGGTGGTCGCCAGCTTCTCCGAAGCCGAGCGGATGGTGGCGGAGTCCTCGCTCTTGAGGGCCTCCTTGGTCTCGCCGATCGCGGCCTCGACCTCGGACTTCACATCGCCCGGGACCTTGTCCTCGTTGTCCTTGAGGAACTTCTCGGTCGAGTAGACCAGGGACTCGGCCTGGTTGCGGACCTCGGCGGCCTCGCGGCGGCTGTGATCCTCGTCGGCGTACTGCTCGGCCTCGCGCATCATGCGGTCGATCTCGTCCTTCGGCAGCGCCGAGCCGCCGGTGATGACCATCGACTGCACCTTGCCGGTGCCCAGGTCCTTGGCCGAGACGTTGACGATGCCGTTGGCGTCGATGTCGAAGGTGACCTCGATCTGCGGCAGGCCGCGCGGCGCCGGCGGCAGGCCGGTCAGCTCGAACATGCCCAGCCGCTTGTTGTACGCCGCGATCTCGCGCTCGCCCTGGTAGACCTGGATCTGCACCGACGGCTGGTTGTCCTCGGCCGTGGTGAAGGTCTCCGAGCGCTTGGTCGGGATCGTGGTGTTCTTCTCGATCAGCTTGGTCATGATGCCGCCCTTGGTCTCGATGCCCAGGGACAGCGGGGTGACGTCGAGCAGCAGGACGTCCTTGACCTCGCCCTTCAGGACACCGGCCTGGAGCGCGGCACCGACGGCCACGACCTCGTCCGGGTTGACGCCCTTGTTCGGCTCCTTGCCGCCGGTCAGCTCGCGGACCAGGTCGGCCACGGCCGGCATGCGGGTGGAACCGCCGACCAGCACCACGTGCTCGATCACGCTCAGCGAGACGCCGGCGTCCTTGATCACCTGGTGGAACGGGGTCTTGCAGCGGTCCAGGAGGTCCGAGGTCAGCTGCTGGAACTGCGAGCGCGTGAGCTTCTCGTCCAGGTGCAGCGGGCCCTCGGCGCTGGCGGTGATGTAGGGCAGGTTGATCGAGGTCTCGGTCGAGCTGGACAGCTCGATCTTCGCCTTCTCGCCGGCCTCGCGCAGACGCTGCATGGCCATCTTGTCCTTGGACAGGTCCACGCCGTGCGCGTTCTTGAACTGGGTCACCAGCCACTCGACGACCTTGTTGTCCCAGTCGTCGCCGCCGAGGTGGTTGTCGCCGTTGGTGGCCTTCACCTCGATGGTGGAGAAGCCGTCGTCGTCCTTGCCGACTTCCAGCAGGGAGACGTCGAAGGTGCCGCCGCCGAGGTCGAAGACCAGGATGGTCTGGTCGCCCTCGCCCTTGTCCAGGCCGTAGGCCAGGGCCGCGGCGGTGGGCTCGTTGACGATGCGCAGGACGTTCAGGCCCGCGATCTCGCCGGCCTCCTTGGTGGCCTGGCGCTCGGAGTCGGAGAAGTACGCCGGGACGGTGATGACCGCGTCGGTGACCTTCTCGGACAGGTAGGACTCGGCGTCCCGCTTGAGCTTCTGCAGGATGAACGCGGAGATCTGCTGCGGCGTGAAGGCCTTGTCGTCGACGTTGATCTTCCAGTCGGTGCCCATGTGGCGCTTGACCGACCGGATGGTGCGCTCCACGTTGGTGACGGCCTGGCGCTTGGCGACCTCGCCGACCAGCACCTCGCCGTTCTTGGCGAAGGCCACCACGGACGGGGTCGTCCGCGAGCCCTCGGCGTTGGTGATGACGGTGGGCTCGCCACCTTCCAGGACGCAGACGACGGAGTTCGTCGTCCCGAGGTCGATGCCGACCGGACGTGCCATGGGGATTCCTCCGCGAAAGACGTTTCGTTGCTGCCACGTGTCTGCTGTGCGTCGCGTGTTGCGTGGGGAAGGCCCGCGGCAGGTTGAGTCGAGTTCGCTCAATGATGCACGGTGCGGTGGGTCGAAGTCAAAAGGTTGCGCGGATGGCACTCAACTTTGATGCGCCAAATGCTTCTGACCTGCCCGGAAACCTCACAAAAAGATTTCGGCGATCATGCCGCCCGGACGGCTCCGCGACCGGGCGTCGAGGTGCACGCTACCGACCCGCGCCTTACCGTCGGCTTGTGGGGGCCGGTGGAAGGAGCCTGGAACATGCGGAACGTCCTCGGCGGTCTCCTCGCGCTGATCGGCGCGGCGGCCACGCTCGTCAGCCCTTGGCAGCCCTGGTACAACAACCGGCACGGAAGTGCCTACAAGTTCTACGAGGTCTTCGGGTCCGGGGTCACGCCCTCGGGGTCCGGGGTGATGGACTCGGTCTTCCTGGTCTTCCTGGTCATGGCCGTGCTGGCGGTGGCCGGCGTGCTGCTGCGCTCCCGGGCGATGGTGGCCTCCGCCGGCGTGGTCGCGCTCGGTTTCACGATCCTGTGGATGGTGCGCCAGGGCCAGGCGGCCGGCGAGCTGACCATCACCGGGGCGAACAATCGCGGGCTCGGCTCCGGGGTGGCCTACGCGTTCGCTGGCGGGCTGCTGATGATCATCGGTTCCCTGATGATGGCCGGACGGCCGATGCGGACCGCGACCGCCGAGCGGCCCGCGGCGAAGACCGCGGATCAGAGCACGTACGGCACGGCCGCGACGACGTCCCCGGCGCCGGCGATCACTACGACCGCTCCCGTGGACAAGAACCCCGCAGCTCGTACGGCTCCGACGCCGGCCTCGGCACCTGCCGCAGGGCCCGCCGAACGCACCGGCACCGAGCGGCTCAGCAAGGAAGAGCGCGAGATGCTCGGCCTGGACGAGGACACGTCCGCGCAGCCCAAGCAGCAGAACTGAGCACCCGCGAGCGATGTTTCACGTGAAACATCGCAGCCCCGGCGTCACCCGGCGTCACCCGGCGTCACCCGGCGTCACCCGGCGTCACCCGGTGGACGAGGTGGCGCCCGAGGCCGTGGTCGAGGCCCCAGTCGACGCCCCGGCTGACGGCGAGGCGCTCGGGCCGGCCGAAGACGGCGACTGCGAGGCGCTGCTCCCCACCGTGAAGCCCTGGTCCAGGAACGTGATCACCTTCGGGAAGGACGCGGTGACGAAGTCGTAGGAGTGCCCGCCGGGCTCGATGTGCCAGGACAGGTCGACGCCGCAGGCGCAGTCGTGCAGCCGCTGCGCGAACTCGGCGGCCTGGCCCTGGATCAGGGAGTCCGTCTCGTCCTGGTCCTCCAGCAGCAGCACCCGCTTGCCGGCCGCCTTCTGCACCATGTCGTCCGGCGTGTTGGCAGCCTCCACCCGGCTGTCCGAGCCGAACATCCCGTCCGGGTCGTCGACGTGGAAGTACCCGGCCAGCGAGACGAACTGGCTGAACAGATCCGGGTGCCGCAGCGTCAGGTTGGCCGCGGCGTAGCCGCCCATCGAGAAGCCGACTATCGCGCGCATACTGGCCGACCGCGGCGAGTTGCCCTCAACGGCCGGTATCACGTTCTTGATCAGGTAGGACTCGACCATGTCCTTGCCGTCCTGCGCGTCGGCCCACTCGGTGTCGTTGTGCGCGTTGCCGCCGCCGGTCGGCACCGCCACGATGAACGGCGCCTCGGCGCCGGAGGTGAACGCCTGGTCCAGGACGTCCTTGACGGCCTCCATCATGCGGTCCGGCTCGCCGGGCACGCCGTGCAGCAGGTAGACCACCGGCAGCACCACGTTCGCCGGTACCGCGGGCCGGTAGACGTCGACCGGCCGCGTCTTCATGTCGTCGTCCGCCGACGGCACGTTCAGCGTCGTCACCGTGCCCGGCCCGGTGACCTTGGGCGCCAGGTGCGGAGTGGTTGGCGCGGCCGCGCCCGGCTTCGCGCCGGGGGCCGAGTTGTCCGTGGCCGACGTGTCGAGCGGACCGGTCGGGGGAGGCACGATGCTGGCGTCGTCGGTGCTCTGATGGCTGCCGAAGTGGTGCGTGGCGTAGCCGAACGCCACTCCGGAACCCACGACCAACGCGGTGCTTATGACGAACAGAGCGACGGCCCGCAGGGGAGACCGACTACTGCGCTTGGGCGCACGACGATGTCCCCTCGCCGCGCTCGCCGCCATAGTCCGTCCGCCTCCCCACGCCCGGGCCGGGGCGCTGCCATGTCCTGCCACCCTCACGGAGGGCGCGCGGGATGTCCACTGGTTCATTCGAGGCTAGTCACGCCACATAAAGCGCAGGTTAAGGATGATCCGCAATGTAGAGTGCGCGCATGCCGGAGACATCAGGGCCACTCCAGGCGCTGTTTCTGCGGTTCGGGCTGCCTGCGCCGACCGCTTTCCGCCCGGTGGACAGCGGACTTCTCAATCGGTCATATCAGATTACTTCGCCCGGCCGGCACTACTTCCTGAAGCACTATCTGCCCTGGCGGGGAATCGGATCCGGGCTCCCCGACGAGCACGGCCGCAAACGCTCCGCGGACCGGACACTGCGTTGGCAGCACGAAGCCGTGATCCGATTACAGGCGGCGGGTCTCCCCGCAGTCGCCCCACTCAGGGATTTACATGGCCGTACAGTCGCATATGTACGGGGACGCCCTTTTGCAGTGTTCCCGTGGAACGACGGAGTACACCGTCACAGCAGACATATGCAGGATGTTGACGCGTTCTGCTTAGGCGCGGTGCTGGCCGACATCCACACGGGCCTGGCGCGAGTTCTTCCGCAGGTTCCGCAGCCGTTGTTCGTCGCGACCACTTCCGAACAGCGTGCCGTCGCCGAGGCCGAACAGCTGCTGGCCCTGGTCGATGCCGGCGCTGGTACCGATGCCGACACCAACACCGATGCCGTCCAGAGCGAGATGGACGCGCTCTCCGCGCACCGATTACGGGAGCGCTTAGCGCTCATTCCCGAGGTCGCCCACCTACGCCCCGCCCCGAACGCCGTCGGAACCGTCGGCTACATCCACGGCGACTTCCACGCCGGGAACGTCATGTGGTCGGGGATGGAACCCGGAAGCCGGGTCACGGCGGTCGTCGACTGGGAGAAGACCGCAGTCGCACCTTGTGGGGACGAGGTGGTGAGCACCGCTTTAGTGTTCTTCACAGGGGAGTACTCAGGTCAGCTCGACCTGGATCTGGTCAGGGCGTTCATCGGGGGGTACGTCGCGGCTCGGCCGCACTTCTCCGAGCGGGAGCTCACCGACTCCGTGCGCCGCGTCTGGTGGGAGCGGCTGACCGACTTCTGGATCCTGACATGGCACTACCAGCACGCCGACCACCGCGCGGACTCGCTGTTCCCCGCCACCGCGGCACTGGTGCCGTGGTGGACGGAGAACTACACGAAGGTCCTGGACGCCTTCCTGGACGGCGCCGCGACGGCTACAGGTACGGTCCGGCGCCGCTGATCCGCCCGGGCTGCTCGCCGTCGGCGGCCAGGCCCGCGCCGGGCGGCACGGACCCGGGCGGCAGCGCCCGGCGGATCTGCTCCAGCTGCGCCCGCGCGGCCATCTGCTGCGCGAACAGAGCCGTCTGGATGCCGTGGAAGAGCCCCTCCAGCCACCCGACCAGCTGCGCCTGGGCGATGCGCAGCTCGGACTCGCTGGGGACCTCGTCCTCGGCGAACGGCAGCGACAGCCGCTCCAGCTCCGCGACCAGCTCCGGGGCCAGGCCCTTCTCCAGCTCGGCGATCGAGGAGCGGTGGATCTCGCGCAGGCGGGCCCGGGAGGCCTCGTCCAGAGGCGCGGCGCGCACTTCCTCCAGCAACTGCTTGATCATCGAGCCGATCCGCATCACCTTCGCGGGCTGCTCGACCATCTCGGCGACGTTCATCGGGTTCTCGCCGGACTCGTCGTCCCCGTGGGCCTCGGAGGGCACCACGATGACCCGGCCGGCCAGATCGCCGTGGTCATCGGCGTCGGGGTCGTTGTTCAGGCTCATGCTCATCGCTCCGAAGATGTCGCCGTTCAATCCCGTCATGTATCCGTCCCTAGATTCAAATGCTGTTTCCGCACGGGCATTCCCGGCTAGCCGGCGCTTCCCGCCGCCGCGACGTCCAGCAGGACCTTGCCCACGTGCCCGCTGTCCTCCACGATCCGCTGTGCCTCGGCCGCCCGGTCGATCGGCAGCACCCGGTCGACGACGACCCGGAAGCGGCCCTGTTCGATGAGCGGCCAGACGGCGTCCCGCGCCGCCGCGACGATCTGCGCTTTCTCTTCAGACGGCCGCGCACGCAGAGTGGTTGCACTGATGTCGGCCCGCTTTCGCAGCAGCGTGTTCAGATTCACCTCGCCCTTGACGCCGCCCTGCAACCCGATGATCACCAGCCGGCCGTTCACCGCCAGCGCGTCGACGTTGCGGTTGAGGTAGGCGGCGCCCATGTTGTCGAGGATCACGTCCACGCCGCGGCCCTCGGTGACTTCCCGTACCCGCTCCACGAAATCCTCGTCGCGGTAGTTCACCGCGACGTCGGCGCCGAGATCGCGGCAGGCCTGGAGTTTCGCGGCGCTGCCGGCGGTGACGATCACCGTCGCGCCGAGCTCGTGCGCGAGCTGGATCGCGGTGGTCCCGATGCCGCTCGATCCACCGTGGACCAGCAGGGTCTGGCCGGCGCTGAGCCCGGCCAGCATGAAGACGTTCGACCATACGGTGCACACGGTCTCCATCAGCCCGCCGGCGTCGATCGCGCTCATGCCCTTCGGCAGCGGTGCGACCTGCCCCGCGGGCACCGCGACCAGCTCGGCGTATCCGCCACCGGCCAGCAGCGCGACCACCTCGTCCCCGGGCACGAACCCGCTGACCCCGGCGCCGACTTCGACGACCCGCCCGGAGCACTCCAGCCCCGGATAGGGCGAGGCTCCCGGCGGGGGCGAGTAGTGGCCCATCCGCTGCATGATGTCGGCGCGGTTCACCGCCGACGCCGTGACCTGGATCAGCACCTCGCCGGCCGCGACGACCGGATCCGGCACCTCGGTCCACACCAGCTGCTCCGGTCCGCCCGGCTCGGCGATCGTGATGGCGCGCATGACTTCACCCTAGCGAGAGCCGTGCACAAGGGGCGGATCCAGGCGAACGGGCGGCTCCGAGCGGTGCTGCTGAGCACGTCTGAGACCGCTGTGCAACGTGAGGCGCCATTGTTCCCCCATTCAGTCGACAACGGGTAAAAACCGGCCAGTAGCCCTTGGCACCGACCTTGATCGGTCGTAGAAAGAAAGCAAGGCCCGGCGACCTCCCAACTCAAAGAGAAGGAATGGTTTGGCACAAGGCCGCTAGACCTCGACACCGAATCGGGAACCCACGCAAAGACCGACCCCTTAAGGGGCCAGCCAGCCAGGCAGACGGAGAGTACAGCGAGGACCTGGAAGGCGACTACGGACAAGAGACGCTTGTTAACTCGTTCTCGGTGTCATTCGTAACAGCGGTGCCGCTTGCGCAGCGGCACCGCTGACCTTTTCCGTTTCGCTCCCCTTCGCGGGGATTACTGCGAATTCGCAGCGGCCGCGACAAGTGCGTCGGCGAGTTTGTGCGCCGCCTCGCCGTCGAGCGGCCGGTGGCCGACCAGACCGCGGTACCAGAGCAGGCCGTAGGCCAGGTCGGTGAGGAAGTCCAGATCTGCGTCGGCGGCCACCTCGTCGCGCGCCGCGCCGCGCTCCAGCAGGACCCGCAGGGTCGCGCGGCGGCTGGCCAGGAAGTCGTGGAAGGGCCGCGCCGCCTCGGGGTTCTCGATCGAGGCGACCATCATGCTCTTCAGCTCGCTCAGGACCTTGGGGTCCTCGGACTGCGGGAAGGTGGTCTGGAAGAACTCCCTGAGGTCGGCGGCCAGCGTGCCGGTGTCGGGCAGCGGGATGGTGTGCTGCGCACGCGTGCCCACCGCCTCGGCGATCACCGCGGCCTTGGACGGCCACCAGCGGTAGATCGTCTGCTTGCCGACCCCCGCGTCCCGGGCCAGGCGCTCGATCGTGAAGCCCTCGTAGCCGACCTCCTGAAGCAGGGCGATCGCGGCGTCGATGATCGCCTCGCGGGCTGCTTCGTTGCGGCGTCTTCCGGTGTGCGGGCGCTCCATGACCGGCAGCCTAACGGATTTGTCTAGACGCGTCGTCTCGGCAATAATTGTCGAGACGGATCGTTTCGACAAAGAGTCACCCGACGGAGGGGACCCGCATGTCCACCACCACGGCCGCCACCAACGCCACTCCGGGGAAGTTCACCGGCCAGACCGTGTACGTCATCGGCGCCAGCCACGGCATCGGCGAGGCGATCGCCGGCGCGTTCGCCGCCGACGGAGCCGACGTCCTGATCACCGGCCGCACCAAGGAACGTCTCGACGCGGCCGCAGAGCGCATCGGCCACCCGGTCCGCGTCTTCCAGTCCGACGCCCGCCGCCAGGAGGACGTGGACGCCCTGTTCGCAGCCGCGGACAAGAAGATCGACCACCTCGTCCTCGCGGTCAGCGGCGGCATGGTCGGCCTGGGCACCCTCGCCGACCTCGCCGACGAGGCCCTGCGCGAAGGCTTCGAAGGCAAGGTGTTCGCCCAACTCAGGATCCTGAAGGCATCCCTGCCGCACCTGGCACCGAACGCCTCGGTGACATTCATAGGCGCCGGCAGCTCCCGCGCAGCGTTCCCCGGCACCACCGCTCTGGCCGCGGCCAACGGCGCCCTGGACGCCGCAGTCCGCCCCCTGGCCGCCGAACTGGCCCCGGTCCGCGTCAACGCGGTCTCCCCCGGCGTGATCGACACCGCCTGGTGGCACCCGCTGGGCGAACAGCGCGACGGCTTCATGGCCCAGCAGGCGGCGGCCACCCCGGTGGGACGCGTCGGGCAACCGCAGGACATCGCCGACGCGGTGCAGTTCCTGGCCGGCAACGGCTTCACGACCGGCGTGGTGCTGGACGTGAACGGCGGGACGACACTGGCGCGGAGCTGAGCCGCCGCGCCCACGATCGGCGCAATTTCGGCGGCGATCCGCCCGCCGGGCCTTGACCTGTCCGCACCCGCCGCCGATCCTGGGCGGGCGCTCCTTTCTTCGAAGGTGGTTTGCCCCCATTGGTTGGGGCGGGGCCCCAACAGCGCCGCAGGGCGAGAAGTCAGCCGCGCATGATCGCTTCGCACACCGCCAGCGACTCGCGGGCGCCGAGCGCGACCGCCTCCGCGTACTGCGCGAGCCAGGTGGCCAGGGCCTCGTCGGTGCCGGTCGCGTAGGCGCGGGCGGCGGCCAGGTAGGTCTCGGTGCCGAGGTCCACGTGGCCGGCTTCGACCACGGCCAGGGACTGGGGGTCCAGGCCTCGGTCGGCGAGGATCAGGCGGGACGCTGCGCGGGCCAGGAGGCCGTCGGCCCAGCCGAAGGGTTCGTGCACCAGGAGTTCGGCGTGGACCGCCGCGGCGACCACGACGGCCGGCACGTCGGCGGTGGCCGGGTCGCGGAGTTCGTTGGCCAGGGTGTTCAGCGTGGCTGCCGCTTCGGGGTCGCGGGGGCGGCCGACCTTGTCCTGGTCGAGGTGGCCGGCGGCGGCGAGCAGGTGCATGCGCGACAGGGCCTGGATCGGGGAGCGCTTCCAGACCGGGGCCAGGGTGCCCAGTTCGCCGGAGATGCGCAGGGCGCCGCGCAGGAGGCCGCTGCCATCCTCGTCGCCGAGGTCGGTGCGGCGGCGGACCTCCTCCAGCGGCCAGTCGGTGCCGGGCTCGGTCAGCGAGCCGAGGGCGGCCGAGGCCCGGGCGCCGCGCAGCTGCGATTCGGCGGTGACACGGGCCGACTGGCTGCGCAGCACCTTGTGCCGGCGCACGCGGTCCACGGCCTCCCGGGCGGTCTCCGCCGCCTCGGCGGCGTTCGGGACGGCGGCCAGGCGGCGGATCGGGGAGCGGGTGTCCATGCCCCGGACTTTACCTACCGCCGAGTAGCGGGCCGCCACCCGATCGGAGGACGCATGGTTGACGCGCCGCGCCGGCGCCGTCGAGACTCGGCGCGTACCGGTTTTATTGAAAATGGTTGTCATCAGCCGCGGACCTCCCCCGGGAGGCCCGCGACGTGCTCCCACCCCAGGCGCAAGGAGGTCCCGGCATGCGCATCGCCCTGGTCGGCAAAGGCGGCAGCGGCAAGACCACGGTCTCGGCCCTCCTGATCCGACACCTGGCCGCCGGCGGCCGCCCGGTGGTCGCCGTGGACGCCGACATCAACCAGCACCTCGGGGTGGCACTCGGCCTTCCGGAGGACCAAGCCGCCGCGCTCACCCCGATGTCCGCGCACCTGGCGGAGATCAAGGACTACCTGCGCGGCGACAACCCGCGGATCGCCGGCACCGAGGCCATGGTGAAGACCACGCCGCCGGGGCGCGGGTCACGCCTCGTGCGGCTGGAAGAGGAGAACGCCGTCCACAGCCTGTGTGCGGCGCGGCTGACCGGCGAGCTGGAGAACGTCCGGCTGATGGTGACCGGCGGCTTCGAGGACAAGGACCTCGGCGTCTCCTGCTACCACTCCAAGATCGGCGCGGCCGAGCTCTACCTGAACCACCTGGTCGACGGGCCCGACGAGTACCTGGTGATGGACATGACCGCGGGGGCGGACGCCTTCGCCTCCGGCCTGTTCACCCGCTTCGACCTGACCTGCCTGGTGGTGGAGCCGACCCGCAAGTCGGTGTCCGTCTACCAGCAGTACCGCGAGTACGCGAAGGAGTACGACGTCGCCATCCGCGTCGTCGGCAACAAGGTCACCGGCCCCGACGACGTCGCCTACCTGCGCGAGAACACCGGAGCCGACCTCGTGGCCTGCCTCGGCGCCTCGCACTACGTCCGCGCGCAGGAGCAGGGCCGGGACAAGGGCTTCGACACGCTCGAGCCGGCCAACCGCACCGCCCTGGCACGCCTCCAGCTGGAAGTGGACGCCGTGTCGCAGGACTGGGCCAAGTTCACCCGGCAGGCGGTCCACTTCCATCTGAAGAACGCTCAGGCCTGGGGCGACCGCGCGACCGGCGTGGACCTCGGCGCCCAGGTAGACCCGGACTTCGTCATGGGACCGGAAGCGTTCGCGGCACAGAGCTGAACGCCGTCACCTTCCGCACGACGTCCGGGTCCGTCAGGATCCGGAAATGGCCGAGGCTGGTCCAGGTGTCGAGTTCCGCTCCGGGCCACAGCCGCGCCAGCCGGTCGCCGTTGGCCACCGGGACCTCGCGGTCGCCGAGATCGTGGACGATCAGCAGTGGCGGCAGACCGCTCAGGTCCTCAGAACGCATCCGTTGCGGGATGTCGAACCTGTCCATGGACGTCCCCACGCGCTTCTCCAGAACCCTGAGGAAGCCCCTGCGTATCCGTTCTCTGAAGCCGAGCATCTTGGCGAACTCATAGGAGAACCCGATCGGGTCGCTCATCGGCGCCACTACAGCGAGCCTCCCTATAGAGAGGCCGTCGAGAGCCGACAGGACGACTGCGGCAGCACCGAAGGAGTGCGCGATCACCGCATGCGCTTCTCCAAAACGATCCACAGCTGTGGACAAGCTCTCTGAGAACTCGGGAAGCGTGGCGCGCCCAGGTCCTGCGAAGCTCTGCGTAGACCTGCCGTGGCCGGGCGCGTCGAAGGACACGACCCGGCACCCGGCGGCCAGCAGCGGCTCCACGAAGGCGTCGAGCTGTTCGGCCACGCCGCCCCAGCCGTGGACGAGATAGACGACCGGCCCTTCCGTGCCCCACACGGTGCCGTGCACAGTGCTGCGCCGCACGGTCATCGTGAACGGCTCGCCGGCGGACACCGCGATCGGTGTCTTCGGCCGCCAGGGCCGTTTGGGCACGGTCAGCCAGATGCGTTCGGCCCAGCGCGCGCCGGGTCCCGGCGCGACGACCTCCAGTACCCCGAACGCGGTCCGCACAGCACCGACCCCCAGCCCCTTTTTAGCACGAACGGTCGTGCTTTTTTTACGCGACGACGATGACGCGGTCATATGGATGACCCCCTCTAGCGGTTGGATTCGATCAATCGGGAGAACGCACGGCGGGCCCGCTCCTCGGCCCTGGCGTCACCGAGCAGCCGGTGCGCCTGGAAGAAGATGAGCATGATCCCGTGCAGGTCGTGGGCGAACTGCTCCGGATCGGCGTCGGCGGCGAAGAAGCCCTCGGCGATCCCGGTCCGGAACATCTGCGCCACCGAGTCGCTGAAGTCCAGGTGCATGCGGACCAGGCGGTCCCGCACCGGACCCGGCTGGTCGTCGTACTCCCAAGCCGCGGAGACGAACAGACACTCCGCGGCCCCGTCGCGCGACACCGCCAGCCAGCTTTCGAAGAGCGTCATGATCCGCTTCTCGCCGCGCGGAGCGGACACGGCCGGCCGGACGACGTCCTGGACGAACGCCTCGCTGGCGAACTCCAGGACCTGGATCTGGAGCGTCTCCTTGGACTTGAAGTGCGCGAACAGGCCGCTCTTGGACATCCCGGTCCGCTCGGCGAGCGAGCCGATGGTGAGCGAGGCCAGCCCGCTGATGGCCGCGACCTCGACGGCCGCTTCCAGTACCTGCCTGCGGGTCTCCTCGCCCTTGCTCACGAGACGAAAATAGCACGACCGTTCGGAGTGCGCGACCCGGATGTGACCCGGGTGTGACCCGGGGCTCGGCCCGGGCACGACCGGCACGCTCCGGACCGGTCTCTCAACGGATCCAGGGGCCGACCACCCGCCTCGACCGCCCTCGACCGCCTCTATCGCCTCGATCACCACCCCCGGCGCCGACATCAGGCCACCGACACCCTCGACTTCGTACCCTGACCGCATCAGACTGGGACATGTGGCATCCAACCCCGCCACCGTCGGCATCGTGGCCGCGCTCGTCGCCCCGGCGGTCGCGGTGTCCCGTGCCGTCCAGCGGCACCGTCTGGCCGGGACGTCCGCCGAGCGCGCCGCCTACGCAGCCATGCACGCTGTCGCGCTGGCGGGCCCACCCCTGCGCGTCGGCCTGACTCCGGACTCCACCCGCCGCGCCGCGCGGCATCTGCGGCCGCTCCTCGGCACAGCGGCGCTGGCGTTCAACGACACCGAGCGCACCCTCACGTGGGACGGCGCCGGCCAGCACCGGCATTCTCAGGACTCCTATGAGCTCTCCACAGAAGCCCTCAAGTCCGGGACCGTCCGTGTACTCGGCCCTGAGGAAGTGCACTGCGGCAGCGACTCCTGCGTGATCCGCCATGCGGTCGTCGCCCCGATCATCCCGCCGAGCAGCATCGGGGGGATCCGGGACGGCAGCAGCACTGCGATCGGGACGCTGTCCGTCTACAGCTCCAACACCTCCGTGGCCCTGGTACGGGCCGTCGGCGAGGTCGCGTACTGGGTCGCCACGCAGATCGAGCTGGCCGAACTCGACCGGTCGCGAACCCGCCTGATGGAGACCGAACTCAGAGCGTTGCGTGCGCAGATCTCTCCGCACTTCATCTACAACTCCCTGACCGCCATCGCCTCCTTCACGCGCACGGACCCAGCGCGCGCCAGAGAACTCCTCCTGGAGTTCGCGGACTTCACCCGCTACTCGTTCCGCGCCCACGGCGAGTTCACGACGCTCGCCGAGGAACTGCGCTGTGTGGACCGCTACCTGCTGCTGGAACGGGCCCGCTTCGGCGAACGCCTCCAGGTGAGTCTGCGGATCGCCCCTGAGGTGCTTCCTGTAGAGGTTCCCTTCCTCTGCGTTCAACCCATAGTGGAGAACGCGGTAAGGCACGGCCTGGAAGGCAAACCCGGTCCCGGCCACGTCACCATCACCGCCGAACCGACCCGCCACCACTACCGCATCACGGTCGCGGACGACGGCGTCGGCATCACCCCGGACGTCCTGCGCGAAGCCCTCGCGCCGGCCGAGCCGGGCACGCGCACCTCGGTCGGCCTGTCCAACGTCCACGAGCGGCTGCGCGCGGTCTACGGGACCGCCTACGGCTTGGCGATCGAATCCGGGCCCGGAGCGGGTACCACCGTGGTGATCCGGATCCCCAAGAAGTAGGGACGACAGACCGCATGACCATCGCGACGCCGACCGGCCTGCGCGTGCTCGTGGTCGACGACGAGCCCCCGGCCGTCGCCGAACTCGCCTACCTCCTGTCCCGCGACCCCCGCGTCTCCTCCGTACGGACCGCCAACGACGGGGAGGAGGCGTTGAGGGTTCTGAAGAACTCTCCCGTGGACGCACTGTTCCTAGACATCCGTATGCCGGGCCTGGACGGTCTGGAGATAGCGGCGCTCCTCAACCAGTTCGCCACCCCTCCGCAGATCGTCTTCGTGACCGCGCATGAAGAGTTCGCCCTGGAGGCGTTCGACCTGCACGCCTCCGACTACCTCCTCAAGCCGGTCCGGGCGGAGCGCCTCGCCGAAGCCCTCCGCCGGATGACACCGGCGTACGCACCGCATAGGGCCCCTGAACCGGGGCCCTATGACGTCATCCCCGTGGAGTTGGCCGGCGTCACGCGCTTCGTCCCGCGCCAAGACGTCTCCTATGCGGAGGCCCAGGGCGACTACGTGCGCTTGTACACGACCGAGAGCAGCCACCTGGTCCGCATCCCGTTGGCGGTCCTGGAGGAACACTGGTCCGGCGCCGGTTTCGCCCGCACGCACCGCCGCTTCCTGGTCCGTGTGGAGGCCGTCTCCGAAGCCCGGTGGGAGAGCGGCCACCTGACCGTCATCGTCAGCGGGACGTCCATCCCCGTGGCCCGCCGGCACACCCGTGAAGTGCGCGAACGGCTCAGTCACCGCTGACCGTGCGGCCCCGACCGCTCGACTTCCGTTGGTCACCCGTTGAACGCCTCGGGTGGACCGTCCGTAGATCGAACCCTTATCCCCTCTGTCATAGTTTGACACCGATTACTTACGGTGAACTCAGGGCGGGTCAACGGAGATCCGCCCAAGCGACACGACGAAGGGGAGACGAAGTCGTGAGCGAGACCACCACCACTGAGGCCCGGCTCGGCGATCCGGCGCCGCTGGGCCTGGCGGGCCTGGCCATGTCACTGGGGCTGCTGTCGTTCCACAACACCGGTCTGATCAAGGAGGCCGGGCTCACCGGCCTCACCGCGGCCACCGCCGTCGTCTTCGGCGGCGTGGTCTCCCTGCTGATGTCCATGTGGGAGTACCGGCGCGGCAACACGTTCAACGCCACCTTCTTCGGTGCGCTGAGCGCGTTCTGGCTGACCACCTACTGGGCACACACCGGGACCGCCGTCGACTACAAGTCGACCGGCCTGTACTTCCTCGGCTGGACCGTCATCGGGGTCTACCTCACCCTGGCGGCCCTCAAGACCAGCGGGGCCACTCTGCTGACCACCGCCGGGCTCACCGTCACCTGGCTGTTCCTGGCGCTGGGCCAGTTCCAGAACAGCACCGACCCCGACGGCCTGACCAAGGTCGGCGGCTGGCTCGGCCTGGTCACCGCGGCGCTGGCCTTCTACGGGTCCTGCGCCGGTGTCGCCAACGAGACGCACGGGAAGCCGATCCTGCCGACCTGGCCCCGCTGACGCGGTGATCAGCCGTCCATCACTCGTTGATCATCAAGCGGCACCTTGAGCACGCCGCCCACCGAACCGGGTCCCGGTGGGCGGCGTACTGGTGTCTCCAGGTAAAAGGTCTATACCAATCGGGCTGAAACCCTTGTGTTCCGGGCCGTCCCTTGGTGTGCTACTGCCTGGATAAAGTGTGACCGCTGTCATAATGCATCGAACGAGGAGAGACGGTGTCGAACGAGGCCCTTTCCAATTTGCTCCGTGAGGACCGCCGGTTCGCGCCGCCCGCGGACTTCGCCGCCGCCGCGAACGTCAAGGCCGACGCGTACGCGACGGCTGAGGCGGACCGGCTGGCGTTCTGGGAGACCCAGGCCCAGCGCCTGTCCTGGGGCGCCCCCTGGAGCGAGGTGCTGGACTGGTCGGGCAAGCCGGTGGCGAAATGGTTCGTCGGCGGGAAGCTCAACGTCGCCTACAACTGCGTGGACCGGCACGTGGAGGCCGGCAACGGCGACCGCGTCGCGATCCACTTCGAGGGGGAGCCCGGCGACTCCCGCGCCATCACCTACGCCGAGCTCAAGGACGAGGTCTCCAAGGCCGCCAACGCCCTGACCGAGCTCGGGGTGCGCCAGGGCGACCGGGTCGCGATCTACATGCCGATGATCCCGGAGACCGCTGTAGCGATGCTCGCCTGTGCGCGCATCGGTGCGGTGCACTCCGTGGTGTTCGCGGCGTTCTCCCCCGACGCGCTCCGCGCGCGCATCGAGGACGCCGGCGCCAAGCTGCTGATCACCGCGGACGGCTACCACCGCCGCGGCGGCACCGTGAACCTCAAGGCGAACGCCGACGAGGCCGCCGAGGGCGCGGAGACCATCGAGCACGTGCTCGTCGTCAAGCGCACCGGCGCGGACGTCGCGTGGGGCGCCAAGGACGTCTGGTGGCACGACGCCGTCGGCGCCGCGAGCACCGAGCACACCCCGGAGGCGTTCGACAGTGAGAACCCGCTGTTCATCCTCTACACGTCCGGTACCACAGGGAAGCCCAAGGGCATCCTGCACACCACCGGCGGCTACCTGACGCAGGCGTCGTACACCCACCACGCGGTGTTCGACCTGAAGCCGGAGACCGACGTCTACTGGTGCACCGCCGACGTCGGCTGGGTCACCGGACACTCTTACATCGTCTACGGGCCGCTCTCCAACGGCGCCACCGAGGTGATGTACGAGGGCACCCCCGACACCCCGCATCAGGGCCGCTTCTGGGAGATCGTCCAGAAGTACAAGGTCACACTCCTCTACACCGCGCCCACCGCGATCCGCATGTTCGCCAAGTGGGGCGACGACATCCCGGCCAAGTTCGACCTCAGCTCTCTGCGGCTGCTGGGTTCGGTCGGTGAGCCGATCAACCCCGAGGCGTGGATCTGGTACCGGGAGAACATCGGCGGGGGCCGGACGCCGGTGGTGGACACCTGGTGGCAGACGGAGACCGGGGCGATCATGATCTCCCCGCTGCCGGGCGTCACCGAGGCCAAGCCGGGCTCGGCCATGCGGCCGCTGCCGGGCATCTCGGCGAACGTCGTCGACAAGGAAGGCACCATCGTCGAGAACGGTCACGGCGGCCTGCTGGTCCTGGACCAGCCCTGGCCCTCCATGGCCCGCGGCATCTGGGGCGACCAGCAGCGCTTCGTCGACACCTACTGGGCGCGCTTCGCCGAGCAGGGCTACTACTTCGCCGGCGACGGTGCGAAGAAGGACGAGGACGGCGACCTGTGGCTGCTGGGCCGCGTCGACGACATCATGCTCGTCTCCGGCCACAACATCTCCACGACCGAGGTCGAGTCGGCCCTGGTCTCCTACCCTGCGGTCGCCGAGGCCGCGGTGGTCGGCGCCAAGGACGAGACGACCGGACAGCGCATCGTCGCCTTCGTCATCCTGCGCGCCGGCCAGGAGGAGACCGAGGACCTGGACGCGGTGCTGAAGGCGCACGTCTCCAAGGAGATCGGCCCGATCGCCAAGCCCAAGCAGATCCAGATCGTGGCCGAGCTGCCCAAGACCCGCTCCGGCAAGATCATGCGCCGCCTGCTGAAGGACGTCGCCGAGGACCGCGCGGTCGGCGACACCACGACCCTGGCCGACTCCACGGTCATGGACCTGATCAAGGCGAAGCTGCCGCACGCGAACGAGGACTGATCCAGTCCGCTCCAGTTCGCAAACGCGTTACCGACCGCCGGGTGCACGGGCCTCAGGGCCCGTGCACCCGGCGGTTCCGCGTTCTGGTTGCGGTCTCTGGTTCCGCATTCTCAGGAGCCGGACCATCGCACACGGGTTCCTCACACTCCGGTAGCCTGAACAGCCTAGGAGCGCCGGGAAGTCTGGTCGGCATGGGTAGTGGTCCGTTGATCACCACCCGTCCGACGCCGACCCCCGAGCCATGAGGACGCCTGATGACGCCCCCGGACCGCCCCGCCGCCCCAATACGCGCATTTGCGCGGTTGAAGCGCATAGAGCGCAGGCACGTGGCGGCGGTCCTGCGGACCGAGACGGTCGGCGGCGCACTGCTCATCGTCTTCGCGATCGTCGGACTGCTGTGGGCGAACTCCCCCTGGCGCGCCTCCTACGACACCGTCAAGAACACAGTCATCGGTCCGCACCTGTGGCACCTGGACCTGTCGCTGGCGAACTGGGCCGCCGATTTCCTGCTCGCGTTCTTCTTCCTCGTGGCCGGGATCGAGCTCAAGCACGAGTTGCAGGCCGGCGAGCTGTCGAACCCGCGTGCCGCAGTACTGCCGGTGATCTCTGCGCTGTGCGGCATGATGGTGCCGATCGCCGTCTACCTCCTGGTCAGCGCCGGTCACACGAACGCGGGCGACGGCTGGGCCGTGCCCACCGCCACCGACATCGCCTTCGCTCTGGCCGTCCTGGCGGTCGTCGGCCAGAACCTGCCGTCGGCACTGCGCGCGTTCCTGCTGACCCTGGCCGTCGTCGACGACCTCGGTGCGATCATCATCATCGCGATCGCGTACACCGCCAAGATCGACACCGTCGCGCTGGCGATCGCGGCGGTACTGATCGTCGCTTTCTACGTCCTGCAGCGGATGCGGATAGGAAGCCTGTGGCTGAACGTGCCGCTGGGTCTGGGGATCTGGATCGCAGTGCACTCCAGCGGGATCCACGCGACGGTGGCCGGTGTCGCCATCGGCCTGATGCTGCGCGGGCACACCGGCGACGAGCACGACGACTACGACGACCATGCCGACTCCGGAGAACAGGACGAGGGACCTCAGTCACCGGCGGAGAAGGTGCAGTGGCGACTCCAGCCGTTCTCCGCAGGCTTCTGTGTCCCCGTCTTCGCGATCATGTCCGCGGGCGTCTATGTCGGCGGCAAGACGCTGGGCAGTCTGGTGAGCGATCGGATCCCTCTGGCGATCGCCGCAGGCTTGTTCATCGGCAAGGCGGTGGGGGTGTTCGGCGGCGCCTACCTCACTGCGCGCTTCACGCGGGCCGAGCTGTCCGACGAACTGCGGTGGCGCGACATCGCGGCGGTGTCCGCCCTGACCGGTGTCGGGTTCACGGTCTCGTTGCTGATCGCCGAGCTCGCCTTCTCCGACTCCCCAGGCGTGCTGAACCTCGCCAAGGGCGGAGTGCTGCTCGGGTCCTTGGTGTCCGCACTCGTCGCTGTAGTACTGCTCCGTAGGAGGGACCGCTTCTACGACGAGATCTGCACAGACGAAGAGTCGGAAGACGTGGAGCTGGTGCTCGGGCGAGAATAGAACGGCGTCCCCTCCGCACTGGCCGCGGAGGGGACGCTTCTGCGTTGTTCCGTTAAGCGGGATCCCTACCAGTTGCTTTGTACTAGTCGATCAGGCGCGCTTCCGCATAGGCGGCCATCGCGGCGGCCTGGTACTCGGCGAGGCCTTCGGCGATCTTCTGATAGTTCGCCTTGAAGCGCTCGTCGTCGACGTACATCTGGCCCAGGCACCTGTACGCGTTGCGGTTCGGCGTCCACCAGATGCAGATGCTCTGGTAGTGCTGGTGGACCTCGTCCTGGACCGCCGGATCGTCGACCGGCGTGCCGGCGGCCATGAACTCCGCCATCCGGATCATCGCCGCGGTCGCCTCGCGCTGCCAGCGCCGCATGTCCTCGTCTGTCATGGTCACGCGCCTGGCCTGGGCCCGCTCGAACTCCTCGGGCCAGCGCTCGCGCGCCTCGTCGTCGTACTGCGACTGGTCGAACCCCTCGAAGAGGTTCTCCGGCCGGTTGATGTGCACGGACATCTCTGGCTTCCCTTCCAGCTCGACGATGGTCCGCCGCACGGTCTCGGCCACCCGCGACAGCCGGTCGCGCTCGACGATCAGCCGGCCGTACTGGCGGCGCAGGGCGGCCAGCGTGTCCGGCTCGGAGTCGATCGCTTCGGCGATGTCGGCCAGGGCCAGCCCGAGCTCGCGCAGGACGAGGATCTGCTGGAGACGCAGCAGCTGTGCTTCCTCGTAGTAGCGGTAGCCGTTGGCGCCGACGTGGTCGGGCTTGAGGAGTCCGATGTCGTCGTAGTGGCGCAGAGTACGGGCAGTCACCCCGGACATGCGCGCCACCTGCGCGATCGACCAACTCATGGCGGTTCCCATCGATGTGCAGCCGGGCTTTCCGACCACTTCCTCGAAGGTAGAAGCTTCCGTTACGGCAAGGTCAAGCCGGATTGGTCCGCCCTGCGAGCCGGTCGCCGCGGAACGGTGCGAAGAACCTCAGGGCCGGCCGAGGATCAGCTCGAACGCCTCGGCGGTGGCCTCGACGACCTGCTCCGGCTGCGGGTCCGTGGCGCCGAGCCGACGGCCGTGCCGGATCCACGCGGTGTGCAGGCCCACGCCGTTGCCGCCGGCGATGTCCGAGGTCAGGGAGTCGCCGACCATCCAGCCGCCCTCCAGCGGCGCCCCGGCCCGCTCCGAGGCCAGCTGGAAGATCTTCGACTCGGGCTTCCAGCTGCCCTCGACGTCCGAGATGCAGACCACGTCCACGAAGGCGCGCAGCCCCACGGCGTCGATCTTGGCGTTCTGGAACTCGCCGAACCCGTTGGTGACGATGCCGATCCGCCAGCCCGCGTCGCGCAGCGCCTCCAGGCCGTCCAGCACCCCGGCGAAGGGCTTGAGCAGGTCGACCATCCGGAGCCGGTAGTCGGTCAGCAGCTCGGCCGGATCGGCGTCCAGCTTGAAGTGCTCGACCAGGCCCCGGAAGGCGTCGTCGGGCGCGCCGGTCCAGTAGATGTGCTCGTGGTCGGCGAACCAGCGCACGTCACCCGCGGCGCCGTGGGCCGCGACCAGCTCCTCGGTCCAGGCGATGAAGGCGCCCTTCGAAGAGATCAGGGTGTCGTCCAGGTCGAACAGCGCGAGACGGGGCATGGCTCCGAGATTAACTGATCGTTCCGACGCCCAACGGAACGCCGGGTTACGGATGATGGCCCAGGTGCCGCTCAGACCGTGCTGAGCAGCAGTCCCGAGGTCGGGACACCGGTGCCCGCGGTGACCACTACGTGGTGGACGTCCGACACCTGGTTGACGGCCGTTCCTCGGGCCTGGCGCACGGCCTCGGCGATGCCGTTCATGCCGTGGATGTAGGCCTCGCCGAGCTGGCCGCCGTGGGTGTTCAGCGGAAGCCGGCCGCCGACATGGATGGCGCCGTCCCGGATGAAGTCGCCCGCCTCGCCGCGTCCGCAGAAGCCGAACTCCTCCAGCTGCGTCAGGACGAACGGAGTGAAGTGGTCGTAGATGACGGCGGTCTGGATGTCGTCCGGTCCCAGCCCGGACTGGCTCCACAGCTGCCGGGCGACGGTCCCCATCTCCGGCAGCCCGGTGATGTCCTCGCGGTAGTAGCTGGTCATCATGTGTTGGTCGTGTGCGGAGCCCTGCGCGGCTCCCGCTATAAGGACTTCCTTCCCAGGGAGATCACGTGCGCGCTCTGCAGAGACGACCACGAGCGCCACTCCGCCGTCGGACTCCTGGCAGCAGTCCAGCAGCCGCAGCGGATCGGCGATCAGCTTTGAGCCCTGGTGCTCAGCCAGGGTGATCGGGCGCTCGTAGAACCACGCCGCCGGGTTCGTGGCCGCGTGCGCTCGTGCCGCCACCGCGACGCGTCCGAAGTCTTCGGAGGTGGCGCCGTACCGGTGCATGTAGCGGCGCGCGGCCATGGCGACCCAGGCCGCCGGGGTGATGAGGCCGTAGGGCGAGTAGTAGCCGAAGTGCTGCGCCATCGGGGAGTCGCCGCGCGCCTGGGCAGCGGCGTCGCCGGTCCCGAACCGCCGGCCGGAGCGCTCGTTGAAGGCGCGGTAGCAGACCACGACGTCGGCCAGGCCCGCGGTGATCGCGGCCGCCGCGTGCGCGACCGTCGCACAGGCGGCGCCGCCTCCGTAGTCGACCAGCGAGAAGTAGCGCAGCTCGGCGACGCCCAGGCCTCGGCCGACCATGATCGACGGACTGGAGTCCATCGAGAAGGTCACCAGGCCGTCGACGTCGCGCGGCGCGATCCCGGCGTCGTCCAGTGCGGCCTTACACGCCTCCAGGCACAGCTGGAGTTCGCTGCGGCCGGACTCCTTGGAGAACTCCGTGGCGCCGATACCGACGATCGCCGTCCTGCCGGACAGGTTCACGCTCACTCCCCGAGGCCCTTCAGCGTGACGGTGCCGGTGACGTGGTAGCCGAGTTGGTTCGCGCCGCGGACCGCGACCTCGACCGTGCCGTCCTCCCCGACGCGCGCCACGGACCCGCTGAGGGTCATCGTGTCGCCGGGGTAGTTCGGCACGCCGAGCCGGATCGCGATCTTCAGGATCCGGGCCTCGGCGCCGGCCCAGTCGGTCACGAACCTCCCGACGAGGCCGTTGGTGGTGAGGATGTTCATGAAGATGTCGGGGGAGCCCTTCTCCCGGGCCGCCGGGACGTCGTGGTGCACGTCCTGGTAGTCGCGGGAGGCGATGGCCCCGGCGACGATCCGCGTCGGCGTGATCGGGATGACCAGCTCCGGCAGCGTCTCCCCGACCTTCGGCAGCGCGCCCTGGGTGTGACCGCGTCCGGCCCCGCTCATTCGTCCTCCTCGATCGGGTGGGCGGCGATCAGCTCGCCGAGGTCACCGGACCAGGCCTCTGCAGAGCCGCCATAGAGTTCCCAGTAGCGGGCCCATGCGTGGTACCGGTGCAGGGGATAGGTGACGTCCACTCCGAAGCCGCCGTGCAGGTGGTGCGCGGAACCGACGACCCGGCGTGCGCCGTCGGAGGCCCAGACCTTGGCGGTGGCAACCGCATAGCGGGCGCGCGGTGAACCGATGCCGTTCTCTGCGATCGCGTATACGGCGTCCCACAGCGCGGCCTGCATAGCGCGGGAGTCGATATAGAGGTCCGCAGCGCGCAGGGCCACGCCTTGGAACGTCGCGAGCGGATGCCCGAACTGAACGCGGCCGCCGGTGTACTCGGCGGTCATCGCCAGGGCGCGCGCCGCGATCCCGCACAACATCGCCGAGGAGAACAGCGCGGCCAGGGCCCGGGCCTCGTCGACCGCTTCGCTCACCTCCATGACCTCGGCGTCGATGAACTCCAGGACGCCCAAGGGCTCGCCGGTCGTGGTCACCTGGTCGCCGACGCGCGCCGTCGACAGGGAGACCAGCGCCAGCACTTCCTTGTCGTCCTCACGCAGGGCCGGGACGAGCGCCAGATCGGAGCTGAGCGGATACGGCACCAGCTGCGTGATCCCGTTGAGCCGCTGGCCGGTCAGCCGCAGCGGCGCGGCCACCGCGGATGGATGCTCGGCGAGCGCCGCGGTGATGACCAGCTCTCCGGAGATAACCGCCGACAGGTTCTTCTCGTCGATGACCGAGACCGCGACGAACGTCTCCACGAGAGGCAGCCGGGCCAGCGCGGCGCCGGCGTCCGTCAGCAGGCGCACCATGCCCGGCAGACCGGTACCGCCGCCTCCCACGCTCTCTGGAAGGACCGCGGCGAGCAGTCCGGTATCCGCGAGGATCCGCCACAGGCGGCGGTCGTGTTCATCCGATACCGGTTCGTTGCTGTAGGCCGGACTCCGTGTGGCTTCTATATCGAGGTCCTTGAAGACCGCGATGGAGAGCTCTCCCACGGCTTCCAGCGCATCGTCCACCGACTGGTCCATGACGGTCACGACGCCCCACCTTCCAGAGCCGGTCCGGCGAAGACGAGGCCGTCCTCGAAGACGAGGTTCAGCGGCATCTCTATACGCAGGTCCTCGTTGGCGATGCCACGTGTGCCGCAGACGATGCGCGGTCGCGCGTCGCTGTCTTCTACTTCCAGGTCTATGAGAGCCACCGCATAGGGACCCTCTTCCCAGGGCGGGAGCGGGTGATGGCAGATCGTGTAGCTGTGCAGGACGGCCTGACCGGTCGCCTTCACCGTCGTCCAGTCCAGGGACTGGCAGTCCGGGCACATGGGCGAAGGGGGATGCCGGAGCGATCCACAGGCTGTGCATTTCTGGATGAACACGTCGCCCTTCGCGACACCCTCCCAGAAGTAGGCGTTGTCCCGGCCGGTCACCGGCTGCGGGCGCGTCATGCCTTCGCTCCCGGGTCCTGCGCCTTCGGCTGGAACCACAGGGTGCGGAACAGCATCTCGCCGACGAGTTCGCCGTGCTGGTCGCGGTACTCCGTGACCGAGGTCAGGAAGTAGCCCTCTCCGAGCGCCGTCTTCTTGCGCGGCGACACAGAGTCGAGCCGCGAGGTGGCGTACAGGTGGTCTCCCACAGTGAGGTACCGGTGATAGGTCTGCTCGCAGTCGGTCGCCACCACGGCCCGGTAGCCGGCCTCGACCAGCGTGGCCTGGGCCCGGGTGGTCCCGTCCTCGAAGCCGCGCATCCGCAGCCCGGGCATCGTCCAGGCCTGCAACGACGCCGGCGGTGCGACCACGTCGGGATGGCCCACCGCGCGCGCCGCCGCCGCGTCGGTGTAGACCGGCAGTTCGTCGCCCATCGCGTCGCACCAGTGCCGGATCATCGGCTGGTTCACCGGGTCCCAGGCCGGGACCGGCTCGGACGGCGGATCGGCTGTGTGGGCGGACACTGTCTCGTACAGCGGATCGGTCTCCACAGTTCTCCCTATCTCCGCACCCTGGGCATCGCCAGCCCGGTCATCGCGATGATCTCCCGCTGGATCTCGTTGGCCCCGCCGCCGAAGGTGTTGGTGACCGCATAGCGGTAGAGGTATTCGAGGTCGCCCATAAGAAGCGCGCCGGGAGAGCTCGTCTTAAGGATTCCCGCCGCGCCGAGTACCTGGAGCAACTCTGCCAACGCCTCTATATGCGTTTCCGTACCATGCACCTTCGCCGCGGACGCGTCGGCGGGGGACAGGTGGCCGCCGGTCTGGTCCTTCTGCAGAGCCGCGACCATCTGGCCGTTCAGAAGCCTCAGACCGCTGATGCGGATATAGGCGCGGGCCATAGCGGTTTTCACCCAGGGCAGGTCTATGACCCGCTTCCCACCGGCGGCCGGGGTCTGCATGGCCCAGCTCTGCACCTTCGCGAACGACCGGATCACGCCCTGCGCCACCGCCGCCAACGCCACGCGCTCGTGGTTCAGCTGGGTGGTGATCAGCTTCCAGCCCTCGTTCTCGGCACCGACCCGCATCGTCACCGGCACACGGACGTCGCGGTAGTACGTCGCGGTCGTGTAGTGCGAAGCGATCGTGTGGATCTTCGTCGCCTCGAAACCGGGGTCGCTGGTGTCGACCAGCAAGATCGAGATGCCTTTGTGTTTCGGCGCTTCGGGGTCGGTCCGGCAGGCGAGCCAGACGTACTCTGCGGAGTCCCCATGCGTCGTGAAGATCTTCTGGCCGTTGACCACATAGGCGCTGCCGTCCTCTGTGCGCACGGCACGTGTGGTCAGACTCGCCAGATCGGTACCGGCGCCGGGCTCGGAGTAGCCGGCCGCGACGTCGATCTCCGCGGTGAGGATGCGCGGAAGGATCAGGTCCCTCTGTTCCTGTGTACCGAAACGCATAAGCGTCGGCCCCACAGTGTTGAGCGCCACCAGGGGCATCGGACACCCCGCACGCGATGCCTCGTCGAAGAAGATGAACTGCTCCACCGGTGTCAGGCCGCGGCCTCCGTACTCCTTCGGCCAGCCGACGCCGAGCCAACCGTCCGCTCCGAGCTTCCGGTGCAGGGTACGGACAGTGTCCGTGGAGCTCTCGGGCAGCCGCAGATCGTGACGGACCTCCTCGGTGACGAGCGCGGCGAAGTACGCCCGCAGTTCGGCTCGCAGGGCCCGTTGGGCCGGGGTGTAGGCCAGGTGTTCCGGAGGGTGCATGCGGCGGCGTCTCCCGCGGTCGGCGTGATCGGCTGGACGGGCGAGTGCTGAAGGTGCTGATCGGCGCCCCGACCGGCAGTCCGCGGCGGCCCGAACGCGATCTGAGCACTCGTCAGATTAGAACACGTTCTACTGGAAGGCCACACCCCGTTATGGTGGCGGTATGGACGCTCTGGGCGGATCCGGCGAACCCTTCGACGTGATCGTCCTGGCCGGCGGCGGCGCGCGCCGGCTGGGCGGGACCGACAAACCCGCGCTCGAAGTCGGCGGGGTCAGCATGCTCGACCGGGTGCTGGCCGCCTGCCGGGGCGCGGCGTCGGTCGCGGTCGTCGGTCCGCCCCGGCCGGTGAGCCAGCCGGTCGTGTTCACCCGCGAATACCCTCCCGGCGGGGGTCCGGTGCCGGCGCTGGCCGCGGGGATGACGGTCGGCTCCGCGGAGCTCGTCGCCGTCTTCGCCGCCGACCTGCCGTTCCTGGACGTCGAAGCCGTCACGACGCTGCGGCGCGCGCTGACCGCCGACGCGGTGCTCTTCACCGACGAGCGCGGCAAGGACCAACCACTCGCCGCGGTATACCGGCGCAGCACGCTCGCGGAAGCATTGGACGCGGTGCCCGAACTCCGGGGCGCACGCCTGTTCTCGATCGTCGAGGCGCTGGCCGTGACCCGGGTCCCGGACACGCGGGGCGTGACCGCGGACTGCGACACCTGGGAAGCCGTTGACTCCGCACGCGCGCTGGTTGCGACACGACCCGCGACAAAGGCGAAGATGGACGACATGGACGACAAGAAGCAGCTCGCCGACTGGTGCGCCGCCGCCGCGGCCGAACTCGGGCTCACCGGGCACGAACTCGGCGAGGCCGACCTGGACGCGATCCTCGGGCTGGCCGGGGTCGCCGCGCACAATGTCCTGCGACCGGCGGCGCCGCTGACCACGTTCCTGGCGGGGTACGCGGTCGGGCTGCGCAGCTCGGCCGACGGCGGGCGCGGCGCCCTGGACGGGCCGATCGCGAAGCTCAGCGCCCTGGCTCAGGCCTGGGACCCGGAGACCGGCGGCCCGACCGGGCCCGGTCACGGCGCGGCGAGCGGGACGGTCGGGGGCTCGGTCGGCGGTTCGGTGGCGGGCAGTCCGGCTGCGACCCGCGACGCCTCGGCCGGCTCGGCCGCGATCGGTTCAGCAGGCAGCGCGGCGGGCAGCGGCTCGGCAGACAGCTCGGCCGGCGGCACAAACAGCGGCCCGGGAAGCAGCTCGACAACCGCTGGCGCCGGCGACGCCGGGAGCGCTGGCAGGGCTTCCGCAGGCCACTCCGCGAGCGACTCGGCCGGCGACTCGGCCGGCGGCGCACCGGGAGCCGGCGGCCGGTGAGCACGTCCTGGGCCGAGGCCCGCAAGATCGCCGGTGCCGCGGCGATCCCCCTGCCGACCACCCGAGTCCCCATGGCCCAGGCACGCGGCGCGGTGCTCGCCGAGTCGCTGTCCGCCCTGGTCGACCTGCCGCCGTTCGCGACCTCCGCCATGGACGGCTGGGCGGTGTCCGGCCCGGGGCCGTGGCGGGTCACCGGCCAGGTGCTCGCCGGTCAGGAGGCCACGCGGCTCGGCGACGGTGAGGCCGTGGAGATCGCCACCGGGGCCCGGGTTCCCTCCGGCGCGTCGGCGGTCCTTCGCCGTGAGCGCGGCTTCGTCGACGAGCGCACCAGGCTCCATGTCAGCGAGACCGCCGAGGAGCACAGCCACCCGGCCCCGGCCCCGGCCGCCGCCGCACCGCAGCGTTCTTATGCGGCCGTCTCGAACGCCGCCACCGCGACGCGCGCCCTGCGCGGCACCGAACCGGGCCTGCCGATAGGGTCCGACATCCGGCCGCAGGGCCAGGAGTCGCGCCGCGGCGAGACCCTGCTCTCGGCCGGCACCCGCGTCACCCCCGCGGTACTCGGCCTGGCCGCCGCCGCGGGCTACGACGACCTGCCGGTCCACGAGCGCCCGCGCGTCGCGCTCGTCGTGATCGGCGACGAGCTGGCCGAGTCCGGCCTCCCGGACGGCGCCCGGATCCGCGACGCGCTCGGCCCGATGTTCACCGCGTGGCTCGAAGCGCTCGGCGTCGAGGTGACGGTGAGCCGGGTCGCCGACGACCCGCGGGACCTGCTCGCGGCCGTCGCGTCCTCCCCCGCCGATCTGGTGATCACCACCGGCGGCACGGCGCGCGGGCCGCGGGACCACGTGCACCGCGTGCTGGCCGAGCTCGGCGCGCGCCTGCTCGTCGACGGCGTCTCGGTGCGGCCGGGACACCCGATGCTGCTCGGCCAGTACGGCGGCACCCGGCAGCACCGCCGGTTCGTCGCCGGGCTGCCCGGCAACCCGCTGGCCGCCGTCGCCGGCTTCGTCACCGTGGTGCGGCCGCTGCTGCGCCGGCTGTCGGGGCTGGCGGAGACGTCACACTTCCTGCCGCTCGGGGATGCCGTCGGCACCCACCCGACCGACACTCGACTCGTGCCCGTCTCCGTCACCGACGCCGTCGCGATCCCGCTGCGGTTCACCGGCCCGGCGATGCTGCGCGGACTGGCGCTGGCCGACGGGCTGGCCGTCGTACCGCCGGGGGGAGGGGTGGTCGCCCTCGGCGCAGGGCAGCGGGTGGAGGTGCTTACGGTCTGAGCGAGCACACCACGTACGCAGCGCCGTTCCGCCCGTCGGTGGTGCTGCCGCGCGCGGTCTCGGGCCCGCTGTGGGCGGTGCTCAAGCGGGTGCTGCTGGCGCTCGGGATCCTGGTGCTCTCGGCGGTGATCGTCTATCTGGGACGCAACGGCTACCGCGACTCCTCCGGCAAGACGGTCGGCTGGCTCACAGCCTTCTACTACGCCACCGTGACCCTGTCGACCACCGGCTACGGCGACGTGGTGCCGGTCAGCGACTCGGCCCGGCTGGTCAACACGCTCGTCGTCACGCCGCTGCGCGTGATGTTCCTGCTGGTGTTGGTCGGCACCACCCTGGAGGTGCTGACCGAGCGGACCCGCAACGAATGGCGGCAGGAGAGGTGGAGGTCGAAGGTGCGGGATCACACCGTGGTGGTCGGCTACGGCACCAAGGGCAGCTCGGCGGTGCAGACGCTGCTGAAGAACGGCCACACCCCGGAATCGATCGTGGTCGTCGACACCGACCCGGCGCGGATCGCCGAGGCCAACCGGCGCGGCCTGGCCGGCATCGTCGGCGACGGCAGCCGCAGCGAGGTGTTGGAGCGCGCGGAGATCACCAAGGCCAAACACGTGGTGATCAGCGCCGACCGGGACGACACGGCCGTGCTGACCACGCTGACCGTACGTCGTCTGACCCGCCGCGCCATGGTGGTGGCCTCGGTCCGGGAGGCCGAGAACGCCGCGCTGCTGCGCGAGAGCGGCGCGTCCTCGGTGGTCACCAGCTCCGACACCGCCGGTCAGTTGCTCGGCGTGGCCACGATCAGCCCCAAGGTCGGCCAGGTGGTGCAGGACCTGCTGTCCTACGGCGACGGCCTGGAGCTCATGGAGCGCCCCGCCGACGCCCGCGACGTGGACAAGGAGCCCCGGGCGGTCAAGGAGCCGGTGCTGGCGGTCATCCGCGGGTCGCGGACCATGCGCTACGACGACGTGGCGATCGGCACCATCCAGCTGACCGACCGCCTGGTCGTGGTGCGCTCGGTGCACGACCG
This sequence comes from Catenulispora rubra, assembly GCF_015356825.1. Lineage (GTDB taxonomy): Bacteria > Actinomycetota > Actinomycetes > Streptomycetales > Catenulisporaceae > Catenulispora > Catenulispora rubra. The sequence continues at coordinate 7,580 of NZ_JAACYW010000007.1, read as the reverse complement.
GCAGGCCGGCCCGGGGGCGCGTCGGGGCACCGGCGCCGGTCCTGGGCGCTCCGGCCGACTCAGCTGACCCGGCCGCTCCATCTGACCCAACTGACCCAACTGACCCGGCTGGCCCGGCTGGCCCGGCCACCCCGAATTGTCGCGCTGAGGTAGCTGAGCAAGCTCAAGTCGGACAGATCCGCCGTAACAGGCTCAGACGAAGTCAGAGCGCCGCCGGCGCCGGCCGCGCGTCCCCAACCACCAGATGGTCCCCGCGGTCGCCAGAGCCAGGCCCAGGGCCGTTCCGGACACCGCCGGCCGGGCCGCCAGCTCGCCGACCCGGGAGCGCAGCGCCACCGGCTTGTCGAAGACCAGGATCGGCCACTCGCGCGCCGTCGCCTCCTTGCGCAGGGCGCGGTCGGGGTTGACCGCGTAGGGGTGGCCCACGGACTCCAGCATCGGGACGTCCGTCGCGGAGTCGCTGTAGGCGAAGGACCTGCTCAGGTCGTAGCCGCGCTCGGCGGCCAGCTCCTGGATCGCCTTGGCCTTGTTCTCGGCGTAGGCGTAGAACTCGATCTCGCCGCTGTACTTGCCGTCCTCGCCGACCGCCATCCGGGTGCCGATCGCCAGGTCCGCGCCGAGCATCTCGGCGATCGGCTCGACTACCTCCGAGCCGGAGGTGGAGACGATCACCACGTCGCGCCCGGCGGCCTTGTGCTCGGCGATGAGCGCCGCGGCCTCGGAGTAGATCAACGGGTCGATCAGGTCGTGCAGGGTCTCGGCGACGATGTCCTTGACCTGTTCGACGTCCCAGCCGGTGGCCATGGCGGACAGGAACTGCCGCATGCGCTCCATCTGGTCGTGGTCCGCGCCGCCGGCCAGGTACACGAACTGGGCGTACGCCGTCCGCAGCACGGTGCGCCGGTTGATCAGGCCGCCGTTGTAGAACGAACGGCCGAAGGCCAGGGTCGAGGACTTGGCGATGATCGTCTTGTCCAGGTCGAAGAAGGCCGCCGGACGGCCCGCGCCATCCGCACGTGCGTCCGCATGCTCATCCACACAATCGAGGATAGCGTCGTTGGTAGGTCCTACGTCGGGACCGCTACAGATGCGCCCTCAGTGACGGCTTTGAAGCGCAGTTACCCCCCGCCGACGGTGGCTCTTCAGTCATTCGGCGTAATGGATGAGGGCGGGGTTTGCATTCTGCGAGCCTCGGGTACACCATGGAAGTCACGGATCGTTCGCGACCGTGCTACCACGGCCCGGCTCCTCCCCCCCGAGCCTGGTCGTGGAGAAGACCCCCGCTCTCCCCCCCGGCGGGGGTCTTCACTTTTCTTCGTTTCTTGCGATGTCACAGCCGCGCCCCGCCCGGTCCCGGGCGGCGGCGGTCGGGTCGCCGGGCCCGTAGGTTGTGCTGACATCCGGTTCACGCCGACCGCCCTGCGGGCCCCGTCAAGGGTCCCCGCGGGCTGCTCCATGCCCCCTCACGGCACAGTTCCGGCACAGTTCCGAGACAGAACTCTCAGAGTTCCGTCTCCAGTTCCGGCACAGATCCACCGTTGATCCGGCACAGTTCCGACAACCGACGTTCGGATATCCCGCGACCCGGTTTAAATCTTCCTGAGAAATCCACAAGTTCGCACACGAACTAAGACGCCGCATCCAATAACCGCGTAGCCGCTGGGCCGAACGGGGGATAGCGGTTATCCCCAAGCCGGGTTTATCCACAAGTCCTTCCGGCAGTCCTGGCGCACTCTGCGATTCCTCGGCGACCCTGGGCCCGTGTCCCGCCGACCGAAGGCGGGCCCGATCCCAGGGAGCCGCCATGCGAGAGGTCACGCAGCATCCTGCGTCCCGCCGGCCAGACCGGAACCGCAGGTCAGGGCCCGAATCACGGTACGAACCCGGGCCCGGTCCGGCCCCGGCCCCGCTGGCCGTCACCGCCGACCCGGCCTTGGCCGAGGCGCTGTTGCGGGTGGCGGCCGAGGCCGGGGTGCGGATCGAGATCGTGCCCGGGCCGAGTGCCGCGCGCCACCGCTGGAGCGCCGCACCGCTGGTGCTCGTCGGCGTCGACCAGACCGGCGAGGTGGCCCGCGCCGGGCTGCCGCGCCGCCCGGAGGTGGCACTCATCGGCCGCGACCTGGACGACGCCTCGGTCTGGCAGCGCGGGAGCGCGCTGGGTGCCGCCCACGTGCTGATCCTGCCGGACTGCGAACGCTGGCTGGCCGGTCTGCTCGCCGAGGCCGACAGCCCCCGCGAGGAGCCCGGAGCGGTGGTCGCGGTGCTGTCCGGGCGCGGCGGGGCCGGCGGCTCGACCCTGGCCGCCGCGCTGGCCCTGGCCGGCGTGCGCCGGGGCCTGCGTTCCACACTGGTGGACCTGGACCCCGCCGGCGGCGGCATCGACCTGCTCTTCGGCCTGGAGACCGAGCCGGGTCCGCGCTGGTCGGAGCTGGCACAGTGGCGCGACGGCCGGCTGTCCGGGCGCTCGCTGCGGGACGCGCTGCCGACCTACGCGGCGCATTCCCGCCACGGCCTGGCCGGCGGCCTGGGCTTCGGCGAGGAGGGCGCGGACCGGTTGCCGGTGCTGGCCTGGCCGCGGGCCCGGCCCGGCGAGGACGACGGCCCCGGCTGGCTCGGCGCCCGCCCGGGAACCGCCGAGGATCCCTGGTACGACAGCGGGACCCCGGTCGATCCGGGAAAGGCCGATCCGTGGCTCCGGCCGGAGTCCCCGGGCGTCGGCGGCGACATTGGCGGCGCTTCCGCGAATCCCTTGTATGACGACGGATCCCCCGACATCGACGAGGAACTGTGGTCCGGCGGCGGTTCGCCGAGCCGTAAGGAAACCGCCGGAGCGCGACGAATCGGACGCCGGCTCAATGGTGACGGTTCATCAGCGGAATCTCTTTCCCGGGCGCCCGTGATCACCCCGGAAAACTCTGATTCAGAGGCATCCTGGGAAGTCGGCAGCCCTTCCGCTCAGGACCGCGCCGACAGCATGGCGCGGGCGACGGCCCGGCCGCGGCGCGGCCTGCCGATCCTCACCTGGCCGCACACCCGGACCGACGTCCCGCTTCCGGCGGTGGCCGCCGAGCCGGTGCGCGCCGTGCTCACGGCGTTGGCGCAGGCCGGTGACCTGGTCGTGGTCGACCTGCCCCGCTCGCTCGACGAGGCCGCGACCGAGGCGCTGGCCCTGGCGAACGTGACACTGATGGTGGTCCCGGCCGAGGTGCGGGCCTCCGCGGCGGCCTCGCAGTTGGCCGCGGCGGTCCGGCTGGTGTCGCCGGACCTGCGCGTGGTGGTGCGGCTGCCGGCTCCCGGCGGGCTGGAGCCGCTGGACATAACGGATGTCATGGGCGGCTTGCCGCTGGCCGGGGTGATCGGGGCCGAGCGACGGCTCTCGGTGGCCGCCGAACATGGCGAACCGCCAGGCTCCAGTGCGCGGGGCAGCGTCTCCGCATTCTGCCGCGGCTTCCTGGACGACCTGTTCGGCCTGGCGCCCGCACGGCGCTCCGAGTCCCGGGCGGCGGCATGAACGCGCCGCCGCCTTCGCCGAGGACGCCGCCCTCGCCGAAGTCCTCCCCGGTGTCGGCGTCGATGTCCCCTTCGATGTCCCCTTCGATGTCCCCGTCCATGTCCTCAGCCCCGCTGCCCGGATCGGAACGGCTGCGGTTGAACGCAGGGCTCGTGGACCGGGTGCGGAGCAGGCTTGCCACCCCGCCGGTCCGGGTCGACATGCAGGCGATCCTCGCGGCACTTCGGGCCGAGGGCTGCATGCTCGACGGCCGCGATCTGCGCGCGGCGGCGTATCAGGTCCGTTCCGAACTCACCGGCGCCGGCGTGCTGGACCGTTTCCTGTCCGATCCGGAGGTCACCGACGTCCTGGTGAACGCGCCGGACTCGGTGTGGATCGAACGTGCCGGGACGTTGAGCCGCGCCGATGTGCGCTTCCCCGACGAGGCCGCGGTAAGGCGGCTCGCGCAGCGGCTGGCCGCGCACGCCGGACGCCGCCTCGACGACGCCGCGCCGTGCGTCGACGGGGTGCTGCCCGACGGCGCCCGGCTGCACGCGGTGCTGCCTCCGGTGGCCGTCCGGGGAACGCTGATCTCCCTGCGGGTCCCGCCGCGCCAAGCGTTCACCATGGACCGGCTCACGGCCGGTGGGATGACCACCGAGCACGGCGCGCGCCTGTTGCGGGCCGTCGCCACCGCGAGGGTGTCGTATCTGGTCACCGGTGGCACCGGCAGCGGCAAGACCACGCTGCTCGGCGCGCTGCTCGGCCTGGTGCCGGCCGACGAGCGGATCGTGGTGACCGAGGAATGCGCCGAGGTGGTCGTCGATCATCCGCATGTGGCGCGCCTCCAGTGCCGGACCGCGAATCAGGAAAACCGCGGCGCGGTGAACCTGCGGACGCTGGTGCGGCAGGCGCTGCGGATGCGGCCGGATCGGGTCGTGGTCGGCGAGGTGCGCGGGCCCGAGGTGCTGGAGCTGCTGGCGGCCATGAACACCGGGCACGACGGATGCGCGGCGACGTTGCACGCGAACGGCGTCGAGGACGTCGTGGCGCGGGTCGAAGCCCTTGCTGCCCCGGCCGGACTGGAGCGCGGTGCGCTGCACGCGCAGCTGGCGTCCGCGGTGCAGGCGGTCGTGCATCTGGTGCGGGAGAAGGGAAAACGGCGGCTGGCGTCGATCGGCGTCGTCGACCGCGGGTTCGGGGAGACCGAGGTACTGCCCGCCGTGGATTTCGATGCTGCCGGGACGGCGACCTACGGCCCTGGTTCGGAACGACTCAGCCAGCTGCTGGGCCTGGACGTCCGGCAGACAGGTGCAGAGCCCCCACAGGAACAGCGGAACGGGGACACCGACGCCGATCTGGAGAAGCTCGCCGGCTGGCAGGAAGCCTTGGCTGAGGCTGATCGTCTCTTGCCGGTCCTCAAGAGCGCGGCCGATGCGGGCAGTGCGCCTAGGGGAAGCGATCCGGACGAACCGTTCGTCGCCGACTACGGGCCCTCTCCGTCGCGCAGAGGAGGCCACCGATGAACTCCGCGTTCGCAGGTCTTCTGGCGGCTTCGGCGGTACTGACCTTCCCCGGGCCGGGCGCGCGCCGACGGCTGGAGACCGCGGTGCTGGGCGGTCCGCGCGGGCCGAGATGGCGATTGCGGCTGGCCGGTGCGTGGCCGACGGTGCTGTCGGCGATCGCGTTGGGGGTCCTCAGTTCTGTGGCGGCGCGCTCGGCGGTGCTGGCGTTCCTGGTGCCGTTCGGAGCGTGGTGTGGGTATCGGGCCTGGACGGCGCACACCGCACGGCTGGCCGTCGAGCGCCGGCAGACCGAGGTCATCGAACTCTGCGTCACCATCTGCTCCGAGCTACACGCCGGCCGGGAGGCGCGCGAGGCGTTGCATGACGCCGCGTCCGGCGCGTGCCCGGATCTGGCGGTCTATCTCGCCGGACCGCTCAGTACCGGCGACGACGTCGTGACGGTGCTGCGTTCCGCGGCCGGAACGCCGGGCCGTGAAGCCCTTGCCGCGCTTGCCGCCTGCTGGCAGGTCGCCGAGGGTGGCGCGGGGATGACCCCGGCGATCGGCGAGCTGGCCGACGGGCTCCGGGCCGAACGGGCTCAGCGGCGCGAGCTGGACGCCGAGCTCGCGGGGATCCGCACCTCGGCGCGGCTGCTGGCGCTGTTGCCGGTGGTGGGGCTGGTGATCGGCTCCGGGATGGGACTCTCGCCGGTCCCCATGCTGCTGCACACCGGGATCGGCGAGACGTGTCTGGTGCTGGGGATCGCCTTCGTGCTCGGCGGCGTGATGTGGATGGACCGCATCGCGCGATCGGCGGAGGCGTTGTCATGAGCGTCCTCGGCATCGCGTTCACCGGGGTCGCGGCCGGAGTGTCGGCGGGCTTGTCGGTGCTGTGCTGGCCTCAACGGCACCGGGACCGGCCCGCGCGGCGGTTGGCTTTTCTGGCTTCGCCGGACGGCGCCACGGATCCGTCGCATTCGCGACCGTGGTCAGGCTTTCTCAAACGTCTGAGACACAACCCCTGGTCCACGGCCCGCAGCCAACGACGGCAAGGCGAAGCGGCCGCACGCATATCGCCGGTAGCCGCTGATCTGCTGGCCGCGTGCCTGGCCTCCGGCGCGGATCCGCTGCGCGCGGCCGAGGTGGTGGCGTACTGCCTGCGGCCGCCGGGCCGGCTCACCACGCTCGGCGAGCAGGCGGCGGCCGAGCTGGCCGACCGGTTCCAGGAGGTCGCGCAGCTGCTGCGGCTCGGCGGCAACCCGGTCGCCACCTGGCGCGTGGTCGCCGCCGAGCCCGGACTGCGGCCGGTCGCCGAAGCCATCGGCCGGGCCGGCCTGTCCGGCGCGCCGCCGGTCGCCACGATCCGCGCCTGCGCCACCGATCTGCGCAAGGAGCGGCACGCCGCGAGCACGGCCGCCGCTCGGCGAGCCGGGGTGCGGGGCGTGGCGCCGCTGGCCGGGTGCTTCCTGCCCGCGTTCGTCCTGATCGGGGTCATCCCGATCGTCCTGGGCCTGGCCCACCACCTGCTCTGACCTCAGACCCCTCATTTCATTGGAAGGAAGAACCATGAGACTCATTCGCCGACGACGCCACCGGGACCGGGGCATGTCGACCGTCGAGTACACGCTTGGAACACTCGCGGCGTGCGCCTTCGCAGTGATCTTGTACAAGGTGATCACGAGTCCGGCGGTGCAGAACGGCCTCTCGGCGGTTCTGCGCAAGGCGCTCACCACAGCGTTCTGATGCACCGGCGAAGACGGCGGGACGCCGGTTACGCCACGGTCGAAGCCGCACTGGCCATCCCGAGCCTGGTGCTGTTCACAGTGGCGTTGGCCGGGGTCCTGACCGGGCTGGCGACACAGATCCGCTGCCTCGACGCCGCGCGGCTGGGAGCCCGAGCGGCGGCGCGCGGCGAGTCGGCGGCGGAGGTCGGGGCGGCTGTCGGCCGCGCCCTGCCAGGCGCTTCGGTGCGCATCGGCACCGAGGACGGCCTGATCCACGTCACGGTCTCGGCGCCGGTGGCCGAGGTGCCGCTGCTGCGGGCGTTCACCGTGCACGCCGATGCCTATGAGGCCGACGAAACCACTGTGGGAAGCGAGGACACCCATGCCGACCCGGACCCGTGATCGCGGCTCGGCCACGATCTGCGCCGCGCTCCTGGCGGGCCTACTGACGGCCCTCGCCGGAGCGGTGCTCGCCCTCGGCGCCGCGATCCTCGCCCGCCACCGGGCCGGAGCCGCCGCCGACCTGGCGGCGCTGAGCGCCGCCGTCCACGCCGAGACCGGGCAGCCGCCCTGCGACTGGGCCCGGCGCGTGGCCGCCGCCGAGCGCGCCCGGCTGGTCCGGTGCGCCTGCGACGGCCCGGTTTGCCTGGTCGGTGCCGCCGTCGGCACGCCATGGGGCGCGGCGACCGTGACCAGTCGTGCCGGCCCGGCCGACGATCCCGTTGGTACCGACGATCCCGTTGGTACGAGTGCCTTCGGCATCGAGCGAAGCAGCCGACCGGAAGCGGACAGCATGAGCTTGCGAGCCGCGAACATCACTCCCCGACCGCCGCCCCACCGCACGCCAATCGTCCCACTCTGT
>NZ_JAACYW010000699.1 GCF_015356825.1 Catenulispora rubra | reverse complement strand
CCACCACCCGCGGCTGGCACCGCGGCCGCGTCCGACTGGCCGTCGACAACTACAGCAACGTCGCCACCAGCGCCGCCGTAGCCACCACCTCCAACAACACCAACCTGCACATCGACATCCGCACCCCTGCGCTACGACTCCAGCCGGGACGCGCACAGTTCAGCAAATTCGCCGTCCGACCGGGGCGGCTGCTGTGGTTCGGCGTCAAAGCCCGGCACCAGTACAACATCACCGTCACGCCGTCGGGTTTGGGGCAGCCGGTCAGCCTGCAAGGCACCTATCTGCAATCAGCACTACTCCCCCGCTGGCTCCAACGACTTGTGATGATCCTCGCCGGCGCGGCAGCAGCCATCCTGGCGCTCTGGTCCGGGATCCACCCCTCCTTCGCGTCCAGCGCACAGGCCTCACCACAACCGGCCGCTGCGACCGGGCCGCAGGTGATCGTGATCCAGCCGACACCATCAGCGCCGCCTTCGTTGTGGACGAGCGCGACCACCTCGTGGCCGTGCTCGCGGAGCTCGGCCAGGACGTGCGAGCCGATGAACCCGGTGGCGCCGGTGAGTGCGACTTTCATGGTCTTCACCCTTCTGCGGGTTGG
>NZ_JAACYW010000698.1 GCF_015356825.1 Catenulispora rubra | reverse complement strand
GCCCACCGTCCCGCCGCGCCTGAGCCAGCAGCGCCCGCTCCTTCACCGAGTACTGCTCCAACAGGCGCAACTCGATGTTCTCCGCGGCCTCCGCCGCCAACGCCGCCATCAGCGGACTGGCATCCCGCCGCCATGACGTGAGGTCCACCACACCGCGGATCCGCCCACTGAACGGATCCCGGATCGGCACGCCGGCACAAGCGAAAGCCAGGAACCGATCAGCAAAGTGCTCCCCGGCCAGCACCACAGCCGGCCGCCCCTCGGCCAACGCCGTCCCGATCCCGTTGGTCCCGGCGTCGGCCTCGTGATAGCTGAAGCCCTCGGCCAACTGCACGGCGTCAAGGTGCCGATTCAACCCCGGCTCCCCGGCCCGCCGGACCAGCACCCGAGCCGCCGCATCGGTCAGGACCACGCACACCGGCGAGCCGACCAACATGCCGTGCAGCCGCTCCACCACCGGCGCCGAGGCCCGTAACAGCAACTCCTCGGCACCCGTGTCAGGCTCATAGGGCAGGTCAACGTCCCCGGGCCCCAACCCACCGGCCCGACACCGCTGCCACGACGCCCAAATCGCCGCCCGCACAGCCTCACCGGCATCAAC
>NZ_JAACYW010000697.1 GCF_015356825.1 Catenulispora rubra | reverse complement strand
GCACCAGCGCAACGACCACCGTGAAGGTCTACGGCAACGTCGATGCCGCCACGCTCACACTCAACGGCGTATCACAGGGCACCGTCACGTCCGGCGACCACATCTACAACTGGCCGGTCACCCTCGCCGCCGGACCCAACACCGTCACCGTGACCGGCACCCGCGGCGGACTCACCTACACCGATATCGCCACCTGGACCTACGCCCCGAGCTGAACCACCACCGAGATGCCCGGCTGAACGCTGCGGCCACTTTCACAGGGTGTTGTCCGATCGCCGCACCCTCACGCCGTCATGAGCGCCAGACGCTCGCCTCGGGTGTCCGGCCCGGTGGGCGCCTCGGGCGCGGCTGCCGCGTGCGATCCCGCGGATCGCCGCTCCGGCGCGGCACGGCAAGCTGTTGCAAGATTCGTTGAAACCTCTTGACCCGTGCTGACGCTCGGGTGTTCCATCCGCCTATCCCTTTTATTGGCAGCGGCAACAAATATCGCTCGGCCGCACCTGCACGCGGGGCCCACACACCCCGACCAATGACAATCGTCCCGGCCTCCGCAGGCACTGCTTCGCCATGCCCTGCGGTAGGAGCCGCGCGCTCGACATCCAGG
>NZ_JAACYW010000696.1 GCF_015356825.1 Catenulispora rubra | reverse complement strand
GCCCCGACCGCCCCCGCTGGATCCGCGACAACACCGAACAACTGCGGCCGCTCCCCAATCGCCTCCGCACACGCCCTCAGAAACGACGCCCCCGCATCCGAATTCGCGGTTCCAACACTGGCAAACACCAGCCGCCGCCCACCAGGCACCCGATGCCACGGAAACGTCGGATCCGCCGGCCGCTCCGCAATCGACGGCCCGACGTACCGCAGCGTGTCATGCAGCGCCTCAAAGTCCCCCGACAACGCAGCGGTGCTGTACGCGAGCACGAGATGCGGCGAAAACCGCAGGTCGCCATACGCACTCTGATACCGCGCGGAAGCGGCCGTGGTAGGCAGCCCACTACGGACCTCCAGCTCCAGCAGCAACTGCCGAACCCACGCATCAACCTTCGGCATCCCCGCGAGCGGATTCCCCAGCTCCGCAGCCGTCGTCGCCGAAGTCGCCCAAGGCACCCCACACCGCATCGCCACAACCGCCCCACCCACCGCCTGCTGATCGACCAGCATGACATCGGGCGCGAAAGCCTCAACAGCCGCCGCCACCCCCGGAATCATCACCTCAGCCAACGGAACCAGAAACGTCTCCCACAAAAACTTCAACGCCCC
>NZ_JAACYW010000695.1 GCF_015356825.1 Catenulispora rubra | reverse complement strand
CCCCTGAACTTCTCCTTCTCCGGCCTCAAGACAGCCGTCGCCCGCTGGGTCGAACGCCGCGAGCGCGCCGGCGAGAAGGTCCCCCTCGCCGACGTCGCCGCCTCCTTCCAGGAAGCAGTCGTCGACGTCCTGACCCGCAAGGCCATCCTCGCCTGCAAAGAGAACGGCGCCGAGTACCTCCTCATCGGCGGCGGCGTAGCAGCCAACTCCCGCCTCCGCGTCCTGGCCGAGGAGCGCGCCGCCAAGGCCGGCATCCAGGTCCGCGTCCCCCGCCCCGGCCTCTGCACCGACAACGGCGCCATGGTCGCCGCCCTGGGCTCGGAACTGGTACGCCGCGGCCGTACCCCCTCCACCCTCGACTTCCCAGCCGACTCCTCGCAGCCGGTCGTAGAGGTGGTCGTCCGATGAGCACCAAGAGCGCGAAGAACCAGTCCCTCATGTGGGAAGTCCGCTGCGAGCCCGGCAAAGCAGCCGCAGTCGAGGAGTGGGTCCGCGCCATCATCGTCCCGCCCCTGTGGGAGGACGAAGAGGTCGCCTCCTACAACGCCTACAGCTCCGTAGCCCAAGACGGCGAACGCGTAGTAGTAATCATCGACTACCTAGGCGCAGCTCCCACAGCCC
>NZ_JAACYW010000694.1 GCF_015356825.1 Catenulispora rubra | reverse complement strand
AGCGGTGCGAGCGGAATTCGTCGATCGCGCCACCGCTCCGGGCCAGCCGGTGGTTCATGTCAGTCATGGTGGTGCTGGGCTCCCTGTTCAGAATGCCGGCGACCATCATCAGGACCGCCGGAATGCCGGCGCAGACGTCGACCACACTCCGCAAAGCGGCGTCGCTGTCGAGTTGGTGGGGTGCCACCGCGTTCTGGAAGTACGCTCTGGCCGCGTCCGCGTCAAATCCGCGCACCTCGCGATACTTGACGTCGGCACCCAGCAGGTCGCCGATCATCGTGTCCGCGGCCACAATGACCGCGCTGTTCGCCGACTGCGGAATCAGCGTCGCGATCTCGTCGGCGTCCTTGACGTGATCGAAGATGACGCAGATCTTCCTGCCCTGCGTCAGCCTGGCCCACCATTTTCTGGCTACTTCCGGCTCGGGCGGGATCAGTGCCGGGGGCAGTCCGACCTGTGCCAGCAGCAGCCGGGCGACCTCTCCGGAGTCCGGCTCGTCAGAGTTCAGTCTGTCCAGGTCCAGATAGTAGATGCCGTCCTCGAAGAAGTCCGTCCCATGATGACGGATCCAGTACAGCAGCATCGTCGACTTCCCGATGCTCCGCATTCCGGCGAGGTGCAGG
>NZ_JAACYW010000693.1 GCF_015356825.1 Catenulispora rubra | reverse complement strand
CTACTAGGGGGGCAGCTGGGGCTGCGGGTACTGCGGGGTCGGCGTCGGCGTCGGCGACGGGTTCGGGGGCGGCCGGGTCGGCTGGCGGCGCCGCGCCGTCGACGGCCTCGGCGACTTCCACGACCTCGGCGCCGAGCGCCGATCCGAACACATCGTCGGCGGATTCGAGCGCGCCGGCTGCCGCCGGTGACAGCTACTGCGCGGTGCTCAGCGACTTCGAGACCGAGCTGACGCAGGTGGACAACACCCCGGCGAGCGTGGCCAAGCTCAAGACCACCATGGAGCAGATGAAGCAGGCCACGCCCACGGAGATCGGGCCGGACGTGACGGAGGCCGCCACGGTCGTCGGCCGGATCGCCGACGGGGCCGACGCCCAGACCCAGACGCAGGATCCGGCCTTCATGACTGCCGTCGGGAACATCAGCACGTGGCAGTCCGCGCACTGTGCATCGGGCTCGCAGTGAGCATGAGCGTGCCTGCGGAGTCCGACGGCAATCCGCCGCCGTCGGCCGACCACTTCACCACGATCGAGATCGGAGGCGACGGACTGTGGACGGGGTAGAGGGAGGAGAGGGTGCCGTTGGCTCGGACGGCGGCCCGGGACCCGGCGGCGAGGGACCGGGCGGGGGAC
>NZ_JAACYW010000692.1 GCF_015356825.1 Catenulispora rubra | reverse complement strand
GTGGGGTGCTGTGCCGGGGGCCGGACGACGAGATCTTGACCATTGAGCTCTCCTGTGGGTGAGACCTGATGGTGGAACCACGACGTGGACAGGAGGCGCAAGGCGCCCGAACACGCCCCCGTCCTGCGCCGCCGCCGGCGAGACGCTGACAGTGTGCTGTTTCGCATCGGTGTCCGCCGCCGTCGGCATCAGCCAATGTAGCGGGAAAACAACAACAGTCAACGACTGGTTATGAGAATTCTGCGAACTGATTGTCCGCACGGACGAACGCGGCGTGTCCGGCCGCGGCCGCCGCGGCCCCCACCACCTGCCGCGCGGCCAGCCAGGTGGCCCCGGCGGCGCCGTCGGCGGCCAGCGCGATCGGCGAGTCCGGCCAGCGCCGGCCGATCGCCGCGGCCACCGCGTCGTACACCGGCGAGCGGCTGACCAGGACCGAGCCGCCCAGCACCACCGGCTCCCCGGCCGCGGGACGGACTCCGGCCAGGCTGTCCACCAGCGCCTCGGCGGCCTGGGCGACGATGCGCACCGCCGCCGGGTCGCCGAGTTCGTACGCGGCCATCACCAGCGGCGCGAGCCGGGCCAGCGCCACCGTCGGCTGCGCCGTGACGGCGCGGACCAGCTCGGCGGCCTGGCGC
>NZ_JAACYW010000691.1 GCF_015356825.1 Catenulispora rubra | reverse complement strand
GGCTGGGTCGGGGGTGAGTTGGTTGCTCGCTGGGCCGGGCTCGGCTGGGCTGGGTGGCGCGGCGCGGCGCGGTGCTGGTGCCGGGGTCAGGGCTGGTGCTGATGCTGGTGTGTGAGGCCGAGGCCGGGCGAGGTGTTCAGTTGGCTGCCCGGGGTGCGGTTGGTGTGAGGTTTACAGGCGATTTTTACGGCTTCGCGCATGGTTGGATGGCCTCGCAGGGGGCGCAGTTCGGTTGTGTGACTCGTTTCGCGCTGGCGGCCGCCGGTATTCGTGTGCAAGACCGCGCGCCGGTCCGAGTCGCTGCGGCAGTGCGCTGGCGGCTCGCCGTTTTCGTGTGCAAGATCGCGCGTGGGTCCGAGTCACTGCGCACGCGTCATGTGGGCGGCTGTCTGCCGCGTTTGGTGGGTGCGTTGAGGCCTCTGGCGGGCCTCCTCGACGAGGGGGCGACCCGCGCGTCCGGCAGTTTGGTGGCGGCCCGCGACTGTTCGGCTTCCTATCACGCTGTTGCCTGCGTCGCGTTGTGCGGTGGCGGTGTTGCTTGTGGTCGCCGAGGTTCTGGGTCCCTCGCCGCGTCATCGCCGTAAACGGAACCTGCCCGGTTTGGCGGTGTCAAGCCGGACGGAGCCGGACGACAGC
>NZ_JAACYW010000690.1 GCF_015356825.1 Catenulispora rubra | reverse complement strand
GCGGTGTCAAGCCGGACGGAGCTGGACCACAGCAGCAGGGGTGCGGCTTGATTCCGCCAAACCGGGCTGGTTCCGTTTACGGCGATGACGCGGCGAGGGACCCAGAACCTCGGCGACCACAAGCAGCGACCGCCAGCAGACAACGCAGCGCAGGCAACAGCGGATAGAAAGCCGAACAGTCGCGGACCGCCGCCAAACAACCCGACGCACGGGTCGCCCCCTCGTCGAGGAGGCCCGCCAGAGGCCTCAACGCACCCACCAAACGCGGCCGGCAGCCGCCCACATGACGCATGCGCAGTGACTCGGACCGGCGCGCGGTCTTGCACGCGAACACCGCAAGCCGCCAACGCATCGCACCTAGACCGAACCGCCGCGTGGTCGTGTTCGCGAACACCGCAAGCCGCCAGCGCATCGCACCTAAACCGAACCGCCGCGTGGTCGGGCCCGCGAACACCGGCGGCCGCCAGCGCGACATGCTGCGCTCAACCGAACTGCGTCCCCCCGCGAGGCCATCCAACCATTGGCGAAGCCGTAAAAATCGCCTGTAAAACCACCTACCAACCGCAGCCTTGCAAGCCGAGCGCAACTGAGTCACCAAGCCGCGCCCGGCAGCGCCCTGATGCAGCAGCGCCCCTACCCC
>NZ_JAACYW010000069.1 GCF_015356825.1 Catenulispora rubra | reverse complement strand
TTCTGGGCCTGGGGCGACGGCCAGAGCGCCGGCCAGCGCGACGCCCCGAGCCCCGACAACGACCGCCCCGCCATCGTCCCCTGGCTCACCGACGCCTACCCCGAACTCGCCACCACCCCCGACCGCCTCTGGCTCTACCGCACCGGCTTCGCCCTCCGCGGACTGATCCACTGGCCCGCCTACGCCCCCGAGCCAGACCTCCCGCGCGCACACCCCATCCGCCAGCTCCGCCACCTCGCCGCCCCAGAACAGGAGTGACACCCGATGCCCACGCCCCCGATCCACGTCACCACCTGGAGCGAAGCCGCAACCCCCACCACCCGCGCCATCCTCATCCACGGCACCATGACCTGGGGCACCGAATGCTTCGCCGGGCAACGACCGCTGGCCGAGCACTTCCGGCTGGACGTGCCGGACCGGCGCGGCTTCGGCGACAGCCCCGACACCGCACAAAGCGACTGGGAGGTGGACGCCGAGGACATCGCCGCCCTTCTCGACGAAGCCCCAGCGCACCTGCTGGGACACTCCTACGGCGGCGTAGTGGCGATGGCCGCAGCCATCCTGCGCCCCGAGGCCGTGCTGTCGCTGACCCTGATCGAGCCCTCCGCACTTCGCGTCGCCGAGTCAGTCCCCGTAGTCGCCGCAGGCCTGGCCGCCAATCGTGCCGCCTTCACCACCGACCCACCCCTGACCCACCAGATCACCCCCGAGGACTACCTCCGCTCCGGCGAAGCCTTCGGCCTCCCCATCCCCGCCTTCACCGAAGGCCGCCTCCGAGCCACCCGCACCGCAATGGCCGAACGCCCCTGCTGGGAAGCCGACATCCCCCTGGAGCCCCTGGCCCGCGCGGCATACCCGAAGGCCGTCATCACCGGCGACTGGCAGTCCGCCAACCGCGCCTACCGCACCACCGTCGGCAACGCCCTCCTGGCAACCAGCCTCTTCATCGCGGAAGGCATCGGCGCACACCACCACTCCGTACCCGGCACCGACCACTTCCCGCACCGGGACCGCCCCGATGTGGTCAACGAGCTGCTCTGCACCATCTGGTCGTGACGCCCCGCGGCCCTCCCCCCGACGCGACTTCGTGCCGGGCCGGCAAGCGCAACTCGCCGGCCCCGCGCCCTCAGCTCAACCCACTCAGCTCACAGCTTCGAAAGATCCACCGCCCCCGCCATCGCCTGATACCCCGCCGCGCTGGGGTGCAGGTGGTCGCCGCTGTCGTAGGTCGCCAGCAGCGCGGGCGGGTTGGCGGGGTCGCGGACGGCCGCGTCGAAGTCCACGTAGCCGTCGAACACGCCGGCGCTCGACCTCACGAAGGTGTTCACCAACTGGCGTTGTGCCTCGTAGGCGCTCGTCCAGGCGCTGTAGCCCTTGAAGGGGGTCACTGTGCCGCCGAGGACTGTGATGCCTTCGGCGTGCGCGGCGGCGGCGATCTGCTTCAGGCCGGCGATTACTGCGTCGGCGGAGGTGCCTGACTTGATGTCGTTGACGCCTTCCAGGATGATCAGGGTCCTGACGTTGCTCTGGCTCAGGACGTCGCGGTCGAGCCTGCTCACCGCGCTGATGCCGCCGTTGCCGGTGCCCTGTACGCCGGTGAAGTCGTCGCTGACGACGCGGTTGGCGCTGATGCCCTCGTCGATGACGCCGCGGTGCGGGTCCGTGCTCGCGGCCAGGCGGCGCCACAGGTCGTTCGGCCAGCGGTCGTTGCCGTTGTAGGTCGAGCCGACGCCGTCGGTGATCGAGTCGCCGAGCGCCACGACCGTGCCCACCGGGGAGCCGCTGGGAACCACGTCCACGCCGGAGAGCAGGGTCCAGAAGCCGAAGGTGTTGTTCACCGGGTAGTTGCCTACGTCAGTGGTCTGATCCCCGGCTTCATCAGCGGTCGAATACATGTCCTGGGTGCCGAGGCTGTGTACCGACTCCAGCTGCACCGTCCCCGGGAAGTACACGCTGACCAGCAGGTTTGCGTCCGCCGGGACGGTGAACGGCACCGCGTCGCTGATCGCCTGGCCGCCGCCGGGGATCGTCGTGGCCTGATTCCCGTTGAAGGTCAGCGTGGCCGGGGTGCCGGTCGCGACCGACGTGCTGCTCTGCACCGCGACCGTGACGTGCCCGACGCTCACGGGCGCCCCGACGAACGCGTTGTCCAGCCGCACCCGCACCTGCGAGCCGCCGACGCTGGAGTGCTCGACCATCCGCAGCGTCCGGTCGGTCCAGGGCCCCGGCACCAGCCCGTCGTCGGCGGCCGCGGCCCAGCTCCCGCTCCAGGCCCCGGCCGACGCCCGCGCGCCGATCGCGAAGATGTGCAGCTCGGTGCCGGGCGGCGGCGACGCCAGGGTCGGCAGCGTCAGCGAGGCCAGCGTCTTGCCCGCCGTCAGCGGCACGGACTCCACGTACAACTTCGCCGACGCCGCCGCCTGGCCGCCGGCCTGGTTCCAGTGCGGCAACGAGACCGCCATCGTGTCCGTCGCCCCGACGATCCAGTCCGGCGTGCCGATCGTGTAGCCCTGCGTGCTGCCGTCGCTGTACGTCAGCGTCCCGGACCCTGATGCGGCACCGTCGGTGCTCGTCGCCAGGAAACTCAGGGCACTGCCAGAGACTGAATAAGAGATCTGCTGCCCGTTGGCCACCACGTTGTCCGGCTTCCCGGCCGCGACCTGCGGCAACGCCAACCGCGCGGCGCCGGCCACGACCTGCGCGCCCGGAGACCAGCCGGCGGCGATGAGGTCCTGCTGCGAGAAGCTGTTGCCCGAGCCGTCCAGATTCGCCCCGGTGACGTTGCTGTCGTCGCTGATGCCGACGTTGTTGAAGGCCGACGCCAGAGACGCCACCGGCGCGGCGGGCCCGAACGCCGCAGCGAACACATGCATCGCCGAGCCGCTACCACCGGTCGCGTTGGGCAACGTCACCGACGCCACCGCCTTGCCCGCCACCAGCGGCACCGAAGTCAGGAACAGGCTCACCTGGTGCACCTGCCGACCGCCGGTCGAGTTCCGGTACGGCGACACCGCCGCGATCGCGACGGTCCCAGTCCACCAGTCCGGCACGGACATCGCAAAGCTCTGCGTCGTCCCGTCGGCGTACGTCACCGTCCCGGTCCCGCTCGTGGTCCCGTCGGTACTGGTCGCCACCAGATCCAACGCACCGCCGGACCCGGCGTCGGCGAACGTCTGCCCGGTGGCGATGGTGTTGTCGGCCTGACCAGGCGCGATCTGCGGGACGCGCACGGTCGCACCGTCGGCCAGCGTGTAGACCGCACCCGGCGACCAACCGTCGGCAGCCAGGGCCTCTGCGGAGAAACTGGATCCTCCGCCGTCCAGATTCGCCGACGACTGCGCGGCGTCGTCACTGATCCCGGCGTTGTTGAAGGTCGCCGCCAATCCGTTCGAGGTCGCGTGCGAAGTCGCGGACGCGGCACGCGCGGTGCCGTGCATGAGGCCTGCGAAACACAGGCACGAGGCGAACAAGAGCACTGCGGGCCGGCGCAGCCGGTCCCGAACGAAGGGAACGTTCACAGGGTGGAGTGTCGAATTATCCTGACTTGCTGTCAACGGCCTGCTATTGAGCGAGGGAACGTTACCGCTGAAGGGAATCCGGGATCGCAGCGAGTAGGGCGACGAGCGAACCGTCCCCGACGACAGCCAGATCCGAAGCAGCCTGCGCAAGCTCCCACGGCGCCGCGTCCCGAGCCAGAACAGCGATCCGCTCCGACATCAAAGGACTGATTGCCAGGTCACCACCAGCCACCAGCTCCGCCGCCACCCCGTGCACACCGCCCAGGAAACCAAGCCCGTGCACCGTCAACTCGATCGTCGCGCACGCCCGCAGAGCGTTCCAATCACCGGCGAGCACAGCGTTCCCGGCGACCCGCGCCGCCTCACGCGCATCGCTCAAACACCCGTACCCAACGTCAGCGCCGAGAACCAGAACCGCCCGATGAACAGCCACCGGAGCCCGTAGTCGAGGATCACCCAACGCGATCTCCTCAAGCGCGGCGTCAATATCCTGCGACCGGATTCCGCTTACACCAGCGTCATAAATCGCCCTGGACTCCTCCCACGACGCCGCCGTAAGCCACTCTCCGACCGCGTCGATGTCCCGATCCGACAGCGACGCCCACGAAGGCAGGCCCGTCTCCGTCAGGGCGAGCCACGTCTGCCCGACAAGATCCGGCTCAACCCGCATCCGGTTGCGAACCAGCACCCTGATCTGGGCGCGCACCGACGACACCGGACAATCCCGTAGCCTCACAGCCAGCCGCAACCCGTGCTCAACCTCCCCATGCAGCGCCTGATACCACGCGTACGCAAGGGTGATCAGCGCCCGCGACCCGTCGTCCTGTAGCCCCGCGATGGCGTCCTCCCACAGCGCCGGCACGTCGGCAACCAGGCCCGCGGCAGCCATCTCGTTGGCCCGATCGCCCAAAGACGCTGCCAACGATCGCATAGCGTCTCGGCCCGCAGCCGGGACATCAGCCATGATTTCTACCCCTTGATATCAATACTCTGTCAATGTCGGTCTAGGTACAAACTATCGTATGTTTCTCCTTGTCACTACGTACAGCCAGATATATACAGAACACAACGAGCACGATCGAAGACGGTGATCCCGGTTCGTGCTCCGTCACCTTCCCCCCACCTCTGGAGGTCTCGCATGCCCAAAACCGAACTCCTCGACACCGACAGCGTCCTCAGCAGCTGGCTGAGCTCGGGCGACGACGAGAGCCCGGCCGGCCCCCTGTTCACCGGCGGCAAGTACGCCGAGGCCGACATCATCGGCGCGATCATCCGCGAGACCCGGGGCACGTGCAGCTCCTGCACCGCCTCGCGCGGCAGCCAGTGCTGCTGAACCGCAGGTGACCTCCCGCTTCTCCGGTGAGTTCGCCGGAGCACTGGGCTGCCTGGCCGCGCCGTACTCGGCCGGCCTGGCGGCCCGGCTCGCCGCCGTCGAGGGCCTGAGCGGGCCCGAGCGCGCGGCGATCGCCGAGGCCGCCGAGCGCGCCATACTGGAAACCGTCCACCGCAAGGTCAGCAGGGTTCTGCTTCTCGAACTCAACGCCGCGCGCCTGACCGGCCGGCTCACCGCCGAGGATCCCGCCGCGCGCTGGGACGAATTCCTGGCGATGGCCGACAACACAGAGTTCTGGCACTCTCTGTCGAGCCGCTATCCCACGCTCCAGCAGCGCCTGGACGCCGTCATCCAGCGCCGCGCCGACGCCGCCTGGACGCTGGCCCGCCGCTTCGCCGCTGATCGCAGGACCCTGACGGATTTGACCAGCGTCGACCCCGGAGAGCTCCGGCACGTCGAGTTCGGCGCCGGCGACAGCCACCGGGGCGGACAGTCGGTCGCGATCCTGGAGCTGGCCGAGGCCAAGGTCGTCTACAAGCCGCGCCCCGTCGAGGTCGACAAAGCCCTGACACAGCTGCTCGAAACCGTGCTCCCCGACGTCCCGGCCGCCACGCGCATCCGCGTCCCGGCCGCCATAGCCCGCGACGGCTACGGCTGGAGCGAGTTCATCGAGCACCGCTACTGCGACTCCGACGCCGAGCTGACCGCCTTCTACCGCGGCGTCGGCCACTGGCTGGCCGTGATGCGCCTGCTCGGCGGCAGTGACCTGCACACCGAGAACGTCATCGCAAACGGCCCGATCCCGATCGTCGTGGACTGCGAAACCCTGTTCAGCACCATCCCCCAGGGCCCGCCCTCGGGCCTGGGCCACGCCGTCGACACCGCCGCCAAGCTGGTCGACGAGACCGTCCTGCGCGTCGGCATGCTCCCGAACCGCGGCGCGGCCCTGGGCTGGCGCGGCGTGGACTCCTCCTCCGTCGGCGCACTCCCGGACGAGCAGCCCTCCGGGCAGGTCCCGGTGATCGTCGACGCCGGCACCGACCACGCACACCTGGGCTTCGCCGAGGCCACACCCCAGCCCGCCGCCAGCCTGCCGAGCCCGAAGCCGGCCCTGGCCGAGTACTGGGAAACGGTCGCCGCAGGGTTCGAAGAAGGCTGTGCC
Organism: Catenulispora rubra; assembly: GCF_015356825.1. GTDB lineage: Bacteria > Actinomycetota > Actinomycetes > Streptomycetales > Catenulisporaceae > Catenulispora > Catenulispora rubra. The sequence goes on along the minus strand of NZ_JAACYW010000069.1, from coordinate 38,680 downwards.
GCGCTCGCTGACGCCGACGAAGCCGGTGTCCTGGAACCGTGTATGTCAGCGTTCGGAGACTGCCAGATCCGCATGGTGCTGCGCGCCACGGACGTCTACGAAGAAGTCGCGCGCATGCTCTGGCACCCCGTCTCCCTGCACAACGAGCCCGCCGCCGTGCACCGCGCCACCGACCTGTTCGTCCAGATGGCCGAGCAGTCCTCGGCGGCGCCGGGCGAACCGGACGTCGTCGCGGCGGAGATCGCCGACCTGCTGACCGGCGACATCCCCTACTTCGGCACCACGCCCCGCACCGGCCGGCTCACCGGCCCCGGCGGCACGCACTGGCTGCCCGAGCAGGACCTGGTCGCCGACGCGCTGACCCGCTGGCGCGGCGCCGATCTGGAGTTCGACCGCGGCATCATCCGCGCGACGCTGGTCAGCGCGTATCTGAATGCTGACTGGACGCCGAGCAAAGGCCTGCGCAAACCGACCGCCGTCAGGACCAGCGGCGTCGACAGACGTCGCAGAGTCCTGGCAGCCGCACTGGTCCGGGAACTCCGCGACAGCGCCACGCGCGGCACGGACGGCACGGCCACGTGGATCGCGCCGGTCCTGAGCCTCACCGGCTGGGTCGTCCAGCCGCTCAGCCCGGACCTGTACAGCGGCCTGCCCGGCGTAGCGCTACTGCTGGCTGCCTATCAGGGCGAGGCCGAGGCCGGCCGCGCCGACACCGTCGAAGGCGTCAGCGCGCTCCTCGACGCGTCCGTCCAGACCATCCGCCTGGCCGGCGACCACTCCGCCAAGCTGCGGGCCGACGGCATCGCGATCCGGCCGCGCGAACCCGGCGGCTGGGTCGGCCTGGGCTCGGAGCTGTGGACCTGGCTGACCCTGCGCCGCCTCGGCGCGGTCGGCGACGAGGCGCTGGACCGGGCCCGAACCCTGGCCGGCCTGGTCCCCGGCGCGATCGGCGACGCCGAGGAGTACGAACTCGTCTCCGGCCCGGCCGGCGCGATCGTGCCGCTGCTCCAGCTCACGGCCGCCACCGGCGAGCAGCGCTGGACCGACATCGCCGCGCACATCGGCACAGTGCTCTGCGACGCCGCGCTGACCAAGGACGCCGGTGTGACCTGGCCGACGACGCGCTGGCCCGGCGGCCTCGGCGGCTGCGCACACGGCGCGTCCGGCATCGGCTGGGCCCTGGCCCGCCTCGCACTGGCCACCGGTGACGCCCGGGCGTCGGAGACGGCGCGCGCCGCGTTCGCCTTCGAAGAGTCCTGCTACGACCCGACCATCGGCGGCTGGACCGACCTGCGCGAGATCGAGCCCGGCCTGACCGCCAACGCCTGGTGCCACGGCTCGGTCGGGATCGCCCTGACCCAGCTTGACCTGGCGCGGCGCGGCTGGCCGTCCGGCAACGTCGACAGCATCCTGACGCGCGCCGCCTCCGCCGCCTACACGCACGGCATGGGCTGGAACCACACGCTGTGCCACGGCGAGCTCGGTGTCTGGGAGCTGATGGACGCCGCGCTGCGGGACGGCTTCGCTCCGGCAGGCGTGGACCGGAAAGGCTTCGAGGCGCACATCGTGGCCAGCCTGGAGGAGAACGGCGCGATCAGCGGCATGGCGCGCGAAGCGTTCTCGCCGGCGATGATGTCCGGGCTCGGCGGCGTGGCGTATCAGCTGCTGCGGATGGGCTCCGGTAGCGAGTTGCCGTCGGTGTTGGTGCTCGACGATCCGTTCTGACGACTGACGCTGTCGACCTTCTCAAAGCTCTGTCGCTGAAGCAGGTAGGACCGCGCGTACCAGCCGTCGGCCGAGACCAGCTCGGCGTGCGTCCCCTGCTCGGCGACCCGGCCCTCGGCGAAGACGTAGATGTAGTCGGCGCATTCGGCGACGTTCCCCAGCCGGTGCGTGATCATCACGATGGTGCCGCCGTACTCGCGCAGCCGATGGTAGAACGCTGCTTCGGCGGCGGCGTCGAGGCTGGACGTCGGCTCGTCGGCGATCACCAGCGCCGCACGCCGGAAGAAGCCGCGGGCCAGCGCGAGCCGCTGCCACTGGCCGCCGGAGACCGACAGGCCGCCGCTGAGGCTGCGCTCCAGCAGCGTGTCGTAGCCGCGCGGCAGAGCACTGATGAACTGGTGCGCCCCGGCGTGCCGGGCCGCCTCCTCGATCCGTGCCGGGTCCGGCTCCGCGGTCCACTCCCCGATGCGGATGTTCTCCCCGGCGGTGAACGGGAAGCGCGTGTGGTCCTGGTCGATGAAGGCGATCCGGGAGCGCAGCGTGTCGATGTCCATCTGCGCGCTGTCGCGGCCGTCCCAGGTGATGCGTCCTGAATCCGGCAGGTACAGCCTGCCGAGCAGCTTGGCCATCGTCGTCTTGGCCGCGCCGTTCTCCCCCACGAACGCGACCACCTGTCCGCGCCGCACCCGCAGCGAGACGCCCGCGACCGCCGGTGTCTTCGCTCCCTGATAGGTGAACACCACGTCCTCGACGAGGATCTCGTCGAATTCCTCGGGCGTCGACTCGCTCCCGGCCGGCGGCAGGTGACCGGCGGCGTCGTCGCAGAACGAGCGATAGTCCTCCAGGTACAGGCCCTCGGCATACAGTTCGTTGATATCCATGGCCAGGCCGAGCAGGGCCTGCTGAACCCGGCTCACGGCCAGGTACGCCGTCCCGCCGACGGCCAGCGGAATTGCCTGCCGCCACAGCAGCAGCGCCAGCACGGCGTAGACCACGCCGGTGAAGAACCCCGCGATGGCGTTGCCCACGATCATGGACGACGTCTCCGCGCGGACCAGTTGCAGCCGTTCGGCCAGGTAGGCGTCGGTGATGCGGCGGTAGCGCTCGACCAGGTAGCCGGACAGGGACAGCGCGCGGACGGCGGCGGCCGAACTCGTCGTCACCGCCAGCCCGATCAACAGGTTCTGCCGACGCCGTCCCTCCACCCAGCGCACGAAAACCTTGTAGTCCAGCCGGGCCACCCGCACCGCGGCCCACCACCGCGGCACCACCGACAGCAGAAGCAGCGGCACCAGCACCGGATGCAGCACGGCGAGCACGCCGGCCACGCCGATCAGCGTCGCAAGGCTCTGCAACACCTGCTGCGTGATGGCCAGCATGCTGCGCGCCGAGATGGAGCCGCGCTCGGCACGCTGCGAGGCGTCGACCCAGTCCGCCTTGTCGAAGGCAACCAGCTCGGCGCGCGTGCACAGCTCCTGCAGCCGGATCATCGCCCGGGCATCCATCATCGGCCCGAGCTGCTGCGCGAACGCCTTGGCGATCGCGTCGCACAACGACCGCGAGGCGGTCAGCAGCAGCACCACGAGCATCGACGGCAGCGCCGCGCGGATCCGGTCCGGGGTGGCGCCGGCGCCGAACAGCGGGGCCAGGACGTCGGTGGTGGCGTAGAGACTGAAGGCGCCGGCCAGCGAGGAGGCCGTCTGCACCACCAGCAGCGCGATGGTGCGGGGTTTGGAGGCCTCGGCGGCCAGCCGGATCGAGGTCGCGATCAGCAGCGGCAGCCGGCGCGCCACGGTGCGGTAGCCGGTCCCGGCGGTGTCGGCGTAGCCGGTGTTCCAGCCGTCCGGGTCCGGCGCCATGTCGTCGATGACGGTGACGGGCACCGCGTCCACGTCGAACGCCCGGGTCATCCGCCGCCAGAGCCCGGCCCGTCGAGTCATCAGATCAGTCTCGCCGACCGGCCGTCGATCGTCGAGGGCTGATATCTCGCCACGGGCGCTCGTGCACGAACCCTGCGCGAAACTGATTGAAACTGACCCTTCCCAAACACTTGCGCACGGCGCTCGCGCTTCTTACGGTGACTCGGCGAGATCAGTCCTCTCCCTCGGAGGTGTAATGTCCCGCACCACCCCCCGCCGGCGGCTGTTCGGCGCCGTCGCCGCGACCGTGATGGTGTTCGGCGCCCTGACGGCCGCCGCACCGACCGTCTCGGCCGCCACCGGCGCTACCAGTACCGTGCCGACGACGGCCCCGCTGCCGATCAACACCCACCCCTCCTACAACGGCCTCGCACTGACCCCGCCGATGGGCTTCAACGACTGGGCCGGTTTCGAGTGCAACAGCGCCATGAACGAGACGCTGTTCACCAAGACCGCCGACCAGATCGTCAAGCTGGGTCTGAACAAGCTCGGCTACGACTACGTCAACATCGACGACTGCTGGATGCAGAAGACCCGGGACGCCAGCGGCAACCTCCAGGTCGACGCCACCCGCTTCCCGCACGGCCTGAAGTGGCTCGGCGACTACATCCACAGCAAGGGCCTGAAGTTCGGCATCTACGAGGACGCCGGCTACCAGACCTGCCAGGGCGCGGCCGGCAGCTACGGCCACTTCCAGCAGGACGCCGACCTCTACGCCTCCTGGGGCGTGGACTACCTCAAGCTCGACTACTGCTACCAGCCGATGGACCAGTTCCCCGGCAAGACGGCCAGCCAGGTCGCGCAGATCGTCTACACCGAGGCCAGCCAGGCGCTGCTGAACGAGCACCGGCCGATGATGTTCTCCGAGTCGGCCCCGGCCTACGTGTGCTGCTCCGGCGCGGACTTCACCAACGAGCTGACCTGGCTCTACCAGCACGGCAACCTGTGGCGTTTCGGCTCGGACATCTACGACGCCTGGCCGAGCGTGCTGGAGAACTACAGCGAGGACAACACGCCGGGCCTGGCACAGTGGGCCGGTCCCGGGCACTGGAACGACGCGGACATGCTGGAGGTCGGCAACGGCGGGCTGAGCCCGACCGAGGAGCAGACCCAGATGACGCTGTGGGCCGAGATGGCCTCGCCGATCCTGTTGTCCACGGACCTGTCGAAGCTGACGCCGGCCGAAGTCGGGATCGTGGCGAACCCCGATGTCGTGGCCGTGGACCAGGACCGGCTCGGCGCGCAGGGCACGGTCGTGCAGTCCGGAACCGGGTATGACGTGCTGGCCAAGCCGTTGGCGAACGGCGACGTCTCGGTCGTGTTGTTCAACAAGGGCGACACCGCGCAGACCGTGACGACCGACGCCGCGACCATCGGCCTGCGGGCCGGCAGCGCGCCGTTCCAGCTGACCGATCTGGTGAGCAAGGCCAAGAGCGCCAGCGACGGCGCGATATCCGCGTCCCTGGCGCCGCACGCGACGGTCATCTACCGGGTCCATTCCCGGGGCGACAAGCACCTGCCGATCCACACCGCGGCCACGATCAGCGGCGCGCCGCTGGCCGCCGGGGTGCCGACGCCGGTGACCGTGTCGTTCGGCGACTACGGGTACTTCGACGCGCAGCAGCCCTCTGTCACGCTGAAGCTGCCGACCGGGTGGACGGCGACGCCGTCGTCGGTGCGCTTGAGGAACGTCAAGCCGGGGACGTCGGCGACGGCCACGTTCACGGTCACCGCAAGCACGCCACCGCCGGGGAAGGTGACGACGACGTTGAGTGCTGCGGTCGCCTATCGCGATCGCGGGACGCCTTCGGTGGACAGGGCCGACTTGTCGAACGTCACGAACACGCCGTTCCCGACGCTGGCCAGTGCGTTCAACAACATCGCGATCAGCGACGAGACCAACCCCGGCCCCGGGAACTTCGACGGGGACAACGACAGCTACTCGGCGCAGGCCCTCGCGGCGGCCGGTGCCACACCGGGAGCCTCGATCAAGGCCGGCGGCACGACGTTCACCTGGCCGTCGTCGGCGACCGGGACGAACGACAACGTGGCCGGCAGCGGCGTGCTGGTGAACGTCACCGGGCAGGGGTCGAAGCTCGGCTTCCTCGGCGCGGAGGCCGGGTTCGCCACGGACACGGTCACGGTGACCTATACCGACGGCTCGTCCGGCAGCGGGAGCCTCGGCTTCCCGAACTGGTGCTGCTCGTCGCCGACCGCGTACGGGGCCACGCCGACGATCGTCACCACGCATCGGAACACGCCGAGCGGACCGGCGAACTTCGGGATCGACTACGACGTGTTCTACAACTCGATCGCGATCGACGCGACGAAGACGGTGAAAACGGTGTCTGTGCCGAATGATCCGGCAATCCACATCTTCGCGATGACGGTTCAGCCCTAGGATCGGCGCGCCGCCGGGTCCTGGTTGCCCGGCGGCGCGCCGCAGTTGTTCTGCCCGGATACGTTTCCGCCGACGCGCCTAACGATCTATCGCAGCCAGCTGTCTTCCGCTAGGGTCACACTCCATGGTGGACATCCGCGAGCTGGCACGCCTCAGCGGCGTCTCCCCCGCGACGGTCTCGCGCGCCCTGAACGACCGTGCCGAGGTGAGCCCGGAGACCCGGCGGCGGATCCTGGAGATGGCCGAGCGGCTGGGCTACTCGCCGAACCAGCCGGCCCGCACGCTGGTGCGGCGGCGCTCGGACATGATCGGGCTGATCTGGGACACCGGCTACACCAACCAGGACCGCAGGCATCCGTTCCTGCTGGACCTGTTCGTCGGGATCAAGCAGACCCTCGCCGAGTCGGGTTACCACCTGATGGTGCTGTCCACCGCCAGCGCGGCGAGCCCCGGCGACGTGACGCTGTACCTGCGCGCGGCACAGCAGCACAGCCTCGCGGGCGTGATCATGATGGGCGTCGACGCCGGGCACCCGGCGATCACGGCGCTGGTGGACGCCGGGACGCCGTGCGTCGGCATCGACCTGCCGCTGCACCGCAACCGCACGACGTACGTCACCTCGGACAACCGGGCCGGGGCGGCCACCGCGGTCCGCCACCTGCACAGCCTCGGCCACACCGCGATCGCCACCATCACCGGGCCGCTGACCCTGATGCCCGCGACCGAGCGGCTGGCGGGGTACCAGGCGGAAATGGCACGGCTAGGCCTCACGCCGGACCCCCAGCACGTCGTCGACGGAGACTTCTTCCTCGCCAGCGGGTACGAGGCGGCGCGCCGCCTGATCGAGCTACCCGAGCCGCCCACGGCGATCTTCGCCGCCGGCGACGAGATGGCGATCGGCGCACTGCACGCCCTGGCCGACGCCGGCCTGCGGGTCCCGCAGGACATGGCGGTGGTCGGATTCGACGACATCGAGGCCGCGGCGCTGGTGCGGCCGACGCTGACGACGGTCGCGCAGGACCGCGTAGCGCTCGGCGCGGGGGCGGTCGAGGCGCTGGTGGACGCGTTGGACGCGGACGACGGGTCGGCCAGTGCGCCTTTGCAGGTGGCTACGCGGTTGGTGGTGCGGGGGTCTTGTGGGGCGGAGGTTGAGGCTGAGGGGAAGCCGGGGTCGGGGTCGCTTTAGGCGGCTTTCCTGATCCCCGATCAGGCTGACGCCGTCCCGGTCCCGCCGCCCGCGCCGGAAGGCGTCGCCAGACCGAGCGCCGTCCGGACCGCGATCATGTCGTCGGCGTCGAAGGCGGCTTCGGCTTTGCGGGCCTGGCCGTTGAACGACGTGACGTCCGTGGCGCCCGCGACCTGCTCCCAGACCGCGGCAGCCTTGGTGTGGTTGGCGATGAGGGCGTCCATCGCCGGCTGCACGGAGGCCGGCCACGGCGTGCCCGACAGTGCCGACACCTCGCTCTGGGTGGCGGACGCTATGTCGTTCGCGCGCTGCTGGAAGACCGAGATGTCGGCCGAGTCCGGCGTCGCGACCAGTCGGCCGATGGCCGTCGACAGTGGGCTGACGGCGTTGAGGAAGCGGAGCTGGTCGGCGTTGTAGGTCGAGGGGTCGCGGTAGACCGAGTGCGTCATCGTGGCCCTGCTGAACTGCAGGAAGCACGTCACGCGGCGTTCACCGGCGTCCCAGGCCTGCTGGTTCGGGTAGATGAACTGCAGGCGGGTGCCGGCCGGCAGTGTCACCGGGTCCGGAACGAACGAGGTGAGCTGCCGTGCGCACTGCGACGAGCTCTCGTCGCGCATGCCGTCCACGCCGGGGAAGGTGCTCTCGGCGGCGGAGAACGAGCCGAACGCCTCGCTGTCGTGCGCCGTGGTGCAGGGGACGACGGTGAGGGTCCGGGCGCTGTTGTTGGTGGAGCCGATCGCACCCGGCGGCAGGGTGAAGCAGTCCTTCGGGTGCAGCCCGAACACCGAGACCGTGCCCGGGCTGACGACGGTGCCGTCGGCGCTCCGCTGCGCGGGGTCCGGCGTGTTGATGGCGGCGACGGTGAAGAGCGTGCCGAGGGCGGCGATCCACAAGCTCGACAGGACGATGCCGCTGATCGCCAGGCGTTTGCCCTTCTGGCCAGTGCGGCGGACCGCCGCGAGCGAGACGATGCCGAAGATCAGGCCGATGATCGGGGTGACGACGAAGAATCCGCAGATGCCGAGGACGAAGGAGGCGATCGCGAGGCCGTTGGTGCCGGTCGGCCGCTGCGGTTGGCCGTAGGGGTAGCCGTAGCCATAGCCGTAGGGCGGGTAGCCGTAGGGGTTCGGCGGCTGCTGGCCGTAGGGCGGCGCGGGCCACGGCTGTGCCGGGTAAGGCGGCAGCGCGGGCGGCGGGGACATCGGCTGCGGAGTGTTCGCCGGCGCCGGAGACGGGGCGGTCGGCATCGGCGGGGACACCGGCGCGGACACTGTCGGCGGCGGCGACGTCGGCTCGACCGGTGCGAACTGCGCGCCGTCAGCAGCGGCGGGCTCGGCGGAGCGTGACGAGTCGCTCGCGTCGGGTCCTATCTCGGTGTCCATCCCCGGTTCCTCTCCCTGACCGACCCTCCGCGGGTCAGCCAAGGGAGCATACACCGCAGGTCAGGGACATGATTGCCACGCTCGTACAGCGAGCCGGCGTCACGCCGCCGCGCGCTCGCGCAGCACCGCGTCCAGGTGCGCCGACCAAGCCCGCACCACCTCGCCGCGCCGCGCGGAGTCGTCCGTCAGCACGTCGGCGAGCCCCAGGCCGCGCGCCAGGTCGAGCGTGGCCTGCACCAGACGATGGACGGTCTCGTCCTCATCGATGACCCCCAACGCCTCGATGGCCATGCGGTACGCGACGCGCCCGAACTTCTGCTCCAGCGGCACCACACGCGCACGCAGCGCCTCGTCGGCGGCCGCTGCCGTCCACACCTGCAACGCGGCCTTGAACAGCGTGCCGGTGAAGTGCTCGACCAGGCGCGAGACGACCGCCTCGGTCGTGACGACGCTCCCGGGCGCGCTGAGCTCGGCACGCGCCGACTCGATGCGCTCGTCGAACATGTGCTCCAGCGCGGCGGTGATCAGGTCCTCGCGGGTCGGGAAGTGGTGCTGGGCCGCGCCCCGCGAAACGCCCGCGTGCTCGGCGACCACCGCCACGGTCGTCGCGCTCCACCCCGTGTCCGCCAGGCACTCCACGCACGCCTCCAGCAAGCGGCGGCGGGTGGCCCGGCTTCGGTCCTGCTGAGGTTCGCGCATCGGTGGTGGTCCGCCTGTTCGGTCGAGCGGGTGGTAAAGCGGGTGGTAGAGCAGCTGGTAGCCGGTGAACCGCTATTCTGCCCATCTCGGAGCCCGCCGCTGCAAGAACGCGGTCATCCCCTCCCGCGCCTCCTCCGAGGCGAACAGCCGCGCCGACGCCGTGGCGAGCGTGTCCGCATCCGCGTCGAACGCGGCCAGGACTGAGGCCGTCACCAGCTTCTTCGACTCGGCCAGCCCCTGCGGCGAGCCCTGGCGCAGGGCCGCGACCAGCTCCGCGACCGCCGCGGGCACGTCGTCGGCCGCCAGCGTGATCAGGCCCAGCGCCTCGGCGCGCGCCGCGTCGAACTTCTCGCCGGTCAGGAAGTAACGCGAGGCGGCCCGCGACGTGAGCCTCGGCAGCACCGTCAGTGAGATGATCGACGGCGCCACCCCGAGCCGCGCCTCAGTCAGCGCGAAGCTCGCCGCGGGCCCGGCCACCGCCAGGTCGCAGGCCGCGACCAGGCCCATCCCGCCGGCCCGCACATGACCGTCCACGGCCGCGACCACCGGCTTCGGCAACTCCACCAGCGCACGCAGCAGCGCCGCGAGCGCCCGCGCGCGTCCGGCCACCGGACCCTCGGGATCCACCGGCTCCGACGTCGCCTCCGACAGGTCAGCCCCAGCGCAGAAGGTATTGCCGGTATGTCCCAACACGACCACCCGCACACGCGGATCGGCCGCCGCCTCCCGCAAACCGGCGTGCAACTGCGCCACCAAACCCGACGACAGCGCATTGCGATTCGCCGGCGAATCGAGCGTCAACGTCGCCACGCCGCCCTCGGCCGCGTACCGCACCAAAGTCTCGGTCATGCTGCCCCGGCCTCCTCGACGACTGCCACGACTTCCACGACCGCCAACACGGTCCCGACATCCACCTGACTGCCGACCGAAACCGGCAGCGCACTCAACACCCCCGCGACCGGCGCGGACACCTGGTGCTCCATCTTCATCGCCTCCAGCCACAGGATCGGCTGACCCGCCTCGACCACATCACCGACGCCCGCCACGCCAAGCCGCACCACCGAACCCGGCATCGGCGCCAGCAGCGAACCAGCCGCAACCGTGTCCGCCGGATCAGTGAACGTCGGGACCAGCGTGAACGTCACCGACCCCAGTGGCGAGTCCACGACCACCGCCCCGCCGTGCCGGCCGACGCGAAAGGCACGTCGCAAACCCCTGATGTCGAGCACCACCTCGGCAGGCGTGGCCGACACCAACCCGACTCCGTCGTACCCCTCGGCGAGCAAACCGTCGCGCCCGAAGCGATACCGCACCTCGTACTCGGACGATCCCGCGGCAAGCACCCGCCGCTGAGCCTGCGACGGCACGTTCCGCCACCCGCTCGGCAACCCGCCGAGCACCGGCGCCTCAGCCCGATGCCCCGCCGCCACCGCCAGCGCCCCGGCAAGCGCCGAAACCCGCTCGGTCTCCGGCGACGCCAAAGGCGCGGCCAGCACGTCCAGCCCATAGGTCGAGAAGAACGCCGTATCCGTGTCACCAGCGAGGAAAGCCGGGTGTCGCAGCACATTGACCAACAGATCCCGGTTGGTCACGACACCATGGATCTCCGATCCCGCGAGCGCCGAAGCCAACACGCGTGCCGCCTCGGCACGCCGCGGCGCCCAAGCGATCACCTTCGCCAGCATCGGGTCGTAGTACACCCCCACGACCGACCCCGACTCGACGCCGGAATCCAAGCGCAGCAACGGTTCCGTGCGCGTGGCGGTGTCCACGACCTCGAACTCGCACGAGACCCCCGGCACCGCGAACCGGTGCAACGTCCCCGACGCCGGCTGCCAATCCTTCGCCGGGTCCTCGGCATACAACCGCACCTCGATCGCCGACCCCCGCACCGTCGGCTCGCCGAGCCTGCCAGGCCCGCCAGGCTTGCCCGGCTCGCTCGGCCCGCCAGGTACGCCCGACTTGTCCGCCGCGCCGGGCTCCCCCGACGCGGGCAACGCCTCCCCCGCCGCGATCCGCAGCTGCCAAGCGACCAGGTCAAGACCCGTCGTCAGCTCCGTCACCGGATGCTCGACCTGCAGCCGCGTGTTCATCTCCAGAAACGCGAAGGACCCGTCCGGCGCCACCAGGAACTCCACGGTCCCCGCGCCGACGTACCCGATCACAGCAGCCGCGTCCCGAGCCGCACCGAACAGCTTCTCCCGCAGCTCCGGATGCGCCTGCACGAACGGCGAAGGCGCCTCCTCCACCACCTTCTGATGCCGCCGCTGGATCGAGCACTCCCGCTCCCCCACGGCCCACACCGTGCCGTGCGCGTCGGCCAGCACCTGCACCTCGATGTGCCGCCCGGTCTCGATGTACTGCTCGCAGAACACCGTCCCGTCGCCGAACGCCGAAGCCGCCTCCGCCTGCGCCGCCTCCCACTGCCCCGGCAGCTCGGCGAGGCTGCGCACCACGCGCATCCCGCGCCCGCCGCCACCGGCCGAGGCCTTGATCAGCACCGGGAGGTCAGCCTCGCCGACCTCGTCCGCACTCAGCTCCCGCAGCACCGGAACCCCGGCAGCGGCCATCATCTTCTTCGCCGCGACCTTCGACCCCATCGCGGCGATCGCTGACGGCGGCGGCCCGAGCCAACGCAGCCCCGCGTCGACCACCGCCTGCGCGAAGTCCTCCTTCTCGGACAGGAACCCATACCCCGGGTGCACCGCGTCGGCCCCGGCGGCCAGCGCCGCCGCGATCAGCAGATCAGAACGCAGATACGTCTCGGCGGACGTGTTGCCGGGCAGCCGGACTGCGACGTCGGCCTCCCGTACATGCAAAGCATCTGAGTCGGCGTCAGAGAACACCGCGACCGTCCCGTAGCCGAGGCGCCGGCACGTCGCGAACACCCGGCGCGCGATCTCGCCGCGGTTCGCGACCAGGACGGTGTTCAGCGGTCCCGTCGTGAAGCCGACCGTGAAGTCAGCCGTCTTGACTTCGGCCGTCGTGAAGTCAGCCATAACAGAGTCCTCCCAGCCCTTCTAAAGACGGAACACGCCGAACTTCTCAGTGCCCTGAACCGGGGCGTTGGCGATCGCGGACAGACAGAACCCGACGATCGTCCGGGTGTCGCGCGGATCGACGACCCCGTCGTCGTACACCCGCCCGGACAGGAACAACGGCAGCGACTCGGCCTCGATCTGCGCCTCGACCAGCTCCCGCATCTGCGCGTCGGCGGTCTCGTCGAACGGCTGCCCCTTCGCCGCCGCCGAACCCCGCGTCACCAGCGAGATGACGCCCGCGAGCTGCGCCGGCCCCATCACCGCCGACTTGGCGCTCGGCCAGGCGAACAGGAAGCGCGGATCGTAGGCCCGGCCGCACATCCCGTAGTGCCCGGCGCCGTAGGAGGCGCCCATCAGGATCGAGATGTGCGGCACCGTCGAGTTCGACACCGCGTTGATCATCTGTGCGCCGTGCTTGATGATCCCCTTCTGCTCATACTCCTTGCCAACCATGTAGCCGGTGGTGTTGTGCAGGAACAGCAGCGGGGTGTCGTACCGGTTCGCCAGCTGGATGAACTGCGTGGCCTTCTGCGCTTCCTCGCTGAACAGCACGCCGCGCGTGTTCGCCAGGATGCCGACCGGATAGCCGTGGATCTCCGCCCAACCGGTGGCCAGCGATGAGCCGTAGAGCGGCTTGAACTCGTCGAAGTCCGAGGCGTCGACGACCCGGGCGATCACCTCGCGCGGATCGAACGGCGTCTTCAGGTCCGGCGGCACGATCCCGAGCAGTTCCTCCTCCGGGAACAGCGGCGGGAGCACCGTCGAACGCGGCTCAGGACCCTGCTTACGCCAATTCAGCCTGCTGACGATCCGCCGTCCGATCCGGATCGCGTCGTGCTCGTCGGCCGCCAGGTAGTCGGCCAGGCCCGAGGTCCGCGCGTGCATCTCCGCGCCGCCGAGGGACTCGTCGTCGGACTCCTCGCCGGTGGCCATCTTCACCAGCGGCGGGCCGCCGAGGAAGACCTTGGACCGCTCCTTGATCATCACCACGTGGTCGGACATGCCCGGGATGTACGCGCCGCCGGCCGTGGAGTTGCCGAACACGATGGCGATCGTCGGGATCCCGGCCGCCGAGGCGCGCGTGATGTCGCGGAAGGTGCGGCCGCCGGGGATGAAGACCTCTTTCTGCGTCGGCAGATCCGCGCCCCCGGACTCGACCAGCGCGATGACCGGCAGCCGGTTCTGCTCGGCGACCTCGTGCGCCCGGAACGACTTGCGCAGCGTCCAGGGGTTGGTCGCGCCGCCGCGCACGGTCGGGTCGTTGGCGACGATCAGGCACTCCACGCCGGACACCACGCCGATGCCGGTGACCAGCGCCGCGCCGACCGTGAACTCGCTGCCCCAGCCGGCCAGCGGGCACAGTTCCAGGAACGGCGAGTCCGGGTCGAGCAGCAGCTCGACGCGCTCGCGGGCGAGCAGCTTGCCGCGCTCGTGGTGCCGGGCGACGTACTTCTCGCCGCCGCCGATCAGGGCTTTGGCATGCTCGGTCTCGATCTCGGCGAGCTTGGCGCGCATCGCCTCGGTGTTCGCCAGGTGCTCGGCGGAGGCGGCGTCCAGCGCCGTGCGCAGCGCGGTCACGAGCGGAAGCCCAGCACGCGGGCCGCCAGGCCGTTCATCACCTCGGTCGCTCCGCCGCCGATGCCCAGGATCCGGACGTCGCGGTAGTGGCGTTCGACCTCTGATTCACGCATGTAGCCGAGGCCTCCGAACAGTTGCAGAGCTTGCGTCGCGACCCATTCGGCGGTCTCGACCGCGGTGTTCTTGGCGAAACAGACCTCTGCAATGAGATCCGGCTGTGCTTGCCCATCACCCGCCCCGGCGATGGAGCGATCGATCAGGGCATGGGTATAGGTCCGCGACACGTCGATCTTCCGGGCCATTTCGGTGAGGGTGTTCTGGACGAGTTGCCGGTCGATCAGCGGCTTGCCGAACGTCTCGCGGTTCCGCGTCCAGTCCACGACCAGGTCCAGGCAGCGCTGCGCGTGCGAGTAGGCCTGCGCGGCGAGCGCGACGCGTTCGGACAGGAAGTGCTCGGCGAGCTGGACGAAGCCGCTGTTCTCGGCGCCGACCAGGTTCTCGGCCGGGACGTGCGCGTCCTGGAACGCCAGTTCGGCCGTATCAGAACACAGCCATCCCAGCTTCTCCAGCCGACGGCTGACGGTGAAGCCCGGCGTACCTTTCTCGATGACCAGCAAGGAGATCCCGTCGGCTCCAGGACCACCGGTGCGCACGGCGGCGACCACGTAGTCGGCGCGAACGCCGGACGTGATGAAGGTCTTCGCACCGTTGACGACGAAATGGTCGCCGTCGCGGCGAGCCGTGGTCTGGATGCGCGCCACGTCGCTGCCGCCACTGGGTTCGGTGACGGCCAGCGCCCCGATCAGCTCTCCGGCCAGCGTCGGCCTTACCCACCGCTCGATCTGCTCGCGGTCATTGGCGGCGATCAGATGTGGCGTGGATATGCCGCAGGTGAACAAGGATGCGAACAAGCCGCTGGAGCCTCCGGCGTAGTGCATCTCCTCGTTGACGGTGATGGCGTCGATCAGGTCGCCGCCTCCGCCACCGACCTCGACCGGATGTGCGACGCCGAGCAGGCCCAGCGCACCGGCCTTCTTGGACAGCTCGCGCGGCAGCTCACCGGCACGCTCCCAGCCGTCAAGGTTCGGCAGTACCTCCTGCTCCGTGAACCTGCGGACGGTCGCCCTCAGGGCCCTGCGTTCCTCGGTCGACCAGGCAGGACTGGACAGCCGGTTCACCGCTCACTGCCTTTCAGCAAGGACACCGGAAGCTCGACGTTGCGGGCCCGCAGCCATTCGCCCAGGCCCTTGGCCTGCGGGTCGAACCGGGCCTGGGAGGCGACGCCGGCGCCGAGGACACCCTCGACGACGAAGTTCACGGCACGCAGGTTCGGGAACGCGTGGCGGGTGACGGCCAGGTCGGCCGTCTCGGGAAGCAGAGCCTTGAAACGCTCGACGGTGAGTTCGTGCGCGAGCCAACGCCAAGCCTCGTCGCTGCGAGCCCAGACGCCGACGTTCGCGTCGCCGCCCTTGTCCCCGCTGCGCGCGCCGAAGACCAGACCGAGCGGGGCCAGGTGGGTCTCCTCGGCGGGAAGTCGTTGCGGCAGAACGGGATCCGGCGCTGTCTTGAGGACTAGCGTCTGATCCGGGTGTGCGACGACGACGCGCTCGCCGTCGGGCAGCACCGCGGCATGCGTGACCTCGGCGGCGTCGACGTAGGCGGCGGTGTAGACGCCGTAGGGCGAGGCCGCCCCGGGCGGTGCCGTCACGTGGAAGCCGGGGTAGCCGAACAACGCGAGTTCCACGGCAGCGCCGGTGAAGGCGCGGCCGATGACGTCAGCGTTCTGATCGCGGACGACGCACCGGAGCAGAGCGCTGGCGGTCTCCTCGGTGTCGGCGTCGGGCTGGTCGGTGCGGACCAGGGTCCACTCGATCGACTCGGGGGTGTCGGTCAGCCCGGCGAGCAGTTGCTCCTTCGCCAGGTCCGCCTTGGACTCGATCGACAGGCCGGTGAGCACGAACTCGACCTGGTTGCGGAAGCCGCCGAGCTTGTTCAGGGCCACCTTGAGCTGCGGGGGCGGGGCTTCGCCGACGACGCCGCTGATGCCGACCCGGTCCGGGCCGTCCTGGGTCAGCGTCACGGTGTCCAGGCGCGTGGTGACGTCAGGGTTCGCATACCGGTGGCCGGTGATCTCGTACAGCAGCTGCGCCGTGACCGTCCCGACGCTGACGGCGCCGCCGGTCCCCGGGTGCTTGGTGATGACGCTGGAGCCGTCGGCGTGCAGCTCGGCGATCGGGAAGCCGGGGTGGCGCAGGTCGGCGATCTCGGTGAAGAAGGCGTAGTTGCCGCCGGTGGCCTGCGCGCCGCACTCGATGACGTGCCCGGCGGCGACGGCGCCGGCCAGCCGGTCGTGGTCGGCGGGCTGCCAGCCGAAGTGCGCGACGGCCGAGCCCACGACCAGCGAGGCATCGGTGACGCGGCCGGTGACCACGACGTCGGCGCCGGCGCGCAGGCACGCGGCGATGCCGAAGCCGCCGAGGTAGGCGTTCGCGGTCAGTGCCCCGGCGAATCCGAGCTCTGATGCACGCGGCAGGAGGTCGTCGCCCTCGACGTGCGCGATCGCGGCGCTCAGGCCGAGTTTCGCGGCCACCTCCCGCAGCTTGTCGGCCAGTCCCACCGGGTTCAGGCCGCCGGCGTTCGCCACGATCTTGACGCCGCGCTCCAGCGCGAGGCCGAGGGCGTCCTCCATCTGGCGCAGGAAGGTCTTGGCGTAGCCGGCGTCAGGGTTCTTCATCCGGTCGCGGCCAAGGATGAGCATGGTCAGCTCGGCGAGGTAGTCGCCGGTCAGGACGTCGAGTTCGCCGCCTTCGAGCATCTCGCGGACGGCGCTGAAGCGGTCGCCGTAGAAGCCGGAGGCGTTGCCGATCCGGAGGACGTCCGGGTTCTGCGACAACACATTGGCTTTGGCCTCGGTCATGCGAACTGCCCCTTGCTCCGGCCGGGCCCGCTCGGTCCCGCGAACACCTGCGCGATGTCAAGCCACTGATCCGCCTCGCTCCCGACGGCCTGCACGGCCAAGTCGTCGCGGTGCCGGCGCTGGGCCACCAGCAGGCAGAAGTCGAGCGCCGGGCCGGTCACGCGCTCGGTCGCCGTCTCCGGGCCCCAGGTCCACGAGCCGCCGTCGGGCGCGGTGAGCTCGATGCGGAACTCGGCGTCGGGCACCGGCAGGCCGCGCTGGACGAAGGCGAAGTCGCGGGTGCGGACGCCGAGGTGCGCGACGTTGCGCAGGCGCGCGGTCGGCTCGCGCCGCACGCCGAGGGCGTCGGCGATGTCCTGGCCGTGGGCCCAGGTCTCCATGAGGCGGGCGGTGGCCATGGTCGCGGCGCCCATCGGCGGGCCGAACCAGGGCAGCTTGCCGCCGGGCGGGACTTCGGGGAGCGCCCTGGCCAGGTTGTGGCGGTCGGCGCGCCAGGCCGCGAGCAGCTCGGACGGCGCCAGCTGCGCGCCTTTCTCAGCCTGCTGATCGACGAAGCCGGCGCCGCCTTCTTGCAACGCGCGGGTCAGCATCGCGTTGAACGCGTCCGGATCGCGGGCGGCGAGAGCGGCGACGCGGTCGGTCCAGGCGAGGTGCGCGATCTGGTGCGCGATCGTCCAGCCGGGGGCCGGTGTCTCGGTGCGCCAGGCCGCGGCGTCGAGCGGGGTGACCAGGGCGTCCAGGACTCCGCTTTCCGCGGCCAGGTCTTCGAGCAGGTCGTCGAGCACTGCCATCGCGCCTCCCGGGTCGGTGTTCGGTTCGGGACCGGTGTTCAGTTCGGGCCGGTGTTCGCTTCGGGGTCATCGCGAGCCTTTCAGCTCGGCAACAAAAAATCAATCATGCACGCTTGATTTCTTCCCCGGGCGACTGTCCGTGGCGGCGCGTACGGTGGCAGGCGTGGCGACCGACCTGCAAGAACTTCTCCAGTCCGCGGTGGACGACGGCAAGGCACCCGGCGTCGTGGCGCTCGTGGCACGCGGCGACGACGTCGAGATCGCGACCGCCGGGACGACCGGGCTCGGCGGCTCCGCGCCGATGGCCCGCGACACGCTCTTCCGCATCGCGTCCCTCACCAAGCCGATCACCGCGGCGCTGGCGCTGCTGTTGATCGAGGAGGGCCGCATCGGGCACGACGACCCGATCGCGCGGTGGCTGCCGGAGCTGGCGCACCCGATGGTCGTGCGCACCCCCGACGCCCCACTCGACGACGTGATCCCGGCGGTACGCCCGATCACCGTGGCCGACGTGCTCACGTCCCGCGCCGGCTGGGGCTTCCCGGACGAGTTCAGCTTGCCGGCGGTCGGCGCGTTGTTCGATCAGGGTTACCAGCGCGGTCTACACGTCCAGGAACCGCCCGCGCCGGACGAGTGGCTCAAGAGCCTCGCCGGGGTCCCGCTGGTCTACCAGCCCGGCGAGCGCTGGCTGTACAACACGTGCAGCGAAATCCTCGGCGTACTGCTGGCCCGCGCCGCCGACACCCCGCTGCCGGAACTGATGGCCGAGCGCATCTTCGACCCGCTGGGCATGAAGGACACCGCCTTCGAAGTTCCCGCCGCGAACCTCGACCGATTCACTTGGTTCTACGAATCCGACGACAGCGGACTGGTCCTGGCCGATCCGCCGACCGGGGACTGGAGCCGCCTGCCTGCGTTCCCGTCCGGCGCCGGCGGCCTGGTCTCCACCCTCGACGACTACCACGCCTTCGCCCGCACACTGCTGCCGGGGACGGACGGGCTGCTATCGCCAGAGTCGGTCCGCGAGATGATCACCGACCACCTCACCGCGGACCAGCGCGCAGCCTCGCGCCTGTTCCTGGACGGCCAGGGCTGGGGCGTCGGCGGCTCGGTGGACATCGCCGACATCGACCCCTGGAACATCCCGGGCCGCTACGGCTGGACCGGCGGCTCCGGCACGAGCGCGCACATCGTCCCGGGCACCGGCTCGGTCCCCGGCTCCGTCGCGATCCTGCTGTCGCAGGTGGCGATGGGGTCCCCGACCGCGTTGGGGCTCCAGAGGGACTTCTGGACGTACGCGGCCCGCGGCTGACGGGCTCGCCGGCGGGGTCCGTTCACCACCCGAGCTCGTGCAGCCGCTCGTCGTCGATGCCGAAGTGATGCCCCACCTCGTGGATGACCGTCGTGCGTACCTCGCGCACCACGTCCTCGTAGCTGTGGCAGATCTTCAGGATCTCGTTGCGGTAGATGGTGATCCGGTCCGGCAGCACCCCGGAGTACCACTCCCCCCGCCCGGTCAGCGGAATGCCCTCGTACAGCCCCAGCAGCCCGGCGTACGGCGCCTCGGCCTCGACGACCACCGCCACGTTCCGGATCTGGCGCGCCAGCGCCTCCGGGATGGAGTCCAGCGCTTCGCCGACCAGTTGCTCGAACTGTTCGGGCTCGATGCTGATCACGGTTCAATTGTGGCACGCGAGGGCGGTCTGACCCCGTATCTGTGTCTACTTCGCCGCGGTAACGGGCACCCAGCGGGCCGGGGGCTTAGGCGCCGGCACATTGCCCGCTGCGACCGGATGCAAACACGGCGTTGATCTCAGAGTTCGTAAATACGGGCTTCGGCTACTATTGTGGTACGGAGCCGTTTCGTATTGGGGAAGGTGGTGCGGATGTCCATAAATCAGTCGCGCACCACACGTCGGCGGCGTCGCAATGCGCGAATAAGCCGCTGAAAACCGGCGTTCTCAGAGCCTTCGCATAGCCATAGCGAATTTCCGCTCGCCGCCCCCTTCGTCTTCGAATCCTGATAATTCCTTGCAGTTGTTCGGATAGGTGTAACTCCGCATGTCCTCAACCAATCCAGCCGCCCCACCGCTGGTCGACCCCCGCCGCTGGAAGGCCCTGGCCTTCATCGGCCTCGCGCAGCTCATGGTGGTGCTCGACGGCACAGTGGTGAACATCGCGCTGCCCTCGGCGCAGCACGATCTGGGCTTCTCCGACGCGGACCGGCAGTGGGTGGTCACCGCCTACGCGCTGCCGTTCGGCGCGCTGCTGTTGTTCGGCGGCCGGCTGGCCGACCGGCTCGGGCGCAAGCGGACGTTCCAGGTCGGCGTCATCGGGTTCGCGCTGGCCTCGGCGCTCGGCGGGGCCTCCGTCGACACCGCGATGCTGCTCGGCGCCCGCGCGCTGCAGGGCTGCTTCGGCGCGATGCTGGCGCCGTCGGCGCTGTCGCTGGTGACCGTGATGTTCACCGCGCCGGCCGAGCGCGCCAAGGCGTTCGGTATCTGGGGCTCGATCGCCGGCGGCGGCGCGGCGGTCGGACTGATGCTCGGCGGGCTGCTGACGCAGTACCTGAGCTGGCGCTGGACGATGTTCGTCAACGTCGTGTTCGCCGTCATCGCGTTCGCCGGCGCGGCGATCACCGTCCGCGAACCCACGCGCCATCGCGACCATGGACGTCTGGACTTCCTCGGAATCTTCCTGGTGACAGGCGGGCTCGGGTCCCTGGTCTACGGCCTGTCGCGCGCCGAGTCCGACGGCTGGAGCGCGCGGATCACCATCAGCCTGCTGATCGCGGCCGGGGTCGCGCTCATCTTGTTCGTCATCGTCGAGGCGATCTCCAAGGCCCCGCTGCTTCCGCTGCGCGTGGTGTGGAACCGCGACCGGGGCGGGGCGTATCTGTCGCTGGGGCTGGCGATCGTCGGCATGTTCGGCGCGTTCCTATTCCTGACGTACTACCTGCAGGCGGTGCAGGGGATGTCGCCGATCCGCAGCGGCGCGGCGTTCCTGCCGATGGTCGGCGGCATGCTGATCGGCGCCACGCAGATCAGCGCGCGGCTGATGACCCGGGTCCGGCCGCGTTACCTGATGCCGCCGGGCTTCCTGCTCGGGTCGGCGGGCATGCTCGCGCTGACGCGGATCAACGCCGACAGCCCGTACCACACGTGGGTGTTGCCCGGCACGATCGCGCTGGGGCTGGGCATGGGGTGCGCGTTCATGCCGGCGATGAACGTCGCGACCGGTGGGGTGGATCCGCGGGACGCCGGGGTCGCGTCGGCGATGGTCAACACCTCGCAGCAGGTCGGCGGAGCGATCGGCACGGCGCTTCTCAGCACCCTGGCACTGAGTGCCACACGTAACTACACCGTGGCGCACACCGACCCGAACGCCACGTCGCAGCAGGTTGCGACACTGCACACGCAGGCCCAGGTCCACGGGTACGTCATCGCGTTCTGGTGGGCTGCGGGGTTGCTGTTGGCGGCGGCGGTCGTGTCGTTCGTGCTGATCAGCTTCCGGGTCGGTCAGCCGCCGGTGCCCGCAGTGCAGACCGCTTCCGAGTCGGTCGCGCACACCGACCCCACGGAGTTCCTCCTTCCGTTGCACGACGCGATCCCTGTCCTGGAACCGCAGCCAAAGGTGGCGGAGCCCGCGTACCACCACATCCCGATCCCCTACAACGGCGACGGCGTCCTGATCCACGGCCAGGTCCGCGACCGCGACGGCGCGCCGATGCCGTTGGCCGTGATCACCGCGGTCTCGCCGCAGGGTCGGCAGGTGGGCCGGGCCCGCAGCAGCGACGACGGCGGCTACCAGCTCGGCGTCCCGCGCACCGGCGCGTACGTGCTGATCGTCGCCGCCGACGGCCGCGAGCCGGAGGCCTCGACCATCACCGCGAGCGAGCGGAGCGTCCGGCACGACATCCAGCTGGCCGAGCGGGGCCGGCTGGCGGTCACGGTCCGCGCCACCGACGGCAGCCGCATCGGCGGGGCCACGCTAATGCTCACCGACGCCGCCGGCGACCTGGTGACCAGCCGCCGCACCGGCGAGGACGGCGCGCACACCTTCCGCGACCTGCCGGTCGGCACGCTGACGCTGGCGGTGAACGCGGTCGGGCACCGGCCCGGCGCGCTGTCGATCGCGATCGACGGCCACGGGACGACGCGCGCCGACGTCGAGCTGCACCCGGCGGTACGGCTGATCGGCACGGTCCGCGCCTGGTCCACGGACTCCCCGCTCCCCGACGCGCGCGTGATGCTGATGGACGGCGCCGGCAACGTGGTGGCCACCGCCGACAGCGACCCGGAGGGCTCCTTCGCCTTCGCCGACCTCGACGCCGGGGAGTACACGCTGATCGCCAGCGGGTACCCGCCGGTGGCGAGCGCGGTGCGGGTCGATGGACGGATCGACAGCCGGCATGACGTGCAGCTGGGGTATCCGGAGTGATCGGGCGGTGAGCGGCGGCGGCATGCCTCGGAGGCGGGATACACCCGGGTGGAGGTATGTCGAAACGAGGTATGCGGCCGCCGTCGTGTTGAAGCCCGGGCCGGATCGGCTTAGCGTGCCGATATGCCCGAAACAGCAGCCGAGCTGCGGGCCGGGTTCCGCGCCGGGGCGCGTGGGCCGACGGCCGGGCTGGCGCCTGGCTTCCGACAGGCCAACTTCCTGGTCGTGCCTGCCGACTGGGCCTATGACGTGCTGCTGTTCATCGAGCGCAACCCGGATCCGTGCCCGATCCTCGACGTCACCGACACCGGCTCGCGGCACACGCGCCTGGCCGCGGGCGCGGACCTGCGGACCGATCTGCCGTTGTACCGGGTGTGGCGTGACGGTCGGTTGGTCGACGAGCCCACCGACGTCAGCGACGTGTGGCCCGAGGACTCGGTGACGTTCCTCACCGGGTGCAGCTTCACGTTCGACAGTGCCCTGACTCAGGCCGGGGTGCCGTGGCGCTACCCGGGGCGGAATGTCGCGATGTACAAGACAAAACGGCAGTGCCGGCCGGCCGAGCGCGTCCGCGGGCCTCTGGTGGTCTCGATGCGGCCGGTGCCGCCGGCGCTGGTCGGCACCGCCGAGCGAATCACGGCCCTGATGCCGGCGTCCCACGGTGCGCCGGTGCAGATCGGCGATCCGAAGCGGCTCGGCATCTACGATCTGGACCGGCCCGACTTCGGGGACCCGGCCGACGCTCAGCCCGACGACGTCCCCATGTTCTGGGCCTGCGGTGTGACCTTGCAGGCAGCGGTTGTCGCGTCCCGACTGCCGTTCGCCATCACGCACGCTCCCGGGCACATGTTCATCACCGATGCCCGGGAACCGCAGGTCACGGCACCCGAGTGAGGATCTCCATGGCGTGGCCGTCGGGGTCGTCGAAGTACACCCCGCGACCGCCCCACCGCGTGTTGATCTCGCCGTGTCCGTCGCCGCCGGGCTCGGCGTAGTAGTCCAAGCCCTGCTCCTGGATGCGGGCGAAGGCGGCGTCGAACTCGTCGTCGTCCAGCAGGAACGCGTAGTGCTGCGGCTGCGGATCGGAGGCGGTCATGTAGTCGAGCGTCACGCCGTTGGCGACCGCGACCGGCACGAACCGCCCAAAGTCGGCGCCGACCTCCAGACCGAGGATGGTGGCGAGGAACGCGGCCGAGGCGCGCTTGTCCCGGGCCCGGACGATGGTGTGGTTCAGCTGGACGGTCATGACTTCTCCTCGGTGGTGCGGATCATCACCAGCATCGCCGCGCCCATGGCGGCGAGCAGCCCGGCGGCCACCGCGATCGCCGTGGCGTAGCCGTGGACGAGCGCGGCCTGACGGCCGGAGGCGGTGAGCGGATACTCAACGAGACAGGCGGCGGTCGCACTCACCGCGAGCGAGTTGAGCACCGCGGTCCCGACCGAGCTGCCGACCTGGGTGGCGGCGTTGACGACAGCGGAGGTTATACCCGCGTCGCGATGCGTCACGCCGCGGATCTGGCTGATTTGCAGCGGTTGCTGCCGGATGGCGAAGGCGAGAAGGCCGGTTCGTGAAGACGACGCGGTGCGGGCTCTCCCGCCTTGGAGCCCGCACCGCGAGATTTCGGTATTGCTTCGGCTTGCCTTAGCTGCCTTTGCCGCCTTAGCCGCTGTAGACGGCGTTACTCCCGTACAGGACGTTCGTGAAACTGGAGATGTAGTCGTGGATGTCACTGGCGCCGAGGTTGTACGTCATGAAGACCCCGTAACCGCCGTCCACGGTCTGCTGCGCGAGGCTGGCCGCGTCGCTGGACGGCGTTGACGTGACGTCGATCGCCGCCGGCGAGAGCTGGCTGTTCGGCAGGTTGATGCTGGGCACGTTCCACGAGTCGTAGTACGGGTTCCAGGCGTAGTCGAACAGCGGGCCGACGTCGGTGCCGTCGTAGGTCAGGCTGGAGGCCGCCGGGCCGATGTCGTACATGGTGATGAGCTTGTTCGGCATGTCGTCGCGCAGTGCCTGGACCAGGTAGACGAAGGAGCTGGCGTTGGGCTGGCCGGTGCCGTTCGTGCCGTAGTCGGCGTACTCGTCGTCGAAGTCGATGCCGTCCAGGCCGTACTGCGTGACGGCGTCGGACAGCTGCTGCGCGAAGGCCGCGGCGGCCGACTGGGACGGGAAGTTGGCGAAGCCGGCGCCCTGGTGGTTGCCCAGGACCGACAGCTCGACCTTGATGCCCTGCGCCTGCAGCGGCCGGATCTGCGTCGCGGCGTTGTCCAGGACGCTCTGCACCTGCGGGTTGAAGGACAGGTAGGCGTTGCTGCCGTCGTAGTTGATGTTGGCGGCGAATATCACGGCTATGTCGAAGACGTTCGCGCCGCCATTGGCAAGCGTGTACTTGCCCACGTTCAGCATGCTGTTGCTGTTGACCTCCACGTACGCCACGGAGACCGGGCCACTCTTGCCGGCCGAGGTGGCAGTGTGGCGCGCGCTATGCCCGGCCTTGGCAGCCGCCGCCGGGGCAGCCTGCGCAACGCCCGCCATACCGGCGAACGCCAGCGTCAGCGCACCGGTGGCGAGCAGGACCTTCCACCTCGATCTGGATCCGCGCATCGTCGATCAAGCTCCCTTGCTGGATGAGGGTGACAGTGGGGCGCTCGGTAGATAAACCGATTCAGTGAGGTGAATATGCTCTCGTGTCGCGGAGGTGTCAAGACCCGCGCATCAGATGTCGCACACTGTGATCATGCGCCGGTTTTCTACCGTTGATCCTTCGTACCGGCGTTGACACGCCAGTGAAACGAGTGCATTCTGAGGCGGCCCTGAAGCGCTTTAGGAACGGACGGCAACGGCCCAGCCTGACGCGCGATGTCGTTCGCCGAGTCCGACCGGACCATGCGGGGTGTTGGTTCTGGGTCCCTCGCCGCGTCAGCGGGCGCAGCCAACCTGCCCGGTTTGGCGGTGTCAAGCCGGACGAGGCTGGACCACAGCAGCAGCGATGCGGCTTGATTCCGCCAAACCGGGCTGGTTCCGTAAGGCGATGACGCGGCGAGGGACCCAGAACCCGGCGACCACAAGCAGCACCGCCAGCATGCAGCGCGACGCAGGCAACAGCGTGATAGAAAGCCGAACAGTCGCGGACCGCCACCAAACAACCCGACGCACGGGTCGCCCCCTCGTCGAGGAGGCCCGCCAGAGGCCTCAAGGCACCCACCAAACGCGGCAGACAGCCGCCCACATGACGCATGCGCAGTGACTCGGACCCACGCGCGGTCGTGTTCGCGAATACCGGCGGCCGCCAGCGCAACCTGCGGGGCACAACCGAACTGCGTCCCCTGCGAGGCCATCCAACCATGTGCGAAGCCGTAAAAATCGCCTGTAAAACCACAGATCGACCGCACCCCGCACCGGCACCAGCACCAGCACCAGCACAGGAACAGGAGGGCGCGGGCTCGGATACCGCATCGCATCGCTACAAGCATCGGCATCGGCATCGGCCATCGGCACCGCCACAAGCCCCGGCTCCGGCTCAGGCACGGGCTCAGGCACGGGCTCAGGCACGGGCTCGGGCTCGGGCTCAGGCTCAGGCACGGGCTCAGGCACGGGCTCGGGCTCGGGCACCGGCTCGGGCCCAGGCCCAGGCCCAGGCCTCAGGCTCCGGCGCCGGCACAAGTTCCAGCTCCACCACGGGCTCGACGGTCGGTCCAGCGCACCGCGCAGCTGCTCGGCGATGAGGTCGAGCGTGCCCGGCAGTCCGGCAGGCCAAGCCGCGGCTTGCCGTCGCGCGGCAGGCAAGCGCGCTGGTCGGGGCAAGCAAAGTGTGGATCGCGAAAGCAGAACTGTGGCGAGGCCGCCGCTCCCTCACAAGCGGCGGCCCCACCGGTCTCACAGCGCGGCCGGTCTCAAAGGTCGGCCACACTCACAACGCGGCCGGCCTCACAGCACGGCCACACTCACGACGCGGTTGCCGGCCTCACAGCGCGGCCAGCCTCACAGCACGGCCACACCCACAACGCGGTTGCCGGCCTCACAGCTCAGTCGGCCCCAGATCGGGCACCGGCCGCAGCTCGACCTCCGTACCGCGCGAGCCGTGCAGCTCCAGCACGATCAGCTCGTTCGTGCCGGCGCGTAGCACCGGGCCCGGCACGTAGAGCGAGCCCTGCGGGCCGCGCGACCAGTAGCGGCCCAGGTTGAAGCCGTTGATCCAGGCCAGGCCCTTGGTCCAGCCGGTCAGGTGCAGGTAGGTGTCCGCCGGCTGCGCGACGTGGAACTCGCCGTGGTGGAAGCAGGGGCCTACCACCGGTCCGGCGGCTTCGGTGAAGTGCAGGGCCGACGGGTCGTCGAGGGGCAGGGGGCGCGAGGTCCAGCCGGTCAGTGGAGTGTCGTTCAGGTACACGCCGCCGATCAGGCCCTTGCGGTCCGCCAGCTTCGCGCCGTAGTTCACCCGGCCCTGGTTCTCGACCAGCACCCGGAGGTCCGCGCCGGGCTGCGGCACCGTGAACGACACCACGTGCTCGTGCCGCTCGCGCTCCAGGACGCCGACCGGTTGGCCGTCGACGAACACCTGCGCGCGGTCGCTGATCTGGTCGAAGGCCAGCGTCGCCGGGCCTGCGGCCGATGCCGGGAGCCGTGCCTCGTACAGCACGAACCCGAAGTCCTGCCCCAAGCGCTCCATGGTCAGCGGCACATCGGAATTCTGCGGCGTGCCCAAAGCAGCGAGCGCGGCGTCGGTGAACAGCGGCGCGCGCCGCGTGAGCGAGATCGAGAGCGGCGGCAGCTTCTCCCCCGGCTCGGGGATCTCCTCGTCCGGGACCGCCTCGTACTTGCCGATGATGGACCGGAACCGCCGGAACTTCTCCGTCGGGTCCCCGGCCTCGTCCAGCGGCGAGTCGTAGTCGTACGACGTGACCGTCGCGCGGTACGTCCCCTTGTCATTCGCCCCGTTCAGGAACCCGAAGTTGGTCCCTCCGTGGAACATGTAGAAGTTCACCGACGCCCCGGCCTGGAGCATCTCGTCCAGCGCGGCACCCGCGTCGTCCGCCGAGCGCTGCGCGTGCACGCCGCCCCAGTGGTCGAACCACCCGTTCCAGAACTCCGCGCACATCAGCGGCCCCGTCGGCTGCTGCGCACGCAGCGCCGCCAGCGAAGCCGTCACCTTGCCGCCGAAGTTCGCCGTGGCCAGGACACCGGGCAGCGCGCCCGCGGCCAGGTCGCCGGGCTGGTCCGAGGTGAACAAGGGCACGTCGATCCCCCGCGACGTCAGCGCCTCGTACAGCCGCTCCATATACGCGGTGTCCGATCCGTACGCCCCATACTCGTTCTCCACCTGCACCGCGATGACCGGCCCGCCGGCCGTCCCCAGGCGCGGCAGCACGATCGGCATCAGCGCGTCGAGGTAGCCCTCGACCGCCTGCAGGAACGCCGGATCGGTGCTGCGCAGCACCAGCTCCGGGTCGGCGAGCAGCCACGACGGCAGCCCGCCGCCCTCCCACTCGCCGCAGATGTACGGCCCGGGCCGCAGCAGCACGTGCAGCCCCTCGGCGGCGGCCAGGTCCAGGAACGCCGCCAGGTCCAGGATCCCGCCGAAGTCGAACTCGCCACGCCGGCGCTCGTGCAGGTTCCACGGCACATAGGTGTCGATGGTGTTCAGGCCCATCAGCCGGGCCTTGCGCAGCCGGTCGGCCCACTGCGCCGGATGGACTCGGAAGTAGTGCAGACCGCCGGACACGATCCGGAACGGCCGACCGTCGAGGACGAAGCCGTCGTCGGTGATGTCGAGTACTGCCACGTTCGTCTTGCTCCCTGTGCTACGTCACGGCAGGGTCGAGGTGCGGCCGAGCCGGGATGGCGCGGCCGCACAAGCCCTGACGGGGTCAGGCCATCGGCGCTACTTGACGGTGAAGCCCTGGTCCTTGGCGTACTTGGTCGAAGCGTCCTGCCAGGCCTTCAGCCCGTCGGCCAGCGAGGAGCCGCCGATGTAGGCCTTGCCGGCGGTGTCGTTGAAGACGCTGTTGGCGTACACCTGGAACGGCAGGTACGACCAGCCCGGCGCCACCTCGGACGCGCTCTGCGCCAGCACCTGGTTGATCTTCTGGTCGCCGAAGTACGGGTTCGTCTTGTTCAGGAAGTCCGGCGAGTTCAGCTGCTTCACGGTGGCCGGGAAGGCCCCGTTGTCCACGCGGCTCTGCGCACCCTCGTCGACGGTCGCGTACTTCAGGAACGCGTAGGCCAGCTTCTGGTTGGTGCCGGCCTTCATCACGGACAGCCCGCTGCCGCCGTTCTCGGCGGTGACCTTGCCGCCGGCGGTCCACTGCGGCATCGGCGCGACGCGCCACTGGCCGGAGCCGTTCTTCACGCCGGACTCCAGCGAGGCGGGCATCCAGCCGCCGGTGACCAGCGAGGCGATCTTGCCGGTGTTCATGCCCTGGTACCAGGGGTCGCTCCAGGAGCTGATCGGCGCCAGGAGGTGGCCGTCGATCATCTGCTGCCAGGCGGCCGTGAACTTGGCCGTGCCGGGGTCGCCGGCGAAGTTCACGCCGACGTTGGTGCCGTCGACCGTGTACGGCTTGCCGCCGGCCTGCCAGATCATGCTGGTGGTGAAGCCCGCGTCACCGGTGTCGTTGGTGATGTAGGCGGTCGGGTCGGCGGCGTGGATCTTCTTCGCGTCGGCGATGTACTCGTCCCACGTGGCCGGGGGCGTCGTGATGCCGGCTTTGTCGAAGACCGTCTTGTTGTAGAACATGGCCATCGGGCCGGAGTCCATCGGCAGCCCGTAGACGCCGCCGTTGGACTGGACCGCGTTCCACGGGCCCGGGGTGAAGGTGCCGTTCAGCGCGGCGGCGCCGAACTGGTCCAGGTTCACCACGGACTTGGTCAGCTCGAACTGCCCGAGCGCGTAGTACTCGATGTGCGCGACGTCCGGGACGCCCTTGCCGGCCTGGACCGCGTTCTGCAGCGCCTTGTACTCGTCGTTGCCGGTGCCGGCGTTGACCAGGTTGACGTGCACGTTCGGGTACTTGGTCTGGAAGTCGGCGACCACCTTCTTCAGGGTCGGCTCCCAGGCCCAGACGGTCAGGTTCCCGCCGGCGGTCAGGGCCGCCTGCAGGTCGGCGTCGGTGACCGTGGCGGACTGCGAGGAGCCGCCGGAGCCCCCGGAGCCCTTGCTTCCACCGCTGCTGGAGGAGCTGCCGCAGGCGGTGGCGGCGAGCGCCACGGCCAGTGCGGTGGCACCCAGCAGGACGCCGCGACGACGGGTTATGGTCATTGCTGTTCCCTTCTCTTGCATCGGAGGGTTCCGCGGTCGGGCCGGGGCGCCGTCAACCTTTCACGCTTCCGGCGCTCAGGCCCGACTGCCAGTACCGCTGGAGCAGCAGGAACGCCGCGATCAGCGGGATGATCGTGATCACCGAGCCGGTGATGACGAGGTTGAAGACCACGTCGCCGCCGGCCGTGTGGGCCTGGTCGTTCCAGGTGCTCAGGCCCAGCGTCAGGGGGTACCAGTCCTGGTTCTTCAGCATGATCAGCGGCAGGAAGTAGTTGTTCCAGGTCGTGACCACGTTGAACAGCAGCACCGTGACGATGCCGGGGCCGAGCAGCGGCAGGCTCACGGAGAAGAAGGTGCGGAACTCCCCCGCGCCGTCCATCCGGGCCGACTCCATGATCTCGGCCGGGACCGCGTCGGCGCTGAAGGTCCACATCAGGTACAGGCCGAACGGCGAGATCAGCGAGGGCACGATGATCGCCCACGGGGTGTCGGTGAGCCCCATCTTGGAGA
Organism: Catenulispora rubra; assembly: GCF_015356825.1. GTDB lineage: Bacteria > Actinomycetota > Actinomycetes > Streptomycetales > Catenulisporaceae > Catenulispora > Catenulispora rubra. Next base: position 8,835 of record NZ_JAACYW010000069.1, on the reverse strand, counting down.
ACATCAGGAAGGTCGGGACGGCCAGCGCGGTGGCGGGCACGGCGACCGCGCCGATCACGATGGCGAAGACGGCCTTCTTGCCCGCGAAGTCGAACTTGGCCAGGCCGTAGCCGGCCAGCGTGGCCAGGATCGTGGCGCCGCCGGCGCCGACCACGACGTACAGCAGGGTGTTGAGCAGCCAGCGGCCGAAGATGTCGTGCTGGTAGCTGAACGTGCTGCCGACGTTGGAGAAGAACCCGAATCCCTTGAACCACAGCCCGAAGGAGTTGAACAGGTTCTGCTGGGTCTTGGTCGCGTTGATCGCCAGCCAGGCCAGCGGCAGCAGCGTGTAGACCGCCATCACCGCGCACAGCACGGTCAGCGTCACGCTCTTGCGGGGCCGCTGCGACGCGCGCCGGGCCTTGGCCCGGATCGGCGGGGTGGCGTTCCGGGGACGTCCCCGTTTCACCGTCTGCACCGTTTGCACCGTTTCCAAAGGCTCCGTCGTCATGGCTCAGCCCGCCTTTCGCATGCCGCGCAGCTGGACGGCGTAGGCGACGATCATCGTGGCCACGCCCATGACGATGGCGACGGTCGCGGAGTAGTTGAACTGCTGGCCGTCGAAGGACAGCGAGTAGGCGTAGTAGTTCGGCGTGTAGTACGTGGTGATCGCGTTCGGCGCCAGGTGCTTGAGGATGCTGGGCTCGCTGAACAGCTGGAAGCTGCCGATGATCGAGAAGATGGTCGCGATGACCAGGGCCGGACGCAGCGCCGGGAGCTTGATCGACCAGATGATGCGGAACTGGCCGGCACCCTCGATCGCCGCCGCCTCGTACAGCGAGGGGTTCACCACCCGCAGCGCGGAGTAGATGATCAGCATGTTGTAGCCGACCCACTCCCAGGTCACGATGTTGCCGATGGAGGCCAGGATCAGGTGCGGGGAGAGCGGATCGGGCAGTGTGACGCCGAAGTGCTTGTCGATGTCGCGGACCAGGCCGAACTGGGTCCCGTACATGAAGCTCCACATAAGCGTGGCGACGACGGCGGGGACCGCGTAGGGCAGGAACACCGAGATCCGGAAGAACGCCGCGCCGTAGAGCCGGCCGCTGTCGATGGCCAGCGCCAGCAGCAACGCGATGCCGAGCATGATCGGGACCTGGACCACCAGGAACAGCGCGACCCGGGCGAAGGACGTCCAGAACTGCGAGTCGTGGATCGCGTCGCTGTAGTTCTGCAGGCCGACGAACTGCGTGCCGCCGATCAGCTTGGTCTTGTACAGGCTCAGGTAGATCGAGTAGCCGATCGGGGCGAGGAAGACCAGCGCGAACAGGGCCATGAAGGGGCTGACGAACTTCCAGCCGGCCAGGGACCGCCGCCGTCCCGCGGCGCGGCGCGGGGCCGGGCGGCGGGCGAGGTCCAGGGGTGGGGACGTCATGGTCTGTCTTCGCTCCTTGCTTCGCTGTGTACTAGCGGTACTTGGGGAACTGCGGGTACTGCGGGTACTGCGGGTACTGCGGGTACTGCGGGCAATGTCCGCACTAGGGCAGGACGAACGTCTCGAAGGCCAGCACCGCCATGCCCAGGGACACCGGGTTGTCGGCGATGCGCGAGGCGGCCAGAGTGACCGCGTCGTAGGGGACGGTCAGGGAGAACTCCTTGACCACCGGCTCGACCGCGGCCAGCAGCGGCTCGCCGAAGGCGGCGCTGACCCAGCCGCCGACCACCAGCAACTCGGGGTTCAGCATGTTGACGGCGTTGGCCAGGGCCATCCCCAGCGGCCGGGCGAACCGCTCCAGCGTGGCCACCGCCACCGGATCGGCGCGGCGGGCCGCCTCGGCCAGCCGGGCCACGGTCGCGGCCTGGTCGCCGGGGACCAGCAGCGGGCTGTCCGGATCGACCTCGGTCAGCAGGTCGAGCAGCGCGGCGGCGCCGACGTAGGCCTCGACACAGCCCCGGCTGCCGCAGTGGCACGGCAGGCCGTCGGCGACGAGCACCGTGTGGCCCCACTCCCCCGCGCTGTTGGTGCGGCCGCGCAACAGCCGGCCCTCGGCGACGATCCCGAGACCGACACCCGTACCGAGGTTCACCACCACTGTGTCGGTCTGGTTGTCGCGGTCGCCGGCCTCGCCGAACATCATCTCGGCCAGCGTTATCGCCTTCAGCGGGTTGTCCAGCAGCACCGGCAGGTCGCAGCGCTTGGTGAACAGGGAGGTGAACGGCACGCCGTGCCAGCCCCAGTTCGGCGCGTGCACCGAGACCCCGCCCTCGCGGTCCACCTGGCCGGGCAGGCTCACGCCGACCCCGGCCACGTCGGCCGCGCTGACTCCGGCCAGCCCGGCGATGACGCCCTGGATGCTGTCCACGACGTGCCCGACCACGGAGTCCGGGTCGTCGTCGGTCGGCGCCACCGGCATCTGGAAGTGCCCGACCCGGGTCATCGCCTGGTCGAAGATCTCGGCGATGACGTGCGTCTCGGCGAGGTCCACACCGACCAGGTAGGGCGCGCCGGCCCGCATCGTCAGCTGGCTGGCCGGACGTCCGCCGCCGGAGCGCGTGCTCTGCGTCTCGGCCAGCAGCCCGGCCGCGGTCAGCTCGCCGATGATCGTCCCGGCCGTGGCGACGGACACCCCGAGCTGCGCGGCCACGTCGCCGCGAGTCAGCGTGCGGCCGCCGTAGAAGCTCCGCATCACTTCCACGCGGTTCGCACGGCGCAGGTCGCCGGACAGGCGGGGTCGCATCTCGGGGGCTCCTTGCGGTTCTCAAGTGCTGGGTCGCCGGGCCCGCCGGGGGCTCGGTGAGGCTTGAGATTACGCAGACGTGTCGGCTTCGTAAACCCCTTAGCGAAACCGTTATTAAAAGGGTTATCAAATCGAGGCGAGGAGCACCGATACCGATGCGAGAGCGCCGGGAGCCTGGTTGACGCGCGCCGATGCGATCGCTCAACCGCCCGCCGCAGGCCGCGACGATCAGTCTGCCGCCCGCCCCGGCCATGACGATCAGCCAGCCCAGTGGATGCGGGCCACGGCGATCAGTCAGCTGCCGGAGCAGCCGGCCCCGCCGTCGAAGCTCTGACCACCAACCGCGTCGGCAGCATGATGTGCGTGGTGTCGGGCTCCGCCTCGCCGCGGATCAGCCCGATCAGCAGCTCGACCGCGCGCCGTCCCATCTCCCGGATCGGCTGCTCGACCGTGGTGAGCATCGGGGTGCAGCGCGTCGCCTCGGGGATGTCGTCGAAGCCCACCACCGACAGGTCCTCCGGCACGCGCAGGCCCATGCGGTGCGCCACCTCGATCGTCGCGATCGCCGACAGGTCGTTGGCCGCGAACACCGCGGTGGGCCGGTCGGGCCTGGCCAGCAGGTGCGCGGCCTGCTCGGCGGCGGTGTCCGGGTCGTAGGAGCCGAGGCGCAGCAGGTCTTCGTCCACGGCGACGCCGGCGGCGGCCATCGCCTGCCGGAAGCCCTGCTCGCGCAGCTGCGCGGACAGCAGGTCCGGCCGTCCGGTGAGCATCGCGATCCGGCGGTGGCCCAGGGCCAGCAGGTGCTCGGTGGCCGCGTGCGCGCCGCGCAGGTTGTCCGAGTCGACGGTCGGACGGCCGCCGGGCCCGGTGTGCGGGTCGACCGCGACGACCGGTGCGCCGTACTGCAGGTCCACCACGGTCGGGGTGACCAGGACGGCGCCGTCCACCAGCGTCCCGGACAGCCGGGACAGGTAGCGGCGCTCCCAGCCCACCTGGTCGCGGGCCCGGCCGCCGGCCGAGTAGACCACGAGCTCGAACCCCGATCCGCGGATCGCGTCGCCGGCGCCCTTGAGCAACTCGGCGCTGAAAGGTTCAAGGTCGGCCACCAGGATCCCGATGACGTTCGTCTGGTGGTTGCGCAGGCTCTGCGCCACCAGGCTCGCCTCGTATCCGAGCTCTTCTATCACGGCCTTGACACGGGCCGTGGTGTCCGCGGACACGCCGTAGCGGTCGTTGAGCACCTTGGAGACCGTGGCGACCGAGACGCCGGCCTGCCGGGCGACGTCGCGGATGGTCACGCGCGAAGGAACGGGATCGGTCTGCACGCGGCCCAGGATACTGCCCGTCGAAAACGATATCGATAACGATTGACACGATGTTTCGGCGAGCGCAGACTCTGACCCGCCCGCCCCGTCGCGCGTCTGGTGGCTCTCCGTTGCCAAGGATTTGTCCAGGAGTGGATCAAGGTGAGCCCCCGCGCTCGCAGGCGGACCGGTAGTCCTGTCGACGGAAGGAGCACCACCCATGCACAACCGCAGACTGGCCGCCGCGCTGGCGGTCGTGGCCAGCGCCGCGCTGGCCGGCAGCCTGGCCCTGGTCAGACCGGCGGCCGCGGACACCTCACTGAAGCAGCTCGCCGAGGGCAAGGGCAAGTACTTCGGCACCGCGCTGGTGCAGTCGAACCTGTCCAACTCCACGCTGGTCGGGGTCGCCACGTCGCAGTTCGACATGATGACGCCGGGCAACGAGATGAAGTGGGACACCACCGAGCCCTCGAACGGCAGCTTCAACTTCGGCCCCGGCGACGCCCTGGTCGCCTTCGCGCAGGCGCACTCGATGCGCGTGCGCGGGCACAACCTCGTGTGGCACAGCCAGCTGCCGGGGTGGGTGTCGAGCCTGCCGTCGAACCAGGTGCAGGCCGCGATGGAGACCCACATCACCACCGAGGCCACGCACTACAAGGGCGAGGTGTACTCCTGGGACGTCGTCAACGAGCCCTTCAACGAGGACGGCACGCTGCGCCAGGACGCGTTCTACAACGCCATGGGCACCGGCTACATCGCCGATGCGATCCGCACGGCGCACGCCGCCGACCCGAACGCCAAGCTCTACCTGAACGACTACAACATCGAGGGCGAGAACGCCAAGAGCAACGGCATGTACTCGCTGGTGCAATCGCTGCTGGCGCAGGGCGTGCCGATCGGCGGCGTGGGCCTGGAGAGCCACTTCATCCTGGGCCAGGTGCCCTCCACGATGCTGGCGAACATGCAGCGCTTCGCGGCGCTCGGCCTGGACGTCGCGGTCACCGAGCTCGACGACCGGATCCAGCTCCCGGCCAGTTCCTCGAACCTCCAGCAGCAGGCCACCGACTACTCGACGGTGGTCTCGGACTGCCTGGCGGTCACCCGGTGCGTCGGCGTCTCGCAGTGGGGCGTGGGCGACGCGGACTCGTGGATCCCGGGCGCCTTCTCCGGCTACGGCGCGGCGACCATGTACGACCAGAATTACCAGGCCAAGCCGGCCTACACCGCGTCGGTCAACGCGCTCGGCGGCTCGGGCGGGTCGAGCTCGTCCAGCTCGTCGAGTCCGAGCACGCCGACGTCGTCGAGCTCGTCGCCGGGCGGCGGCGGTGGGGCGTGCAAGGTGAGCGACACGGTCCAGGCCTGGAACACCGGGCTGACGGAGAACATCACGATCACCAACACCGGATCGGCGGCGGTCAGCGGCTGGCGCCTGGTGTTCACGCTGGCGTCGGGCCAGACCATCACCAACGGCTGGAACGCCTCCTACAGCCCGTCCTCCGGCCAGGTGACGGCGACGAACGCGAGCTACGACGGGGCGATCCCGCCGGGCGGCTCGGTGAGCATCGGATTCCAGGCCACGCACACCGGGAACGCCGCGGCACCGGCGTCGTTCAGTCTCAATGGTCAGGCTTGTAGCAGTTAGAGCAGTTGGCAATCAGCAACCAGGTGCCCGCAACCAGTAGCGGCTCAACACCGGGCGTCGGCCGCGCGGGAGATCCGTCCCGCACGGCCGACCGCCGTCAGCACCGTTGCCGCTCAGCAGTTGTCAGGCCTCTGAAGTGCGGACAAGGCCTGCTCCGGAGCGCTTCGCCTTGGCTACGCTCTGGGCATGAGCGTGGATCCCGAGGAGCGTTTCGAACTGCCGCGGAAGTTCCAGCACGGAGTCATCCGGCGGGAGCGCTGCGACCGGGTGGACGTCGAGACGATCTCGACGGCCGCCGCCGGGACGGACCCGCAGGGTCATGCGACGTGGCGGAGCATCGACCTCGTCGTGGCGAAGAACGGGCCGGCCGCGGCCGTGCGCGCGTTCGCCGAGGCCAGTGCCGAGGACGTGAACTTCTCCGGCTACAGCTGGGGCCGCGGCACCTTCTACGACAGCAAGCTCGCCGACCGCCGCTGGCCTTTGATGCTGCGGCTGCTCGATCTGGTGCGCTCGGCGTCGGACGAGGAGTACGCCGAGGCCATCGCGACGGCCGAGACGATGCGCGACGAGTTCAAGGTGCCAGCGGCACGCGCTGCGATGGCGGTGCTGGCGCTCGACCGGCCGGAGTGGTGCTCGGCGGACATCGCGGACTACTCGGCCGACGACGACCACGACAACTACACAGCCAGGCTCCTGATGCTCGCGACGACTTCGCGGGAGCAGGCGCGGGAGTTGGGCCGGCGGATCCAGGACTGGGTGTGGGTCAACGACGACCGGCGCGCGGAGGGGACTTTCCTCGCCACGATCGACGCTGGGGCAGACGAGTTCTTGATCGGGTGTCTGGAGAAGAGTCGGTGGCATGCGCTCAACCTGCTGCCGAAGCTGCCGAGCGAGCTGGCCGTCAATACCCTGATCGGGGAGCTGGGGCCGAAGGATGCGCAGGCCGCTTTGCTGGAGGCGGCGAAGCGGTTTCCGCGCCGGGTGTTGCGGCGGTTGGCTGAGGCGGAGCCGGCGACGCAGGTGGATTACGTGCTGCGGTTACATGTCGCGGCTGATCCTGAGCGTGCGCGTTCGGAGCTGGGAGGGCTTTCGGATGTTGCGCGGCAGCGAGTGGAGGCTTTGCTCGGCATAGCTGGGGCAGGCGGTGGTTCCGGGGCCGCTACGGAGGCCGAACTCCCCCGGGTTCTGGTCGTCCCTCCGTGGACGGATCGCGAGACGAGCAAGCCGGTCGCGCTCAAGGGCCTGCCGGTTCCGGCCCCGTACTTCTGCTGGCCCTCGCGCCAGAGCGCGGGACGGACCTCGATACCCGAGCCGGACCCTTCGACGGCGGACCCGAAGGACCAGAGCACGATCGTGCTGACTTTGGCGGACTGGTTGAACTCGGAGTACGAGCCGTACTCGGAAGCCGCTGACATGTTCTTCCGGCGCTATCCCGAGCAGGCGGTGCGGCACCTGTTGCCCAGCGCGCTCGGTGCGGCCGGGCCCGAGCGCAGGTCGGCCGAGGCCGCGGTGCGGTTCGTGGCCCGGCACCGGCTGGCCGACGTCGTGGCGCTGGCCGCGGAGTCCGGTCCGGAGGCGGCGGTCGCGACGCGGGCCGTGCTGGACCGGCGGGGGCTGGACGTCTTCCCGAAGTCGATGCCGGCGGTGCCGCTGTGGGCCGATCCGGCTTCGCTGCCCGGGATCCTGCTGGCCGGCCGGCAGGCGGCGCTGCCGACGTCCGCGGTGCGCGTGGTGGTGCAGATGCTGACCATCTCCTCGCGGCGGGAGGCGGCGCCCTACGGCGGGATCGAGATCGTCGCAGAGATCTGCGATCGTGCTTCGCTGGCCGAGTTCGCGTGGGGGCTGTTCGAGAACTGGGCCGGGGCCGGGTATCCGACCAAGAAGCTGGGCTGGGCGTTCGACACGCTGCTGTGGTTCGGGAACGAGGAGACCGTCCGGCGGCTGGCGCCGCTGGTGCGGGTCTGGCCCGGCGAGGGCGGGTCGGCGCGGGCGGCCGGCGGGCTGGATGTGCTGATCGCCGTCGGCGGGGAGGAGGGGCTGCGCGAGGTCTACGACATATCGCAGCGGTCATCCTTTGCCGCGCTGCGTGCCGAGGCCGCCAAACGGATCGCGAAGGTGGCGGCGGCACGGGGGCTGAGCGCGGACCAGCTGGAGGATCAGCTGGTGCTGGACCTCGGCGCCGGGGCGGAGGGCACGGTGACGCTGGACTACGGCGCGCGCCGGTTCACCGTCGGGTTCGACGAGTTCGTTCAGCCGTACGTCATCGATGCTGCTGGGAAGCGTCGCGCGTCGCTGCCGAAGCCGACCGCGAAGGACGACGCCGAGCTCGTGGCCGAGGCGCAGCAGCGTTTCAGCGTGCTGAGGAAGGACGCGAAGACGCTCGCGGTGCGGCAGGCGGCTCGGCTGGAGCGGGCGATGGTGACCGGTCGGCGCTGGTCGGACGCGGAGTTCCGGGCCGTGTTCGTCGAGCATCCGTTGATGCGGCTGCTCGGGCGGCGGCTGGTGTGGGGCGAGTTCGACGGAGCGGGGGCGCTGCGGGCGACGTTCCGGATCGCGGAGGACGGGACGCTCGCGGACGTCGCGGACGAGCGGTTCGTGTTCGGTGTCGGTGGCGGGGATGACGCCTGCGCCGAAGCCCGCACCATCGGCCTGGTGCATCCCGTGGACCTCGGCACCGAGCTGGCACGCTGGACCGAGATCTGCCACGACTACGAGATCATCCAGCCCTTCCCGCAGGTCGGCCGCCCGGTGCTCGCCCTGACGCCGACCGAGCGCGAGGCGACGCGCCTAGACCGCTTCTGCGGCGTGCAGCTGTCGACCGACCACCTGCTGGCACTGCACCGCAGCCCCGGCTGGGGCTCGGCCGCGCTGTGGGACGCCGGCCGCACCGTGGCGACCGGGCGCCGGCTGCCGGATCGCAGGATCCTGATCGTGCGCGTCAGCCCCGGCTACCGCGAGGGCCGCCTCGCCGACACCCCGGACCAGACGATCACGGACGTCTGGCTCAGCGCCACCGACGCCAACGGCCGCCACGGCGCCCGCGACCAGGCGCTGAAGCTCGGCGCGCTGGACGCGGTGGCGGCCAGCGAGATCGTCGCCGACCTGACGGCGGCGGTGGGGGCGTGAGGGAGCCACAGGGCGCTACTGCTCTATGTGTGGGTGCTGTCTCTTA
>NZ_JAACYW010000689.1 GCF_015356825.1 Catenulispora rubra | reverse complement strand
GGCCCCGATCCCCGCCTCCCCGACCCGATCCCGGATCGCCCGCACCACCAGGTCCTCACCGCCGAAATAACGCGCCGGACCATCCATCGGCAACGCCGCCAGGCCCGGCCGGACCACCTCGAAGCGCGGGGTGAAATCGGCCAGCACGGTCAGCACCGGCTCGAAGGCCCGGGCCTCGGCGGCCTCGTCGCGCGGGTAGAGAAGCAGCTCCGGCGCCAGGCGCTGCGCGTCCCGCGTGCGCTGCCCGCGCCGGACCCCTTCAGCCCGCGCCGCCGAGGAGCTGGCCACGATCAGACCTTTGACGACGACGGCCGCCGCGGTGTCGGGGTCGGCGCCGACCGCCACCACCGGCCAGTCCGGGCACCACACGGCCAGCGCGCGGTCGGGGACGGCGGGGGCGGACACGGATGGCTCCTTTCTTGGACGGTGGATGGACTCGGATTCGGTTCGGGCTCAGGCTCAGGCTCAGGCTCAGGCTCGGATTCGGTTCAGCTTCGGCTTCGGCTCGGGTTCGGCTCGGTTCGGTTCGGATTCGGTTCGGGTTCGGGTTCAGACCTGGTTCGGTTCGGGTTCGGTTCAGATTCGGTTTCAAGTTCGGGCTCAGGTGTGCAGATCGGCCCCTACGCACTCCACAGCCGCACAACCTCACCGC
>NZ_JAACYW010000688.1 GCF_015356825.1 Catenulispora rubra | reverse complement strand
AGCCCGGAGTTCGTCGCCCTGTGGCGGGACCACAAAGTGTCGCCCTGCGATCCGGTGTCCTACGACCTGCACCATCCGACGCTGGGCTCGGTGACGGTGACGCAGCAGTCGCTGGCGCTCATCCGCTCGCCGGAGCAGGTCATGGTGGTGTGCACGGCGCGCGCCGGCTCGTCGTCGGAAGCCGCTCTCGCTTTGCTGCGGCAGTCGAGCGCGACGCTCGTGGAGGAGGGACGCGGCGCAATGGCGCGAGAGGGCTTGAAGTCCCCGAACTAGTCGGCGGGAACCGCGCCGCCTCGCTAGTGCGGTGGCCGGATTGGTTCACCGTGTTGGTGGTGTGGTCACCTGTTGGACGAGAGTCGGGTGCGGAGGCCGCCGGTCGTGTACGGGGTTTAAAGGCGTTGTTGAGAAATCGGCAGATTTCGGCCAAATGTTCTCGCGCACGCGGCGGTGGGCGGGCAGGCGGCCGAAATCCGCCGGTTTCTCAACAACATGTGTACTCACCCCGAGAACGAACAACCCAGGCGCCAACCCCCGACGCCGGGACCAGAACCACCGCAGCGCCCGCACCCAAGCCGGGCACGGCTGAGCCGACCACACATGTTGTGAACAAACGGCCGGTTTTCGTCCGCCCTGCCACGCGACCGCGCCTTGCG
>NZ_JAACYW010000687.1 GCF_015356825.1 Catenulispora rubra | reverse complement strand
GTCCGCCTCCGATGTCATTGTGGCAGGCTCGGGACGGTCGCGACCTCTTGTTCGGCCGCGGGGTCGGCACCCGGCGCCCGCGGCCGGGCCCGGGACCCGCCGCGTCCGTGCCCGCGTCGCACCAGGCCGGCGCACACGCTGGCGACCAGGAACACCGCTATCGCGATGAGCACGATCGACGCGCCGGGCGGCGTGTCCGCGTAGTACGACATGGTGACGCCGGAGAACGCGGCCCCGACCCCGACCACCATCGCCGCCCCCATCGTGGCGGCGAAAGCCCGCGTCAGCTGCTGCGCGGCCGCCACCGGCACCACCATCAGCGCACTGACCATCAGCACCCCGACCACGCGCATGCCCACGGTCACCGTCACCGCGGTGGTCACGGCCAACAGCAGATTCAGCGCCCGCACCGGCAAGCCCGCCACCCGCGCGAACTCCTCGTCCTGGCACACAGCGAACAACGCACGGCGCAGCCCAAGCGTTACCAGCAGCACCCCGACCGCCAGCGCCGCGATCGCCCACAGATCCCCGACCGACGTGGACAGGATCGACCCGAACAAGTACGAGTTCAGGTTCGCGTTCCCGCCGGACACCGAGATGAGCATCGACCCGCCGGCCAGCCCGCCGTAGAAGAGCATCGCCAGCGCCACGTCCCCGCTGGCCTTGGCCCGCTCCCGGATGAGCTCCACGGCCGCCGCCCCGACC
>NZ_JAACYW010000686.1 GCF_015356825.1 Catenulispora rubra | reverse complement strand
CCCGAGCACCACCCCGAGCACCACCCCGCCCGGCGGCACGGGAGCGCTGCACGCGGTGGGCGCGGGCAAGTGCCTGGACGATCCGAACTCGACCACGACCCAGGGGACCCAGCAGCAGATCTACGACTGCAACGGCCAGGCCAACCAGACCTGGACGCGGACCTCCTCCGGGCAGCTCACCGTCACGGTCGGCGGCAGCACGCTGTGCCTGGACGCCAACGACAAGGGCACCAGCAACGGCACCAAGGCGATCCTGTGGTCGTGCAACGGCCAGTCGAACCAACAGTGGGCGCTCAACGCCAACGGGACCATCACCGGAGTGCAGTCAGGACTCTGCCTGGATGTCACCGGCGCCTCGACCGCCAACGGTGCTTTGGTCGAACTGTGGAGCTGCAACGGCCAGAGCAATCAGCAGTGGACGCTGAGCTGAACATGCCGCCCGCGCGGCGACTACGGCTGCCGAACCGGTAGCCCGGCGCGCTGGAACCGTTCCGTGGCCGAGGTGATGTCGGCCACGGAACTGGCATGAGCGGCGACTTGCTAAACAGCATCCCGCGCGTGCAGCGAAGGCCGCGCTTCGGTCAGGCCGGTACTTGTCCGTTCCGCGCCGCCCCATCGCCCAAGCGATCCAGCAGCGCCGCCAACTCGGCGCTGGCGTCCGTCGGCAGCGGCACGTCCGCCTGGGCGTGGGCCAGGGCGGCGGCGAGGCGGGCGTGGAG
>NZ_JAACYW010000685.1 GCF_015356825.1 Catenulispora rubra | reverse complement strand
GTCTGGCGATGGTGGTCGAGATGCGGTCGGTTTGTGGGTTTACAGGCGATTTTTCACGGCTTCGCCAATGGTTGGATGGCCTCGCAGGGGACGCAGTTCAGTTGAACCCCGCAGGTCGCGCTGGCGACCGCCGGTTTTCGCGTACAAGACCACGCATGAGCCCGAGTCACTGCGCACACGTCATGCGGGCGGGTGGCGGCCGCGTTTGGTGGGCACCTTGAGGCCTCTGGCGGGCCTCCTCGACGAGGGGGCGACCCGCGCGTCCGACGGTTTGGCGGCGGCCCGCGACTGTTCGGCTTTCTATCCGCTGTTGCCTGCGTCGCGTTGGTCGGTGGCGGTCGCTGCTTGTGGTCGCCGGGTTCTGGGTCCCTCGCCGCGTCATCGCCTTACGGAACCAGCCCGGTCTGGCGGAATCAAGCCGCACCCCTGCTGCTGTGGTCCAGCCTCGCCCGGCTTGACACCGCCAAACCGGCCAGGTTGGCTGCGCCCGCTGACGCGGCGAGGGACCCAGAACCAACACCCCACATGGTCCTTCGGACCCCCTAACCGCGTCGCTGGCCACGCGCGGCCCGTCACCAACCGCAGCCACCAATGCGCCGGCCTTCACCAAAACCGACAGCCCGGCCGCCCCGGTCCTGCTTGCCGTCTTGCCACCGCGAACCGCGCGCCACCGGCCGCCGGTGCGACTTTGCTGCGCGTAAGCTCCCGCCCCGCCCTCACC
>NZ_JAACYW010000684.1 GCF_015356825.1 Catenulispora rubra | reverse complement strand
CCGCCATACTGTGCCCCCCGCTGCGTATCGCCAGCGGAACCCCCTGCTCCCGTGCGAACCCCAGCGCGTCAGCCACTCCCTGCGCCGACTCCGGCCGCAGCACCAACCCCGGCGAACCGCTCCGCACGTACGTCGACCGAACCCGTTCGTACTCCTTGTCCCCGGGCTCGACCGCCGACCGCCTCAACGACACCGGCACCGCGTCGTAAGCGATCCCGCTACGCCGAAGCTCCAGGGCTTTTGGGCTGCGCACCACCTCCTCGTCGGCGATCAAAGCGGTCCCAGCCGTCCCGGCTGCCTGCCGCGACGCCTGCACCAACTCCCGCAACCGCGGCGCGACCTCCTCGGCGTACGTCTGAATCTCCCGCGGATCGTCGCTGGCGAGAATGAATGTACTGACACCTGACCCCACAGCCAGCGGCAGCAACTCCTGAGCCCACTGCTCCGGCGGCCCCTGCAAAAACCCTTGACCCTGCAACGAAAACGACCCCGAGATATTCAGCAGCCTGCGAATCTCCCGAGGATCCCGCCCCGCCGCCACCGCAGCCTCGTCGATGACCCGCTGCCCACGCTCCAGATCGCCGTCCTGCAAATAGAACAGACTCGGCAGCCACCCGTCGGCCTTCTCCCCGATCAACCGCAGCATCCGCGGCTTGAGTGCACCGATCCAGATCGGGATGTCATGCGCCGGCGCCGGACCACGCTTGGCCCCGACCACCTGATAC
>NZ_JAACYW010000683.1 GCF_015356825.1 Catenulispora rubra | reverse complement strand
CTTTCGAAACGGACTGGGGCAACCCCCGCCCCGTTGGGTACCATGGCGGCGGATCAGTTCGGCTCCCGCCGAGCACCCGGTCCGGCCGCTGTGGCGCAATTGGCAGCGCACCTGTCTTGTAAACAGGCGGTTAGGGGTTCGAGTCCCCTCAGCGGCTCTCTGAAGATCAAGCCCCGTCCGGCCAGACCGTGGCGTGGATCCGCACGTACGGCAGGTCCGTCGGATCAAGTCCCTGCTCCAGAACCCGCACCGCCGCGTACTGGTTTCCGATGTTGAAGGGTCCGTGCGCCACCCGGACGCAGTACACGTCGCCCGGGACGGTGGTCACGTGTGTTGCCTCCCGCGACATGATCAGCGAGGCACAGTCCTCAGGGCTCGGTGCCCTTGCGCCCATCCACTTCGCGGCGCCCAGTCCGGCGACGAACGTTCCGTCGAAGCTGGCGCTGATGTCCGCATTCCCGGACTGGTCCGGGCTCGGTGGGACGGTCGCCAGCGAATACCCCACCGGATCGATCTGCACGTCGCCCTCCCACTGCGGCCGCGAACCGGTGGAAGACGGCGGAGTGCTCGTGCGCACTGAAGACGTAGCGGTGGTCGGTGCCGATGGAGTGGGAGAGAAAGATGGCGGCACGCCCAACCGGCCCTCCACCCTGGTGACCGACGCGTGCGCGAGCGTCCACAAGGATCTGCTCGGCCCGACGGTGCCGGACTACGCCTTCTCCGGT
>NZ_JAACYW010000682.1 GCF_015356825.1 Catenulispora rubra | reverse complement strand
GCTTTGGGGTGGTAGCGGAGGTCGCCGGGGGTGTGGGACGCGGGATGGGGAACTCGTTGGGCTGGGCCTGTTGGGCGAAGGGGGGAGCGCCATGCTCCGGCGGTGGAGTGAGGCTCTGAGGTTGCTGTGTGGGCGCGGGGGTCTGTGCCTGGTGCGCACTAACCGGCTGCGGAGGCATTGCCGGTGCTGATTGTGGCTGCGGCGACACCGTCGGCACACCCTGGGCGTGCGGCATGAGCCCTTGCGCCACCAGCGCGGTCGGCGGCGTGAGCCCTCGTGCCTGCTGCGGCGGCGCCATCGGCATCTGTGTCGGCACCGGCAGTCGGGCGGCCATCAGGCCGGGAATCCGCGCGACCTCCTCCAGCATCCGCGTCACGTCGTCGAGTGCCGGGCGGCGTGCCGCGTCCGGGTCCATCATGCGGTCGAGCAGGATCGCCAGTTGCTCGGGTACGCCCGGGTGGTGCAGCTTCGGCGGGGCGCCCTGCACCAGGCGGTGGTAGAGGGCGGCGCGGCCGGTGCGGGCTTCTGTCTCGAAGGGTGCGCGGCCTGTCAGGGCGGTGCGGAGCACCGATGCCAGGCCGTAGGTGTCGGAGCCGACCGTGGGGCCGGACCAGCCGAACAGCTCGCGGGGCGCGTGCATGATCGCGGTGGCGGGGACGTCGGGTTGCGACGGCGGCCGGACTGCCCACGCCAGGCCGAAGTGGCCGAGGGCGGGGCCTTCGGGGG
>NZ_JAACYW010000681.1 GCF_015356825.1 Catenulispora rubra | reverse complement strand
CCAGCCCCGCCGCGAACTCCTCCACAGATATGCCCATACCACAACAACGATCCCCAGACCCGAAGGCTACGGGTTAATCCTCTGCGAGCCCTTACGGCTTCGCGCATGGTTGGATGGCCTCGCGGGGGACGCAGTTCGGTGGTGCCACGCGGCTGGCGCTGGCGGCTGGCCGGTTGTCGTGGACACGACCGCGCGCAGGTCCGTGTCACTGCGCACACGTCGTGCGGGCGGGTGGCGGCTGCGTGTGGTGGGTGCCTGAAGTCAAAGACAGGGCCTCCGGCGGCGCCTGCGCGGCGAGCGGCCTCGCTCCGGGGAGTGGGGGGCCGCGTAGTCAGGCGGCGGACGCTGCTTGTGGTCGCCTTCGTCCCGGGTTCCCCATCGCATCGTCGCCTTACGGAACCAGCCCGGTTTGGCGGTGTCCAGCCGCATCACAGCTGCTGTGGCCGGCCTCCGTCCGGCTGGACACCGCCAAACCGGCCAGGTTGGCTTCGCCCGCCGACGCGACGGGGAACCCGGGACAACCCCACCTGTGGGATGGATCCCCACACCTCCCGCTCGACGCCTCACCGCCGCGTGTGCGCCCGGGTGGACCTCGTCCACACCACAGGCCGGGGTTGTCCCGGTTCCCTCGATGCTCCTATGTCAAGTGGTGGGGGTTGTGTTCTTGGGTTTTTGCGGTTGTTTGTGCTAGTTGGGGGGTGATGATGCGGTGGATCTCGTTGGCGATGTAGCGTTT
>NZ_JAACYW010000680.1 GCF_015356825.1 Catenulispora rubra | reverse complement strand
TCGTGGACCTGATGCTGGACGGCTCCCGCCGCCGCCTGAAGGCCCAGGACCTCGGCCTGGAGGTCACGGAGAAGGCCAAGGGCTGGCTGGTCGACCGCGGCTACAAGCGATAATTCCCTAACAATATGCCGCCGCATCCACTTGCACACTGCGGGTCAGGCGTTACCGCGGTCTGTCGGCAGGCGGCAGTGTGTTCGTGGTTTTACAGGCAATTTTACGGCTTCGCCAATGGTTGGATGGCCTCGCAGGGGACGCAGTTCGGTTGTGCGAAATGCGTCGCGCTGGCGGCCGCCGGTTTTCGTGGACAAGACCACGCATGAGTCCGAGTCACTGCGCACGCGTCATGCGGGCGGCCCTCTGCCGCGCTTGGTGGGCACCTTGAGGCCTCTGGCGGGCCTCCTCGACGAGGGGGCGACCCGCGCGTCGGGTTGTTTGGCGGCGGCCCGCGACTGTTCGGCTTTCTATCCGCTGTTGCCTGCGTCGCGTTGTGCGGTGGCGGTGTTGCTTGTGGTCGCCGAGGTTCTGGGTCCCTCGCCGCGTCATCGCCGTAAACGGAACCAGCCCGGTTTGGCGGAATCAAGCCGCACCCCTGCTGCTGTGGTGGCGTTTCGTCCGGCTTGACACCGCCAAACCGGGCAGGTTGGCTGCGCCCGCTGACGCGGCGAGGGACCCAGAACCAAACCCCTCCATGGTCCTTCGGACCCCCTCACCACACCACCAGCCGCGCTGCTCCGTCACC
>NZ_JAACYW010000068.1 GCF_015356825.1 Catenulispora rubra | reverse complement strand
GCCCCGCACAGCATTCCGCCCACCCGGCCGCCGCAACCGCCACCCCGCATAAGCCACAGCCCCCAAAGGAATCGGCAACACATACGTCAGCCCCCGCGCCAACAACACCGCCGCCGTAACCCGCGCGGCCCCCGCCGGGTCCAGCCCGACGGCCAGGTACGCCGTCAGCCCCAGCTCGATCACGCCGACCCCGCCCGGCGTCACCGGCACCGCCGACAGCACCCGCGCGAGCGCGAAGCCGGCCAGACACCGGCTCCACGGAACCTGCGACTGCGGCACCCCGCACGCCAGCAAGCACGTCTGGAACACCAGCAGCCAGCCCAGGTCGTTCCCGATGCTCGCCAGCGTCAGCCGTGTGCTCCGAGCCCGCAGCAGCTCCACCGAATCATCACGAAAACGCACCACCACCGCCGCGATCGTCGTCGGCGCCGTGCGATGCGCCAGCCGGAACACGCGGTCGGCCCACCGCTGCGCACCACGCCCGACGGCGTGCGCCGCGCGCTCGTCATGCAGCGAGCGGCGAACCACCGCCACACCACCAACAAACGCGCCAGCGCAGATCGCCGCACCCAGGCACAAAGTCGCGACAGCCCCATTGCCCGACGTCAGCCGCCCGGTGCCAGCCAACACCAGCACCACCACCGCAGGCGTCGCCAACTTAGCCAACGTGCTCCACACCCCGGTGACCCCGGTGTACACCGCGAACGACCGCCGACTCAGCCCCCAACTCGACAGCATCCGCCAACTCACCCCGACCGACACCGCGCCGCCCGCCGGCACCGTATTCGCCACAGCCGTCGACGCCAAATTCACCGCAGCCGCGCGCCGCAACGGCAGCCCGGGAATCGCGGCGGCAATAAACACCCAGTTCGCGAGCAGGTTCAGCGCCGCAGCAGCCAGGACCAGCACCGCCCAACCCGAAGTCAGCGCCCGGAAAGTGCCCAACACCCCGTGGTACGACGCGAGCTTGGGCAGCCCGTACCCGAAGGCGGCGACGCACACGACCGCCGGCACCAGCACCGCAGCCGCACGCCGTCCCCGAGCCCCAAACCTCCCCACGACAGCCACGTCAGCCCCCTCCGGCCTCTGACAAGAGCACTACCAAGCGCACGACCAAGAACACAACCAAGGACACTGACAAGAAGCGCCCTGATATCGAAGGAGGCTAACGGACCGGGCATAACTATGCGGCAGCGTTACGCCCAGCCCCACCGATCGACCACGAAAGCGTTACGCCCCGGCCACCCGCACGTTGTGCACCCGAAGCCGAACCGCCACCGCAGCCAGCGACGGCACCGCGACGCCCAGCGCCTCGCCGCGCGCCACCAGGTCGCCGAAGATCTGCTCGGCCTCGACCGGCAGGCCCACGGACAAGTCGCGGAACAGCGAAGAGGTGTCGTCGCTGTCCTGCTCGGTGAGCATGCCCCGGTAGACGTCCAGTTCCTTGTCCGAGACCGGATATCCGGCCGCCGCCGCAACCGACGCGCCCTCGGCCAGGACCGTCTCCGCCAGCGCCGCACCGCCACTCACCCCCGCGACCTCGCCGACGGTGCCGTTGCCAAGCACGCAAACCGCCCCGAGCGCGGCGATGAACGTCCACTTCGACCACATCCCCGACAGGATCCGCTCGGACAGCGCGGTATCGAACCCGGCGTCGGACAGCTCGGCGTGCACGGCCCGGATCCGGTCGTCGAGGCTCCCGTCGCGGCGGCCGTAGGCGACGCGGTGCATCGGCGCCAGCCGCAGGATGTCGCCGTCGGCGTCGAGCGTGGTCATGACGTAGGCGATGCCGCCAAGCACCGCGTCCTCACCGAAGCGCTCGACCAGCACGTCGATCTGCCGCATCCCGTTGAGCACCGGCAGGATCAGCGTGTCCGGGCCGACGGCGGGCGCCAGGTCCGCCACCGCGCCGAGCAGGCCGGACTCCTTCACCGTGAGCAGCACCAGGTCGTAGGGCCCCTCGACGGTGTCGGCGGTGACCAGCTTCGGCTCCAGCACGGTCTGCTCGCCGAGCCCGACGATCCGCAGGCCGCGCTCGCGCAGCGTGCGGGCCCGGCCCTCGCGGACCAAGAACGTCACGTCCCGCCCGGCCTGGGCCAGCCGCCCACCGAAGTATCCGCCGGTGGCCCCGGCTCCGACGACGAGAATCCGCATTCCGCACCCCTCCTGGGAAGCAACAGTGGTCCTAGCGAACAACCACTGCGCGGAGGTGATCATTCCCGCGCCACTGTCCACGAGCACTCCGGACAGCCATCCGTTCGGAGCAACGAATGCGGCATTGAGCCCGATGGATCGAGAATCTGGAGGGCATGAAGTCTCTCATCAGCCCCCGAAGCGTCGCGCGCCTGCTCGCCGCCGCCACAGTCGTCGCCGCCTCACTCGCGCCGATCACCGCCGCCGCGTCGACCCACGACCTCTGCGACGGCCACAAGTGGTCGCTGTTCGGCTGCCGCCACGATCTGGGGCAGCACCGGGTCCACCAGCCTGAGGCATCGCTGCCCGGATCAGGCCTCGCGGTCGGTGCGGCGGCGCGCGGCCCGGACGGTGCCGATGCCCGCGAGTAGTGCGGTCAGCGCGGTGACCGCGCCGAGGGCTGCTGACATGGGGACTCCGGTGTCGGGAAGGCTGCGGGCCTTCTTGCCGGTCTTGTGGAAGGGCAGCCCCGGGTGGCGCTTCTTGGGCGTCGCGTGCTGGGGCGCGGAGGGTGTCGTCGCAGGGTGCTGAGGCGCGGCGACGGGCACGGCGGCCGGGGCCGGGGCCGGGACCGCGACCGGAGCCGAGGCCGGGTCCGCCGGCGCCTCGACCAGGCCGCCCTGCTGCGGCGCCGGAGCCAGAGCCGAAACCGGCCCCGAGTGGACCGGGAACCCGACAGTCCCGGCCTCCAGGTCGAAGCGGATCGGACCCTGCGCGAACGCCGGGAACCCGATCAGCGTGCCGGAGGTCGTGGTCGAGGGCGCGTCGGCCACGGTGACGCCGGTGCCCGAGCCGGTGCTGTAGGCGGCTGACCAGCCGGCCGCCGGGACGCCGACGAGCAGCGAGCGCCCCGCCGGCCAGGTGCCCGCCGGACCGCCGGGCACGTTGAGCGCGAACTCCGGGGTCCCGGTGTCGAACATCGCCGGGCCGCAGTTCTTCACCAGCCCGGCGCCCTCGACGCAGGTCTGCACGGCCCGCGGGTTCCACGACGGCGGCGCCGCCGGCAGCCGCGCCGACCGCACGTGCCGGTGGCTGCCCGCCGGGGTCCTCGGCAGCTGCGCCAGGCCGTAGCCGGCGGCCGGGACGTTCAGCCGGATCTCACCGCTGACCTGCGAGGGGTCGTAGCTCACCGCGAACTGCCGGCCGATGTGGTCGCCGGCGGCGTCGTGCAGCGCCCACAGCGGGTTCACCAGCCCGGAGATCTCCTCGGGGCTGACGCCCATGATGCCGTCGAGGACGCCGCCGAACATCGCGGGCCTGGCGCCGTGCGCGGCCGGGCAGTTCGGCTTGTCCGCGAAGCAGTCGGTGGAGCGGACCAGCTCGATCGGCAGCGGACCGGTGTGGTAGCCGTTCATGACCACGTCGGCGTCGGCCTGGTCGCCGTGCAGCTGGATGCCGCTGCCGTAGCCGTAGGCCGCGGCCGGGCCGGTGACCGTGACCGCGCCGGAGGGGATCTTGTCGGCCGCCACGCGGATCCCGGTCGAGCCGGTGTCCAGCAGCATCAGCAGCTGCACGCCGCCGATCACGATCGTGACCACCGGCCGGGGCGCGGTGTCCGGATCGGCGACCGAGTAGGGGATGGAGCCCGACCCCGCCGCCGGGCTTAAGGGCGCGGGACCTAAGCGCGCCGGACCTAAGGACGCGGGGCCTAAGGGCACCGGACGCGCCGCCGCCGTCGCCGCGCCCACCGGCGAGGCGGCGAGCACCCCGCCCACCAGCCCGATCGCCGCCGCCGTTGCCGAGAACCGTGTGGCCAAGGTCCGAATCCGTCCGCCCGAGGTTGCCGAAGACGCGCCTACTCTGGGCGATCAGGACCCGGAGACACGAATCGCTTGCGCTGAACGGATGAAGGCATCCCCGATTCCGCTCGCGCACCCCTGGATGACGTGGAAACCTGACCCCCATGAAGCCGACCGAAGCAGCCATCGGCGCACCGTGCTGGGCCGAACTGGGCACCGCCGACGTCCCGAAGTCGGGCGAGTTCTACACCGCCCTGTTCGGCTGGACCGTGACCACGGACCCGCGCGCCGAAGCCGGCGGCTACACCATGGCGACGCTGGAGGACACCCCGGTCGCGGCCATGTCCCCGCTCTACGCCCCGGGCCAGCCGGTCGCCTGGACGGTCTCCTTCGCGGTCCTGGACGCCGACGCCACGGCCGCCCGGGCCGCCGAGGAGGGCGGCGAGGTCCTGATGGCCCCGATGGACATCTTCGACAACGGCCGCTTCGCGGTCCTGCGCGACCCGACCGGCGCGATGTTCACCGTCTGGCAGCCCCGCACCTTCCACGGCTTCGGCCTGTGGGACGAGCCCGGCGCGCCGTGCTGGGCGGAGCTGGCGACCCGCAACGTGCCCGCCGCGAACGCCTTCTACCAGGCGCTGTTCGGCTGGTCGATCAGCGACGACGCCTACGCGCACCTGAGCGCTGGCGACCGCCGGTTCGGCGGCGTGCAGAACATGCGCGCTTCGGGCGTCCCCGACGACGTCCCGCCGCACTGGCTGCTGTACTTCCGGACGGACAGCGCTGCGGCGGCTGCGGAACAGGCGGCAGAGTTGGGTGCACAGACCCTGACTCAGGCCTTCCACCTGCCGGGCACCGGCTACTTCGCGACGTTGCGGGATCCGCAGGGGGCTGTGTTCGCGCTGTATGAAGCCGAACGCGCGGACGCCACCGTGGCCTGAGCCCGCGTCACCGGCGTACCGGCGTCACCGGCATCACCGGACCAGCCCTTCCAGCAACGGCCGGTAGTACTCGAATCCCGGCACGTCAGCATCGGGATCCTTCGCCTCCTCGTCCCAGCGGCGCAGCGCCACCGCCTGGAGCGCGTACTCCCCGGCGGCGAACCGCTCGGCCTCCTCGGCGCTCATCGGACCTCCCTGCACCTGCAGGGTATAGACGGACGCCTCCGACAGCTTCTCGAAGTATCCGGGCTCGGTGGCGCACAGGTACCGCTTAGCGGCGACGTGCAGCCGCACCGGCTCGGTGACCGACTCCGGGAACCAGGCGCCGAGCCAGTCCGCGCCGACGTGGCTGTGCCGATTGTCGGTGCCGGACATCAACTCGTCGCCGCTCACCGGACCGGTGAAGTGCCCGACATCGTGCAGCAGAGCGGCGGCCACCAGCGACGCCGGAGCACCAGCGGCCTCAGCGAGCGCCGCGGCTTGGAGCATGTGCGCGGACTGGGTCACCGCCTCGCCGAGGTAGTCGTTCGCACCTTGCTCGGCGAACAGGATGGCAAATGTGTCGACCGGGTTCATCGCTGTTGTCTCATTCACTATGCCGCTCCGTTCGATTCGAGGGATCCGCGGCGCAGGACCGCGAGTGCGCTGTACGCGCCGTCCAGATCGGCGTAGCAGCCTTGCAGGTGACGTGCGCCGCCGGCCCGGAAGCCGGTACGCGCGTGCAGGACGCGGGTGTTGTCGAACACGACGCAGTCGCCGGGCTCCAGCCGGAAGGTGAGCTGCGCTTCGGCGCTGTAGAGGATTTCGGCGAGCCGCCGGTAGGCGGCGTAGAAGGCGGCGATCTGCTCGGCCGGCAGGGCGATCGGCCGCATCGAGCGGTTGTTGAAGCGGATCTCGCGGATCCGACCGACGGGATCGAGGCCGATGAGGGGCCGGGTCGCAGACAGTTCAGTTGCGGCGTCGGCGTAGCGGAAGGTCACTGGAGTCCGGGCGAGCAGGTCGAAGGCGGCGGGATCTTCTGCTCGCAGCCGCGCCGCCGCAGCGAAGCCGTCCACCAGGCCGGAATCCCCGCCCTCGGCGGCGTTCACCAGGCAGTGCAGCAGCTGGATGGTCGGGACGGGATCGCGGTACGGGTTGTCGGTGTGCGGTGTGATCGGGAGGCTGCTGAAGGCGAGGTTCGTGGGCTGGTCTTCGACCCGGACCTCGAAGAGTTCGCCGTAGTTGGTGCGGCGTACGTAACCGAAGGATTCGGCCACGGTCAGGACCGCGCGGTCGGTCGGCGGGACGTCTCGCAGCAGGAAGAAGCCCTGGCGCAGCAAGGCCTCCAGGCCCGCGGCCCGCGCGACCGGATCCTGCTGGAACGTCGGCCAGTCGCCGGTAGGGATCGCATCGGCCAGGTCAGTGGCCTGCCAGAGGTTCTTGGCGTCCTCAGAGCGGTCGTCGGCCGGTCGCGTCCCGGACCCTGCGTCGAGCCGGTGCGCTGCCAGCCAGGCGTGGGTGAAGCGGCTGCGGTGATCGTCCGGTGCGAAGACGACGACCACGGCGTCCTCGTGCTCTTCGACCCGGGCTATGCGGGTGTCCGGCGCCAGGTCGGTGATGCCGTGGAGCTTCTGCTCGGTACCCGGTGCCACGCAGTCGCCACAGGAACAGTTGTCGCGCAGCCACAGCGCGGGGTAGTCGGAGACGGGAAGGGTCATGAGCGGTCCTTCTTGACGTGGTCGCGCGCCAGCGGTGCGGCGCCAAGGGAGTTGCGGATGGAGAAGGCGACGGCGTCGCCGCGGTAGACGTCCTCGGACCACTCCAGGGGCCGGCCGTCGTGGTCGGTGGTGCGGCGGCGTTCCCGCAGCAGGGCGGCGCCGGGCTCGGTCTCCAGCAGCGCGGCGTCCTCGGCGGAGGCGTTGACGGCCTCCATGGTGTGCTGCGCGTGGGCGAAGAAGATGCCGTACTCCTCCAGCCGCTCGCAGACCGACTCCCGCTCCAGGTCGACGAACCCGAGCAGGGACCCGGCCCGGTCGGCGTACGCGGTCCGCTCGATCATCACCGGCCGGCCGGAGAGCAGGCGCAGGCGGACCAGGTACACCACCTGCTCCCCCGCCGCCAAAGCCAGTTGTTGCGCCTCGACGTCGGTGGCGGCCCGCCGCTCGAGCAGCACCACCCGGCCGGAGGGCACCTCGCCGATGGAGCGCGCCCACCGCGAGAACGATCGCAGCTCGCTGAAACTCTGCACGCGCGGCTCGGCCAGCACGATGCGGCGCGCGCCCTGGTGCGAGGAGATCAAGCCGTCCTGGCTGAGCGCGGCGAAGGCCCGCCGGACGGTGTTGCGGGAGGCGCCGTAGCGCTCGGAGACCTCGTGCTCGGAGGGCAGGCGCGAACCCGGCGGGAAGCTGCCGTCGGCGATCGCGTCGCGCAGTGTCGCTGCCAGGTCCTGGTACATGGCTGCCGGCATGGCGTCTGCTCTCCTCGGGGTTCGTCACTTGTAGGACCAAGTTCTGTCTTGGTGGAACAAGCTACTCGGCGACGCCGGCTCGGCGGGTGAACGACGGGTGAAGACTCCCTGACCTCCAGCAGCCTGCTGCCGATCCTCACCCGCGGCCGCACCGACCAGCGCTGGACCGCCCTCGTCGGCTCGCTCACCGTCGCCGGCGGCTTCGCGCTGCTGATGGCCGCGCCGTCGGCCTACCTGGTGTCGTGCACCCTTCTGGGCATCGGCGGCGGCGCGACCCTCGTCCTGGCGCTGACGTTCCAGAGCCAGCGCGCGGGCAGCGCCGGCGCGCGGGCAGCGCCGGCGACGCGGCGGCGCTGGCCGGCATGGCGCAGTCGATCGGCTACCTCATCGCCGCGACCGGCCCTCTGTTGCTCGGCATCCTGCACCAGAGCACCAACGGCTGGACCCTGCCGCTCGGGCTGCTCGTGGCGCTGAGCGTGCTGATGGCCGGCGCCGGCTACGAGGCGGGGCGCGATCGGCTCGTGGAGCGCTGAACGAACAAGGAACGAACAAGGGCTGGTGGCCGGCTGAACGGCCAGCGGCCCTCATCCCAGCGCCGCGCCGACCACCTTCGGCAGCTGATTCTCGGCGATCTGCCGACAGGCCGCCTCGAACTGGTCGAGCGAGCCGGTAGCCGGTATCCCCAGCACCGCCACGGCGTTCCGTTTCAGGCTGTACACCGTGCAGATGGAATTGCCGGTGGGTGCCGCGCTGTAGCGCACATCCGCACTCAGTGACTTCGAGCCCGGACTTCTCCGGACGAACTCCGCCTTGGCGCGCGACCGGCCGTCGTGCACGGCCTTGTCCGTGTACTGCACAGCGGTACCGAGATCCAGGCTGCCCGCCTGGTAGATGTCGACGGCGACGTAGCCCTGCATGTCCGCGGTCGCGCACTGGAGGTCCATGAAAGCCGGATCCAGACCGTGCTCAGGCGGCTGAGTCGGGGCGTCGTTCACCACCGTCAACGCCGGCTGTCCGGGCAGCGCACCCGCGAGTTTGCCGCACGTCGGCAAAGCCTTGTAGTCACTCGCGTCCGCTGATCCGGTGACCAGCAGCGCCGTGGTCGTCCCGGCTGCCGCCACGACGACTACGGCTGCGGCCGTCCCCCACCTCCGACGTCTCATTCCCGGATTATGGCATCGAACGCCGACGGCGAATCAGCGCTGAGGGGTGGTCTTCAGACAGGGTTCACGTGCCAGCGCGCCCCTGCTCGATCAGCTCCGCGACCCGGGTCGGGGTCTGCGCCAGGTAGAAGGCGCGGACGGAGAGTTCGACGCCGTACTCCTGGGCCACCCTTTCGATGATCTTTATCCCGATCAGCGAATTCCCGCCGAGTTCGAAGAAGTTGTCGTCAGCCTCGACCGCGCCGTCATTGAGGTATTCCCCCCACAGCGCCGAGATCTCACGCACGAGTGACATGGGCAGCCCCGATTCCATTGCCGGCGGTTGTCCCGCCAACGGGACACAAGCGTGTGGTCCGATCCTGGCGCGGCCGCACCACCGATGTCACCCTCTGCGCCTCAGGCGCCGCGCGCGCCGGAGGCGGCCATTGTCCGGGGTATCTCACGGGGATTACCGTGACTGCTCGGAATAATGACGCCCATCTGTGTCGGATCCTCCGGCCAGTATGTGTGGGGAGGATTTCGTTGCTAAAATCACAACGGCTCGCGGTGCTGCCGATGGACTCGTACGATCTCGAATCCGAACTGGCCGTCGTGGACCACCACGACTATCCCGGCGAGTACGACGCCCTGACCTTCGGATCATGGTCCTGCCACGTTCTGGCGAACGGCAGCGGCGCCGATTCCGACCTCGCCTTCCGCCCGCACGGCGACGAACTCGCGCTCACCGAACTGGGCAAGCGGCTGCCGGCCGTCATGTCCGTCGTGACCGATCACTTCTCCCTCGACCGGCTGCAATGGGTGCGCATCTTCGCGCTCCACGACGGGGGAATAGTGCCGCATGTGGATTTCCTGGAATTCGAGGAACCGGGCACCAGGCTGCAGGTCCCACTGCGCACCAGCGAAGAATCGCTCCATTCGGAGAACAACATCGTCTATCACCTCCGCCGCGGTGAGGTGTGGAAGATCCACACCACCGATCCGCATTCGGCGGGCAGCACTTCCGCCATCTCCCGGCTCAATCTGGTTCTGGACTACGCGGGCTCGGAAAAGCCGGTCGAGATCCGCGGCGACATTCCCGCGACCGAGCCGGTCCGCATCATGGATCGGCCCGAGCCGACCGAGGAGGAACGCGAAGAACTGCTGGACTCCTGCCGGCGGCTGACCGCCGCGACCATGCGGCCGGCGTTCCGCCGGTTCGTCGAGACCCACTTCTCGCGGCACCTGCACGCCCGGGAGGTCTTCGACTGGTACGTCGAGGCCGCCCGACGTTCCGGCGACGAGGACATGGTGGCCAAGGCCCGGGCATTCCGCACCTACTGCATCGAAAAGCGGAGCCTCCGCGAGAAGTTCGAGTGGTGAGGGCCGCCGAACAAGGCGACTCTCGACACAGGAGACGGAGCTGATGTATGGACACGCTTGACGACGGCGTGCTGAAGAGAGCCGCGGAGGAATACGCCGAGCAGGGCTTCGCCATCATCGGCGACGTAGTGCCGCCGGAGGTGCTGGACGAGGTGCGCGGCCACGTGGACTGACTCACCAACAAGTACCCGGACCTGCGTCCGGAACACTGCCACCAGCCGTCCTCCCGCACCGACCAGCCCGACATGCTGTTCTCCGGATCCAGAGCTCGGGGATCTACCTCGACCCACTGCTGGTGCGCGGCTCCGACACCGGCGACGGCAACAGCTACCGCCGGTTCCCGGTTTACCAGGAGAACGAGACCATCCCGTTCGCCGGGCAGGACGAGTGGAACGAGAAGGTGGCGGTGCTCAACGCGGCGCTGCCGGAGGGTTCGGCCGGCCTCCCGACAGAGAGTCCGATCGAGTCGACCCGGTGCATGAAAGAGCCCCCGAACACTTAGTGTTCGGGGGCTCTTTCATGCACCGGCGGGGGCGAATCACATCATGACTCGCCCCCGATTCTCAGATCCCTGAGGTGGGGTCGAACTCCCCGGCGATGAAGTCCAGCACTTCCCGGGCGCTGTCCACCAGATACATGTGATCGCCGGGGAACTCCGCATAGCGGAAGGCTTCCGTGGTCGCCTTCTGCCACTGCTGCGCCTCCTCCGCCGTCACCAGCCCGTCGGAGCTCCCGCGCACCG
The DNA here is from genome assembly GCF_015356825.1 of Catenulispora rubra. Lineage (GTDB taxonomy): Bacteria > Actinomycetota > Actinomycetes > Streptomycetales > Catenulisporaceae > Catenulispora > Catenulispora rubra. Next base: position 34,213 of record NZ_JAACYW010000068.1, on the reverse strand, counting down.
AGCAGATCGGGACCGGCAGCGGATCGTCCCGGCTCGGGACGTAGTTCTCGTGCATCTCGCAGTCGGCCCGCAGCACGGGGAGGATCAAGTCGCGCATCTCCGGGTGGTCCAGGGCCTCGTGCCGGAAGCCGGCGAACTCCTCGACCCGGACCAGGAACTCCTCGTCGGGAAGGCCTGTGGCCCGCCTCTCGCGCTGGGTCCACGGTCCGGGCGAGCCGCTGACGACCAGACCGTCGACCGTGATGTCACGGTCGAGGAGCAGGTGTGCCAGCTCGTACCCGAGCACCGCGCCGAGGCTGTGCCCGAACAACAGGACGGACTCCCCGTCGCCCAGGCCTGCGACGACGTCGTCGACACAGTTCAGCGCGGACTCCACCACGTTCCGGTACGGCGTCTCCAGGATCCGCCGCTCCCGGCCCGGCAGTTCGACCGGGAGCACCCGCCACCGGCCGGCCGCGAGGTCCCGCCACGGGTGGAAGAACGAGGGCCCCGCCCCCGCGAACGGCACGCACACCAGTGCCGGTGTCGCTGTCATCGCCGTCATCGCTGTCATCTCGGCCGCCCTCGATCCTCAGACCAGCCGCGGCACGATGACCCGCATCACCTGGGCAGCGGGTTTGGGCATGTGCATGTACTCGTGGGTGGAATCCACGTCGAACTCCTCGATGGTGCCCAGGATGTGCTCCCGCCAGTAATGCGCCCACGAGCCCGCCTCCTTGCCCTGTTTGGCGTTGAAGTAGAGCATGTCGCCGCGGTAGACGGGTGAGTCGAACTCCTTCATCACCGACCGGTTGTTGGCCCCGACCCGGCCCATGGCGTCCAGCAGGCCGCTGATGCTCTCGGGGTTCATGAAGTCGCTGACGAACTGCTCGACCTCCTTGCGGTAGGCCACCGGGTCCAGAGCGCCCAGGTCCTTGAAACCGATCGACGGCATGGCGTCCAGCACCGCCAACAGGCCCACCTCGTACCCGCGCTCGTCCATGGCGACGGCCAGGGCGTGCACCACCGGGCCGCTCAGGGACCAGCCGACCAGGTTGTAGGGGCCCTCGGGCTGGATGCCGACGATCAGGTCGAGGTAGTCCTCGACCATCTGCTCCACCGACTCGGCCACCGGGTCGGTGCCGTTGCAGCCGCGGGACTGGATGGCGTAGGCCGGACGGTCCTCGACGTACGGCGCGAAGGAGAAGTACACCCAGCCCAGGCCGCCGCCGCCGTGCAGGAACCACACCGGCTTCTTGCCGGTTCCGGGGTCGTCGTGCAGAGGCAGCACCGGAGCGTACGGGTCGAGGTCGTCGCCGAGGATGGCGCCGTTGAGCATCAGCGCCGCCAGCTCGGCCACCGTGGGGTACCGGACGATCGTCCGCAGCGGCACCTCGATCCCCAGGACCTTGTGGATGCGGGAACTGAGGCGGGTGGCCAGCAGCGAATGCCCGCCGAGGACGAAGAAGTCGTCCTCGATCCCCACGTTCTCCACGCCAAGGACTTCGCTGTACAGGGCGCACAGCTTCTCCTCGAAGACGTTGCGCGGCTCCCCGCCGCGAGCGACCACACGTTCCGTCGACAGCGCGCGCCGGTCGAGTTTGCCGGCTGCGTTCAGCGGCAGCTCCGACAGCGCGATCACCGAACCCGGGACCATGTAGCTCGGCAGCCGCTCCCGCAGATAGCCGGGCAGCTCGGCCAGCAGCGGACCGATCCGGGTGCCGAGCACGGGCGTGTTCGTCCAGGTGCGCCCCGCCGCGGAGCCCGGAACGAATCCTCCTCGGACCTGCCCCCCGGCCTGCGACGCGGGCAGCAGCACCGCGTCGAAACCGTGGTCCGCATCGCCGGACCACGTCAGAACCGGCTCGAACCCCCGCTGCCGCGCCCACTCGGCGAAGTCCTCAGGATCCAATGGCGCGCCGGACAGCGGGGGCCGACGCCACGAGCCGACGGAGACCGCCGTATCCGCCTCGGCCGCCAGCCGGGCGTTGGGGATCCCGCTCACCCGCACCGGTCCGGCTCCGGTCCCGTCGAGCCGCTCGAGCCGGTCGAGCTCATCGGCCAGACCGGCCAGACCGGACACCTCCCGGCCCCACCGCAGCGCCGGCACCCCGGCGAGGTCGATCTCAGCGGCCGGGTCCTTGGACAGGACGACTTCATAGCGGTGTCGCGTCAGCTCGTTGTGCGCCCGGCCGGACTTCAACCGGATGTCGACGCCGAGCCCGTGCTCGGCGGCCCAGCCGGCGAACCACTCCGGCGCGATCACCAGCTCGCGCTCGGTGAGCAGCGCCTGTTCCACCAGGGACCTGATCTCCTCGGCCGAGGCGTACGGCTGGGCCGTCCGCTGGACCGCCGTCAGCAGCAGCCGCAGGGTCCGGGCGTTGCGGACGTCGCCGACGATCAGCCGGCCGCCGGGGGCCAACAGATCCAGGGCCTGACTCAGAACCCGGTCCAGGTACGCGGCGCTCGGGAAGTACTGCACGACGGAGTTGATCAGTACCGTGTCGAAGCCGCCCGGCGGCAGTCCGGTGACGTCGTCGGCCGCCTGGACGCCGAGTCGGACCCGGTCGCCGTGAGGTGTCTGGTCCAGGTGCGCGCGCAGCCTGTCGACCGCCGGGGCCGAGAAATCGGTGCCCCAGTACTCGTCGACGGAATCGACGATCCCGGCCAGCAGCAGTCCCGAACCGACACCGATCTCCAGGACCCGCCGCGGCGCGAAACGCAGAACCTGCGCCACCGCCGCGTCCCGCCACGGACGCATCTGCTCCAGCGGAATCGGCTCGCCGGTGTAGCTGGATATCCAGCCCCGGAAGTCCTCGCCCCGGGCCGGCTCGCCGGCTTCGGCGTGGACGTCGGCGTACATGTCGGCGTAGACGTCGCGCCACTCGTCCACCTGCTCGCCGGCGGCGGCCGTCGCGGCCTCCGGATCCGGCACGACGTAGGCCGCCAGACTCTTGTCGCCCCGTCCGTTCTCGTGCACCACCACCGCCGCCCGGGCCACCGCGGGGTGGCCGGCGAGCACGTTCTCGATCTCGCCCAGCTCGATGCGGATCCCGCGCAGCTTCACCTGGAAGTCGGTGCGGCCGATGTACTCCAGGGCGCCGTCCCGGTTCCAGCGCACGACGTCGCCGCTCCGGTACATCCGGGCGCCGGGCCCGCCGAAGGGGCAGGCGACGAACCGCTGCGCGGTCAGCGCGGTGTGTCCGAGGTAGCCCCGGCAAACCCCGGCGCCGGCCAGGTACAGCTCGCCGGGGACTCCGGGCGCGACCGGACGCAGCGTCTCGTCCAGGACGTAGGCCTGGGTGTTCCAGATCGGGCTGCCGATCGGCACCCGGTCGGCACCGGGCACGTGCCGGTGTGCGGTGACCTCCACGGTGGTCTCTGTCGGACCGTAGCAGTTGTAGATCTCGCAGCCGGGCAGCACCTCCGCGATCGTGTTCGCGAGCACCGGCGGGAACGCCTCGCCGACGACCTCCATCCAGCGCAGGCTGGTGCACTTCTTCGCCTCCGGCTCGCCGAGGAAGGCGTCGAGCAGGGAGGGCACGAAGAACGCGCCGGTCACGCCTTCCCGCTGGATCAGCTCGGCGAGATAGGCCGGCTCCCGGCGCCCGCCCTCGCGGGCGACGACGACGGCGGCGCCGACCTGGAACTGGGCGAACAACTCCGGCACCGAGGCGTCGAAGCTCGTCGAGGAGCTCAGCAGGAACCGGTCCTCGGCCGTGACGCCGAAGTACGCCAGCACCCACGCGAGGTGGTTCATGATCGACCGGTGCGACACCTGCACCCCCTTGGGGCCGCCGGTCGAGCCCGAGGTGTAGATCACGTACGCGGCGTTGTCCGGCGACAGGACACGCTCGGGATTCGAGTCCGGATACGCCGAGACGTCCGGCAGGGTCTCGTCCAGGACCAGCAGCGGCGCGGCGCCGTCCAGCAGCTGCCGCACCCGGTCATCGGGTGCCTCGATGTCCACCGGGACGTAGGCGGCGCCGGCCTTGACCACCGCGTAGATGGCCACCACCAGCTCGGGCGAGCGGGGCAGACGCACCGCGACCAGCTGCTCCGGTCCGGCACCGCGCTCGATGAGCCAGTGCGCCAGCCGGTTGGCGCGCCGGTCGAGCTCCCGGTAGGTCAGCGTCTCCTGTTCGCCGATCACCGCCGGACGGTCCGGGTCGCGCAGGACCTGGGCCTCGAACGCGTCCGGCAGAGTGCCGGCGGGCACCGGGTGCGCCGTGTCGTTGATCCCCCGCAGCAGCCAGTCGCGCTCGGTGCGCGCGAGCACGTCGACCGTGCCGATCGGCGCCCGCGGATCGGCCGCCAGCTGCTCCATGACCCGTCCGAACCGGGCCGCGATCGCCTCGGCGGTCTCCCGGTCGAACAGCTGGGTGGCGTACATCAGGTCGCCCCACGCCGTGCCCGATTCGTCCATGGTCATGCTCAGGAACAGGTCGGAGATGGTGGCCTGGACCAGGTGCTGCTCGAACCCCACCTCGAGCCCGGTCAGCTCGTAGACCGTCTTGTCCCAGTTCTGCCAGGCGAACATCACCTGGAACAGCGGCTGGTAGGCGGCCGAACGGTTCGGGTTGATCAGCTCGACCAGCATGTCGAACGGCAGGTCCTGGTGCTCGTAGGCGGCCAGCGACTTCTCCCGCACCCGCGCCAGCAGATCGGCGAACGTCGGGTCGCCCGACAGGTCGACCCGCAGCACCTGGGTGTTGACGAAGAATCCCACCAGGTCGTTCAGCGCCTCGTCGGTCCGTCCGGCGATCGGGCCGCCGAGCGTGATGTCCTCGCCGCCGCCGAGCTTGCCCAACAGCACCGCCAGGCCCGCCTGCATGACCATCGACATGGTCACGCCGAGCTCGTCGGCCAGCCGGACCAGCCGGGCCGAGACGTCGGGATCGAGCTCGATCCGGACGGTGTCGCCGCGCGTGCTGCGCTCCTCGGGCCGCGGGCGGTCCACCGGGAGGCTGAGCGGCTGGGGCACGCCTTCGAGCTCGGTGCGCCAGTAGGCGGCCTGCCGTGCGGCCAGGCTGGCCGGATCCGTCACGTCGCCGAGCAGTTCGCGCTGCCACAGCGTGTAGTCCTTGTACTGCACCTCCAGCGGCGCCCACTCCGGCGCCGCGCCGTCCAGACGGGCCGCGTAGGCGGCGAACAGGTCCCGGGCCAGCACCCCGCCGGAAACGCCGTCGGCGGCTATGTGGTGGATGACCAGGAGCAGGGCGTGGTCCTCCGGGCCGCAGCGGTACAGGTGCACCCGGAGCGGGATGTCGGTCGCCAGGTCGTAGTGGTGCGCGATGGCCGCGGCGACCAGGGCCGGCAGGTCCTCGGGCGCGACGTCCGCCACCGGTGCCTCGACCAGCCCCTGTCCGGCCGGCAGGATCTGCTGGTAGGGCTCGTCGTCGTCACCGGTCACGTAGCGGGTGCGCAGGGTCTCGTGCCGGTCGACCACGTCGTTGACCGCCGCGACCATCGCGGTGGCGTCCAACCGACCGGTCAGGCGGAACAGCGGGGAGATGTTGTAGGTCTCGGCCTTGTTCTCCAACTGGTTCGTCAGCCACATGCGGCGTTGTGCGTACGAAAGCGGAATCATCGGGTCACTCCTCAACAGTCATCTTGCGCATGCGGGGACGAACGGGAACCGCGGACTTCTCGGTCCACGCGGCGAGCGCGGACACCGTCGGCAGATCGAAGATCGTGCGGATGGGGATCTCAATGCCCAGATCGGCCCGGGCCCGGGTGATCAGCCGGGCGGCCAGCAGGGAGTGCCCGCCGAGCGCGAAGAAGACGTCGTCGACGCCGACCCGCTCGACCCCGAGCACCTCGGCGAACAGCCGGCACAGGCCTTCCTCGCGGGGCGTGCGGGGCGCCCGGTAGGCGGTGGTGGGAGTGACTTCGGGGACCGGCAGCCGGCGGTGGTCGAGCTTGCCGTTGGGCGACAGCGGCAGCCGGTCCAGCGGCACGAACGCGGCCGGGACCATGTAGTCGGGCAGCCGCTCGGCCAGGTGCTCGCGCAGCCGGCCGGCGTCGGGGACGGCTGCGCCGGGTGGGGGCACCAGGTACGCCGCCAGGTAGCGCGCGCCGCCGTTGTCCCGGAGCACCACGGCCGCCTGAGCCACCTCCGGGTGCGCGGTCAGCGCGGCCGCCACCTCGCCGGGCTCGATCCGGTAGCCGCGGATCTTCACCTGGTTGTCGATCCGGCCCAGATGGTGCAGTTCGCCGTCGGCGGACAGGCTCGCCAGGTCGCCGGTGCGGTACATCCGGCTGCCGGGCGGCCCGAAGGGGTCGGCGACGAAGCGCTCGGCGGTCAGCGCGGCCTGGTTGACATAGCCGCGTCCGGCGCCGGCGAGGTAGAGCTCGCCGGCGGTGCCGGGCGGCAGCAGGGTCAGGCCCGGCCCGAGGATGTAGGCGCGCACACCGGCGAAGGGCCGGCCGATCGGCACGTCCGGCTCGTACTTCCGGTCGGGGCCGAGCAGGTGCGCGGTGGCGTAGAAGGTCTCGCTGGGGCCGTAGCTGTTGATGACCCGGATGTCGGGCCACAGCGAACGCACCCGGTCGGCCAGCGCCGGGGTCAGCACCTCCCCGGAGAAGTTCAGCGCGGTGGGCCGGAGGCGGTCGCCGAGCTGGTCGACGAGTTCGGCCCAGGCCGAGGGCACCGGGCAGGCCACGTCGACGTCCCAGCTGTCGCGGTCGGTCAGCTCCAGCACGTCGCGCACGATCTCGACGCCGCCGCCGGTGGTGAGCGCGGCGAACAACTCGAAGGTGGCGACGTCGAACCCGAAGGAGGCGGCGAGCAGGATCCGCCGGCCCGAGCCGGTCCCGGTCCCGGTCCCGGTCCCACGAGTCATCCCAGCCTGCGCGACCATGGTGTCCACGGCGGCCACGACCGTGGTGTGGGCGATGCCCACGCCCTTCGGCACGCCGGTGGAGCCGGAGGTGTAGACGACGAAGGCCAGGTTGTGGGGTCCGGCCTTGCGCCGCGGTGTCGCAGGGCTATCAGGGCTATCAGGGCTATCGGGGTTCTCAGCGCTCGCAGTCTCCTCGGCGGGCGCGCCGAGCAGGTCGTCCAAGACCAGGACGGGGATGTCCGTCTCCGGGACGAGCCCGCGGGTGTCGGCGTCCACCAGGACCAGGTGCGGCCGCGCCCCGGGCAGGATCTGCGGCAGCCGGGCGCGGGCGAACGCGGGATCCACCGGCAGATAGGCTCCGCCGGCCTTCAGGATGCCCAGCAGCGCCACGACCATGGTCAGGTCGCGCGGCAGGACCACGCTGACCAGCGCTTCCGGACCCACGGCGCGCGCGACCAGGCGGGCGGCGAGCTGTTCGGCGCGCGCGTCCAGTTCGGCGTAGGTGAGCGAGGCGCCCGCGGCCACCACGGCGACCGCGTCAGGGCTCTGCGCCGCCTGCGCCTCGAAGCGTTCGACGAGCGTGGTGTCGGCGGACCGCAGCGCCGGGTGGCTCAGGTCGCCGAGCAGCCAGTCGCGTTCGGCCGGGGTCAGGACGTCGACGTGCGCGACGGTGCCGTCGAGACCGGCCGCCATCCGGCGCAGGATGCCGACGAGGCGGGTCGCGCACGTCTCGGCGGTGTCCCGGTCGACGACCCCCGGCGCGTACTGCAAAGCGAGTTCGAGGTGTTCGCCGATCCCCGCCATCAGCGACAGCGGGTAGTTGTTGCCCGCGAAGGGCCGGAAGCCGGTGAAGGTGATCCCGTCCGCGGCCTCGCCGGCGGCGGACAGCCCCTCGCGGTCGATCGGGTAGGACTCGAAGACGACCAGCGTGTCGAACAGCGCCGGCACGCCGGCCGCCTGCTGGATGTCCGCGAGCCCGTGGTGGTGGTACTCCGCGAGCGCCGCCTGCCGGCCCTGGAGCCGGGTGACGACCTCGGCGAAGGTGTCGCCGGGCGCGTGCCGCACCCGGACCGGCACGGTGTTGATGAACATCCCGACCATCGACTCGACGTCCGGCACCGCGGGCGGCCGGCCCGAGACCGTGGCCCCGAACACCACGTCCTGGCGGCCGGTGAGCAGGCTGAGCAGCAGCGCCCACGCGCCCTGGACCAGGCTGTTGACGGTGACGCCGAGCTCTGCGGCGCGCCGGACCAGGTCCTGGGCCTCCTCCGGGCGCAGCGTGACGGCGACCTCGTCGCGGCCCCCGCCGTCGGCGCCCGCGGCGTCCGGGACCAGCAGCGTCGGCCCTTCGAGCCCGTCGAGCTCTTCGGCCCAGACCCGGGCCGCCTCCTGCCGGTCCTGCCGGGCGAGCCAGGCCAGGAACGCGCCGGGGTCGCCGGGCCGGGACAGCCCGGACGGCTCGCCGCCGGCGGCGTAGAGCAACAGCAGGTCTTCCATCAGCAGCGGCGTCGACCAGCCGTCGAACAGCAGGTGGTGGAAGGTCAGGACCAGCTCGGCCCGGTCCGGCGCCAGCTCGGCCAGGGCCAGCCGGAACAGCGGCGGGGCCCCGGGATCGAAGTAGGCGGTCCGGTCCCGGGCCAGGAAGCGCTCGAAGGCCTCAGTGCGCTCCGTCTCGCCGAGGGCACTGAGGTCAAGGTGCTGCCACGGCAGGGTCACCTTCTCGGGGATCACCTGCGCCACGTCGCCGTCGGTCCGGTCGGCGAACGCCGCGCGCAGGCCGAGGTGGCGGTCCAGCAGCGCCTGCCCGGCGCGGCGCATCCGTTCCGACTCGACCCTTCCGGACAGCTGGAAGGCCATCTGGATGTGGTACGGGTCGAATCCCGCCTCGGCCTGCTTGGCGTGGAACAGGATCCCGGCCTGCACCGGGGTCAGCGGCCACAACGTGGTCAGCGGGCCGAAGCGGCTCTCCCAGGTCTCGATCTCCTGCTGGCGCACCGGGATCAGCGGCGCGTCGCCGGGAGTCAGCCCGCCGGCTCCGGGAGCGGCGGCGTGCCGGGCCAGCGCGGTCAGCGCCCGCACCCACAGCCCGGCCAGCTCGCTGACCTCCTCGCGCGACAGCACTCCGGTGGCGAAGCCGAAGTACGCGGTCAGGACGTCCGCCCCGGCGGTGGCGACGGCCACGGTGTTGATCTCCAGCTCCGACAGCACCGGCATGTCGGCGTCGGGGGCGGCGATCAGGTCCTGCGCGTCGTCCCCGTTCCAGCCCAGGTCCCGCAGCTCGCCCGGTAGGTCCGCGCCGGAGGCCTTGCCCAGGTAGTTGAAGCCGATCCGCGGTTCGCGCTCCCCGGCCAGGACGGCGCCGGTCTCGCTGTTGAGGTACCGGAGCAGCCCGTAGCCCAGGCCGTTGTCCGGCACCGCCACCCGTTGTTCCTTGACCGCCTTGAGCGCCCGCCCGGCCGCCGGACCGCCGGCGAAGGCCTCGGCCAGGTCGACGCCGTCCAGGTCCAGCCGGACCGGGAACATCGCGGTGAACCAGCCGGCCGTGCCGGACAGGTCCGCGCCGGGGACCAGATGCTCTTCCCGGCCGTGCCCTTCCAGCCGGACCAGGGTCGAGGACCGGGCCCGGCCGCGCGCCTGGCGCCACTGCGCCACCGCCAGCGCGAGCGCGGTCAGCAGCCCGTCGTCGACGCCGGCGCGGAACACCGCGGGCAGCGTGTCCAGCAGGACCCGCGTGACGTCAGCCGGCACCTCGACGCGGACGGTGTCCACGGTCGCCGCGACATCGCGCGCCGGATCCAGGTCCCGCGCGCCGAGCAGCGGCTCGTCCCCGGCCAGGATGCCCTGCCAGACCGGCAGTTCGGCGGCACGCTGCGCGCCTGCTGCCTCGTCGGCCAGGGCGTGCGTCCAACGCCGCAGAGAAGTGCCTGTGATCGCCGGCTCGGCCGGGCCGCCCTCGCGGACCCGGCGCCAGGCCGAGACCAGGTCCGGCAGCAGAATCCGCCACGACACGCCGTCGACGACCAGGTGGTGCAGCACGATGAGCAACCGGTCGGCGCCGGGGCCGGAGGTGAACCAGACGAATTGCGCCATGACGCCGGTGTCAGGGTCCAGACGGCCCGCGGCCGCGTCCAGCTCGGCCTGCACGTCGGCCTCGGAGCCGACGACCGTGCGCAGCAGCGCGTCGGCCGCCACCGCCCCGACCGGTTCCATCCACAGGCCCGGCCGATCGCGGTCGAGCCGGGAGCGCAGTGCGTCGTGCCGGTCCAGCAGCGCTTGCAACGCCGCGACCAGACTGGCCCGGTCGGCCTCCGCCGGCAGATTCAGCAGCATCGACATGCAGAACCGGCCGATGCCGCCACCGCGCGCGAGCACGTGGGCTGCGGTCGGCGGGAGCGGTGCCCAGCCGACGCCGCCGCCGGGCAGCTCGGGCAGCGTCGCACGCTCCTGATCCGCCCGACCCTCGACGAGCTCTGCGAGGCGGGCCACCGAGCGGCGCTCGAAGACCTCCCGCGTGGTGATCTCGACTCCGCGCGTCCGGGCGCGCGCCACGACTTGGATGGAGCGGATGCTGTCGCCGCCGATAGCGAAGAAGTCATCGTCGACGCCCACCTGCTCGGCGTCCAGGACGTCGGCGTACACCTCGGCCAGCACCTGCTCGGCCACGCCGTGCGGCGCCCGGTACTCCGGGGCGTCGAGCTTGGGCTCCGGGAGCGCGGCGACGTCGAGCTTGCCGGTCGGGGTCAACGGCATCCGGTCCACGACCACGAACCGGGTCGGGACCATGTAGTCCGGCAGGCGCTCGGCCACGAACCGCCGCAGCTGCTCCACCGGCACCTCGGTGCCGGCCGGCGCCACGTAGGCGATGAGCCGGGCCCGGCCGGTGTGGTCCTCGCGCACCGTGACCGCGGCCCGGGCGACCGCCGGATGCGTGGCGATGACGGTCTCGACCTCGACCGGCTCGACACGGATGCCGTTCACTTTGGCCTGCGCGTCGACCCGCCCGGCGTACGACAGCCCGCCGTCGGCGTCCCACCGGGCCAGGTCGCCGGTGCGGTACAGGCGCGCGCCGGCCGGGCCGAAGGGGCTGGCGACGAACCGCTCGGCGGTGGCCGCGCCATTGCGGTGGTAGCCGCGGGCGAGCACCCCGCCGACGTAGAGCTCACCGGTCACGCCCGGCGGAACCGGGGCGAGCTCGGGGCCCAGGACGTAGGCACGCATGTTGGCCAACGGCCGTCCGACCGGGATCGCCGCGATCCCGGTCGATCGCGACGGCAGCGTGTAGGTGGAGGCGTAGAAGCTCTCTGTCTGTCCGTAGGCGTTGATGACGCGCACCCCGGGCAGGGCGTCGTGGACCCGGCGGACCAGCTCGGCCGAGAGCGCCTCGCCGGCGAAGATGACGGTCTCGATGTCCAGCTCGATCGCGTCCGGGCCGGCAGTGATCTGGTCCAGCAGCGCGGAGAACACCGATGGCACGGCGCTGACCGTGCTGCCCGACCAGCCGCCGCGCTCGGCGACCTCCAGCAGGTCGCGGACGATCTCGACGCCGGCCCCGGCGGTGAGCGCGGTGAAGATCTCGAACACTGAGACGTCGAAGTTCACCGAGCTGGCGGCCAGCATCCGGGACCCCGGCCCGACGTGCACGCGCTGCTTCAGGTCCAGGACGCCGTTGACGACGCCCGCGTGGGTGATGCCCACGCCCTTGGGGACGCCGGTCGAGCCGGACGTGAACATCACGTAGGCCAGGTTGTCCGGCGCGGTGCCCGCCTCGGCCTCGGTGCGAACTTCGCGGTGGTCCCCGCCGTTGTGGTCGGTGTCGTCGAGCTCTCTGTCGTCGAGGTCGTCCAGGCGCAGCACCGTCGACCGGGCCCCGGCCACCATCGCGGCCGTCGCACGGTCGGTCAGGATCAGCGCGGGCTCGGCGGTGTCGAGCAGCAGCCCGACGCGCGCCGACGGGAAGGCCGGGTCGACCGGCAGGTAGGCGCCGCCGGCCTTGAGCACCGCCAGCAGCGCGACCACCAGGTCCGCCGAACGCGGCAGCGCCACGGCGGTCAGTACGTCCGGTCCGACGCCCCGCGCGCGCAGCACCACGGCCAGCCGTCCCGCACGGGTCTCCAGGTCGCGGTAGGAGAGCACTGTCTCGCCGCAGACCACTGCCGCGGCGTCCGGGGTCCGCGCCGCCTGGGCGGCCACCAGCTCCGGCAGCGTCGCGGCCGGCACCGGCGCCGCGGTGTCGTTCAGCCGGTCCAGCTGCTCCCGCTCGGCACCGGTGAGCACGTCCACCCGGCCCAGCGGCGTCCCGGGGTCGGCGACGACCTGTCGCAGCACCCGGACGTACCGCTCGACCAGGCTCTGCGCGGTGGCGTGGTCGAACAGCTCGGTCGCGTACTCCAGGCGTCCGTACCCGCCGCCGGACTCCCACGGGATGATGTTCAGGACCAGATCGAACTTGGCGGTGCCGGTGCTCGCGGACAGCGGCGTGACCCGCAGGCCCGGCATCTCGACCTGGGACCACTCGAACTGCCAGGCCAGCATGACCTGGAACAGCGGCTGGTAGGAGGTGGTGCGCTCCGGGCCCAGCAGCTCCACCAGGCGCTCGAACGGCACGTCCTGGTTGTCGTAGGCGGCCAGCGCGCGGTCGCGCACCTGCTGGAGCAGGCTGGCGAACGACGGGTCGCCGGCCAGGTCCACCCGCAGCACCCAGGTATTGGCGAAGAAGCCGATCAGCTCGTCGAGCTGTTCGTCGGCGCGGCCCTCGATCGGGCTGCCGACGGTCAGGTCGTTGCCCGCCCCGAGGTGGTGCAGCAGCACGGCGAGCGCCGCCTGAGCGGCCATCGGCGGGGTGGCGCCGTGGTCGGCGGCGAGCTTGCGCAGCCCGCCGAGCAGCTCCGGTTCGAGCTCGAAGTCGGTGTAGGCGCCGCGGTGGTCGGGGCTGGTCGGCCGCGGCCGGTCCAGCGGCAGCTGCACCGGCTGGCGCGAGCCCGCCAGCTCCCGGCGCCAGTAGTCCAGCTGCTTGGCCGCGATGCTGTCCGGGTCGGCCTCGTCGCCGAGCAGTTGTCGCTGCCACAGGGTGTAGTCCCGGTATTGCACCGGAAGCGGTTTCCAGTCCGGCGCGCTCCCCCGGTGGCGGGCCGTGTACGCCGACACCAGATCGCGCAGGAACGGCCCCATCGACGCGCCGTCCGAGGCGACGTGATGGAACACGAACACCAGGACGTGCTCCTGCGGGCCGGTGCGGAGCACGGTCGTGCGCAGCGGCAGATCCGTGTCCAGCTGGAAGGTCTCCGAGGCGGCGAGGTGCATCGCGGAGTCCAGCGCGCCGACGGGCACGTCCACGACCCGCAGCGCGGCGGTCGCCTCGGCGGCGGGCAGGATCCGCTGCTCCGGCCGTCCGTCCGCGTCCTCGACGATCAGGGTCCGCAGACTCTCGTGCCGGGTGACGATGTCCTGCACCGCCGCGGCCAGGGCCGCGGTGTCCAGCGGCCCCTCCAGGCGCAGCGCGAACGGGATGTTGTAGGTGGCGGACGGGCCTTCGAGCCGGTGCAGGAACCACAGCCGGCTCTGGGCGAAGGACAGGGGGGTCATCGGCCCTCCTCCTGATCGGTCATCCGCCGCATCGCGGGGCGGTTCGAAGTGGCCATTTCCTTGAGCTGTCCGGCCAGCTGGGCCACGGTCGGGAAGCGGAAGATCGTCGTGACGTTCGCCTCGACGTTGAACTCGGCGCGGATGCGGCCCACGAGCCGGGTGGCCAGCAGCGAGTGCCCGCCGTAGTCGAAGAAGTCGACGTCGATGCCGACCTCGTCCACGCCGAGCAGTTCGGCGAACAGCCGGCAGAGGACTTCCTCGTCGTGGGTGCGCGGGCCGCGGCCCTCGGCGGCCGCGGCGGGATCCGGGTCCGGTAGCGCGGCCCGGTCGAGCTTGCCGCTGACGGTCATCGGGAGTTCGGGGATCGGCACGATGGCCGAGGGGACCATGTACTCCGGCAACCGGGCCCGGAGCAGATCCGCCAAGGGACCGACGTCCACCCCGGCCGGGTCCGTCCCGGCGATCGGCACCACGTAGGCGATCAGGCGCTGGTCGCCCCGCGTCTTCTCGCGCACGATGACCGCGGCCTGAGACACCTGCGGGTGCCCGGTCAGCGCCTGCTCGATCTCGTCCAGCTCGATGCGCAGACCCCGGACCTTGACTTGGAAGTCGGTGCGGCCGAGGTATTCGAGCTGGCCGCCCTCGTTCCAGCGCACCACGTCGCCGGTGCGGTACATCCGCGTGCCCGGCGCGCCGTAAGGGCAGGCGATGAACCGCTGCGCGGTCAGCCCGGTCTGCCCGAGGTAGCCGCGGGCCAGTCCGGCGCCGGCCAGATACAGCTCGCCGACGACGCCCGGCGGCACCGGACGCAGCGCCGCGTCCAGCACATACACCTGGGTGTTCCAGACCGGCCGGCCGATCGGGACCCGGTCCGCGCCCGGCACGTGCTGCCAGCCGGTCACCTCGACCGCGGCCTCGGTGGGGCCGTAGAGGTTGTAGACCGCGCAGTCCGGCAGCAGGTCGCTGCACAGGTTCGCCAGCGCGGCCGGGAACGCCTCGCCGGCGACCTCGATCCAGCGCAGGCTCGTGCAGTCCTTCGCCGTGTCCTCGGCGAGGAACACCTCCAGCAGGGAGGGCACGAAGTCGGCGCCGGTGACCCGCTCGCGCTGGATCAGCTCGGCCAGATACGCCGGGTCCTTGCGGCCGTCGGGGCGGGCGATCACGACGGCGGCGCCGACCCGCAGCGGGGCGAACAGCTCGGGCACCGAGACGTCGAAGCTCGCCGTCGTGCTCAGCAGCACCCGGTCCTCGGGCGTGACGGCGAACTGTGCCAGGCCCCACTCCAGCCGGTTGGTGATCGAGCGGTGCGAGACCGGCACACCCTTGGGGCCGCCGGTGGAGCCCGAGGTGTAGATGACGTAGGCAGCGTGGTCCTGCGACAGGTCGCGCCGCGGGTCGGTGTCGTCGTACCCGGACACGTCCGGCAGTACGTCGTCGAGCGTCAGCAGGGGCCGGGCGCTGTCCATCAGCTGCCGTACCCGGTCCTGCGGCAGCGCGGGGTCCACCGGCAGGTACGCGGCGCCGGCCTTCACCACCGCGTAGATCGCCACCATCATGTCGACGGAGCGCGGGATGCGGACCGCGACGATCTGCTCCGGCCCCGCGCCCTGCGCGATCAGCCAGTGCGCGAGCCGGTTGGCCCGCCGGTTGAACTCCGCGTAGGTCAGCGTCTCCTGCTCGCCGATCACCGCGACCCGCTCCGGGAAGCGCTCGACCGCCGCTTCGAACACCTCCGGCAGGATGCTCGCGGCCACCGGATGCGCCGTGTCGTTGACCTCCCGCAGCAGCTCCTCGCGCTCGGCTTCCGACAGCACGTCGATCGCCCCGACGAGGATCTGCGGATCGGCGGTCAGCTGCTCCAGGACCCGCACCAGCCGCACGGCGAGCGCCTGCGCGGCGGCGTGGTCGTAGATGTTGTCCTGGTAGTCCAGCGACAGCCGCAGGTTGGGGTCGGAGGCGTTGAGCGTGAGCGGGTAGTGCGAGCCCGCGAACGGCCGGATGGCGTCGATCGTGAGCCCGGCCGCGTCGTTCGCGCCGACGATGCCCTCCCGGTCGACCGGGTAGTTCTCGAACACCACGATCGTGTCGAACAGCACCGGCAGGCCGGTTCCGCGCTGGATGTCGGCCAGGCCGTAGTAGTGCTGGTCCAGCAGCGCGGTCTGGCGGTCCTGCAGGTCCCTGACGACCTCGCGGAAGCTGCTCTCCGGCCGGCAGGACACCCGGACCGGCAGGGTGTTGATGAACAGGCCGACCATCTCCTCGGAGCCGGGGAGATCGGCCGGGCGGCCGTTGACGGCGGCGCCGACCACCACGTCCTGCTGGCCGACCAGCTTCGACAACAGGACCGCCCAGGCGCCCTGCAGGAGCGTGTTCAGCGTGACCCCCAGCTCCGCCGCGCGCCGAGTGATCTCCCGGCCCTGGTCCATCGACCACGGCACCTCGACCCGGCCGAGCGCCGAGGCCTTGCCCTTCAGGGCGGCGTCCGGAGCCATGAGCGTGGGCTGGTCGAATCCGGCGAGCTCTTCTCGCCACAAGGCGGCGGTGGCCTCCCGGTCGCGGGTCGACAGCCAGGCCAGGTAGTCGCCGTAGCCACGGACCGGAGCCAGTTCGCCGGTGCCGGCGTAGAGCGTCATCAGGTCCCTGAACACCAGCGGCGAGGACCAGCCGTCGAACACGGTGTGGTGCGCGGTGATGATCAGCTTGGCGCGGTCCGGCCCGCAGGTGAGCACGGCCATGCGCACCAGCGGCGGCCGCGCGGGGTCCAGCGGCAGGCCGCGGTCCTCGGCGAGGAACCTGTCGAGCTCGGCGTCCTGCTCGGCCTCGCCGCGGCCGGTCAGATCGACGTGCCGCCACGGCAGCTCGACCGTCCGCGGGATCACCTGGACCGCGTCGCCGTCGGCGGCCAGCAGGAAGGCGGCGCGCATGTTGGGATAGCGGTCCAGCAGCGCCTGTCCGGCGGACCGCATGCGCTCGGGGTCCACCTGTCCGGAAAGGTGCAGCACGAACTGCATGTGGTAGACGTCGAAAGAGCCGTCGGCGACCGCGGCCTGGAACTGGATCCCGGACTGGCCCGGGGCCTGCGGCCAGATCTCGTCCAGCCCGCCGTAGTGCTCTTCCCAGGCCTCGATCTCGTCCTGGCGAACCGAGACCAGCGCCGCGTCCGAGGGGGTGAGGCCGCCGATGTCGGCGCGGTCGGCGAAGGCGGCCATGCCGCGCAGCACCTCGACCCACAGCGCGGCCAGCTCGGCGGTCCGCTCCCGGGACAGCACCCCCGAGGCGTAGGCGAAAGCCGCCTGCAGCCGAACGCCGTCGGAGTCCTCCAGGGCGACGGCGCCGACCTCCAGCGCGGACAGCGCGGGCATGGCCGGGTCCGGGTCCGGGATCAGGGCGGCGGACCAGGGCGCCGGGCCCCACCCGTTCGCCCGCAGCTCTTCGGGCACGTCAGCGGCGGAGACACGGCCCAAGTAATTGAAGCCGATCTGCGGCGCCGGGTAGTCGGCGAGCTGCGGGCCGGCCTCCGGGTTCAGGTAGCGCAGCAGCGCGTATCCGACGCCCTTGTCCGGTATCGCGCGCAGCTGTTCCTTGACCAGTTTGATCGCCGCTCCGGCCGCGGGGCCGCCGGCCAGCACCTCGGCCTGGTCCAACCCGCGCACGTCGATCCGCGCCGGGTACATGCTGGTGAACCAGCCGATCGTCCGGGACAGGTCGGCGCCGGGGACGATGTCCTCCTCGCGGCCGTGGCCCTCCATCCGGACCAGGGTCGAGCCGTCGATACCGTCGGTGCCACCAGTGCCGCGCCACCGGTCCACCGCCACGGCGAGCGCCGCGAGCAGGACGTCGGTCGCAGTGCCCTTGAACGCGGCCGGAAGCCGGGTCAGCACCGCCTCGGTGATCCCGGCCGGCAGGTCCACGTGCACGGTGTCGACCGTGGACATCAGGTCCACCGCCGGGTCGAACAGCCGCGGGCCCAGCGGGAGATCCGGTGTCTCCAGCACCCGGTGCCAGTACGCCAGCTCGTCCTCGCGCCGCTCGGACAGCGCGTCGGCCTCCAGCGCCGCCGCCCACCGACGCGTCGAGGTGCCGACCGCGGGCAGCTCGGGCGTCCGGCCGGAGGCGACCTGCTGCCAGGCCTCTGCGAGGTCGGCCATCAGGATGCGCCAGGAGACCCCGTCCACCACCAGGTGGTGCAGCACCACCAGCAGCCGGCCAGCGCCGGTCGCCGGGGCGAACCAGACGAATTCCGCCATCGCCCCAGCCTCCGGGTCCAGGCGTCCGGTCGCGGCCTGGAGCTCATCCTGCGCCTTCTGCAGCACGGACGGCTCGTCCCACGCTCCGTGGCACGAGACTTGGTGGATCAGATCCGCCGCCCGAACGCTGCCAGTCGGGCGCACCAGCAACGACGGCTCGTAGCCGGGGACCAGCTGCGCCCGCAGCAGGTCGTGCCGGTCGAGGACGGCGTCCAGCGTCGCGGCCAGCCCGTCCGCGCCGATGTCCGGCGGCAGCTCCAGCGTCATCGCCATCGCGAACCGGTCGATCCCGACGCCGTGCTCGAACACCTGCCGCGCCACCGGCGGCAACGGCATCGGCCCGACGCCGCCGCCTTCCAGTTCCTCCAGCCGGGGCAGCGTCTCCCGGCGCTCGGCGGCCACCTCGGCGAGTCGGGCCGCGGTGCGGCACTCGAAGATCTCGCGCGTGGTGAGCTGTAGGCCGCGAGCCCGAGCGCGGGCCACCACCTGGAGCGAGCGCAGACTGTCCCCGCCGACGGCGAAGAAGTCATCGTCGACGCCGACCCGCTCCACGCCGAGCACGTCCGCGTAGGCCGCGACGATGATCGCCTCGGTGTCGGTGCGCGGCTCCCGGTACACCTCGCCCACGAAGTCGGGTTCGGGCAGCGCCGAACGGTCCAGCTTGCCGGTCGGGCCCAGCGGGATCCGGCCCAGGGCCACGAAGGCCGAGGGCACCATGTAGTCCGGCAGCCGGGCCGCGACGAACCGGCGCAGTTCGGCGGAGGACGCACCGGCCTGGATGTCGACGTCGGAGATCGCCCCCGAGCCGTCCCCGCCGCCTTCGCCGCCGCCGATGTGCACCACGTATGCCACGAGCCGGCGGCCGCCGGAGGGCGCCGGCCGGCTGACCACCACGGCTTCGCTGATCCCGGGGTGCTGCACGCACGCCGCCTCCACCTCGGCGGTCTCGATGCGGAAGCCGCGCACCTTCACCTGGCCGTCGCTGCGGCCGACGCACTCCAGCCGGCCGTGCGCGTTCCAGCGGGCCAGGTCGCCGGTACGGTACATGCGCTCCCCGGCCGGGCCGAAGGGGTTGGCCACGAACCGCTCGGCGGTGGCCGCGCTGCTGTGCCGGTAGCCGCGACCGAGGCAGGTCCCTGCCACGTACAGCTCGCCGGTGACGCCCTGCGGCACCGGGGCGAGCCCCGGGCCCAGCACGTAGGCGCGCATGTTGCCCAGCGGAGTGCCGATCGGCGCGACCTCGCCGTCGGCCCATTCCTCGGAAGCGGCCAGGGCAAATGTGGAAACGTAGAAGCTCTCGCTCTGCCCGTAGCCGTTCACGACCTGCACCCCGGGCAGCGCCTCGCGGACCTGGCGCACCAGGCGGGCCGGAAGCACCTCGCCGGCCAGCACCACGCTGCGCAGCTCGGACGTCTTGGGCAGGTGGCCGAGCAGTTCTGTGAGCACCGACGGGACCGTGCTGATCACGTGGCCGTCCCAGCTGTCGCGCTCCCCGAGGGCGAGCGCGTTCGGCACCACCTCCACCGTGCCGCCGGTGGACAGGGTGGTCAGCAGCTCGAAGACCGAGACGTCGAAGTCCACTGAGGTGCCCGCGAGCATCCGCCAGCCCGCCGGTGCGTCCAGGACGCGGACCAGCTCCCGTACACCGTTGACCACGTTGCGGTGGGTGATCGCCGCACCCTTCGGCCGGCCGGTGGAGCCGGAGGTGTACATGACGTACGCCAGGTTGTCCGGGTGCAGCCGCGGTCTCCCGTCCGGGTCCGCCGGCGTCCGCTCAGACCACTCAGACGGCTCGGACCGGCTCCAGTCGGCGCGGCGGTCGAGGTGAACGGGATCGATGGCATCCACGACCACGCCGCCCGGCATCAGCTGCCAGGTATCGGTGTCGGTGACCGCGAAGCGCGGCGTCGCCTCGGAGAGCACGGTCACCGCGCGCTCGCCGAGGTGCCGCGGGTCCATCGGCAGGTAGGCGGCGCCGGACTTGAGGATGCCGAGCAGTCCGGCCACCAGGTCCTCGCTGCGCGCCAGCGCCAACACCACCAGGTCTTCGGGGCCTGCGCCACGCCGGATCAGCTCGTCGGCGACCCGGTCCGCGCGCTCGTCGAGCTCCCGGTACGTCAGTGTCCGGTCCTCGCACACCAGCGCGGGGGCGTCGGGGGTCTGCGCGACCTGCTCCTGGAACAGCTCCGGGATCGTCTGCTCGGGCACCGTGGCGGCGGTGAGGTTGAACTGCACCAGCAGCCGGTCCCGCTCGGCCGCGTCGAGCGTGTCGACCCCGGCGATCCGCTGCCCGGCGTCGGCCACCAGCCGGCTCAGGACCCGGACGAAGCGCTCCGCCAACCCCACGACCGTGCTCTCGTCGAACAGGTCGGTGGCGTACTCCAGCCGGCACTGCGCCCCGCCGGCGGCGTTCGGTATCAGGTCGAAGAAGAGGTCGAACTTGGCGGTCGGGGTCTCCAGCCGCTCGCCGTGGACCCGGAAGCCGGGGATGTGCGGCTCCGGCACCGGCGGCTGCCAGGACAGCATCACCTGGAAGAACGGGTGGTAGGCGGTGGACCGGTCCGGGTTCAGCAGCTCCACGACCCGTTCGAACGGCAGGTCCTGGTTGTCGTACGCGGCCAGGGACCGCTCCTGCACCCGCTGCAGCAGTTCCCGGAAGGTCGGATCGCCGGCCAGGTCGACGCGCAGCACCCAGGTGTTGACGAAGAACCCGACCAGGTCCCGCAGCTGCTCGTCGGTGCGGCCGGCGATCGGGACGCCGATCGGCACGTCGTCGCCGCAGCCCAGGTGGTACAGCAGCACGGCGAGCGCCGCGTGCATGGTCATCGACACCGTGGCGTTCTGCTGCGCGGAGAGCTCTTCCACCGCCGACAGCAGGCCGGGGCTGATCGAGAACCGGACCACGTCGCCGCGCCGGCTCAGCTCCCTGGGACGCGGTCGGTCGGTGGGCAGTGCCAGCGGCTGCGCCAGGTCGGCCAGGGCCTCGCGCCAGTGCGCCAGCTGCCGTGCGGCCAGGCTGTCCGGATCGCTCTCGTCGCCGAGCACGTCCTGGTGCCAGAGCGCGTAGTCGGCGTACTGCACCGGCAGCGGCTCCCAGGCCGGGGCCAGGCCCTGGTTGCGCGCCGCGTACGCCACGGTCAGGTCGCGCAGCAGCGGCCCCATGGACTCCCCGTCCAGGGCGATGTGATGCACCACCAGCACGAGAGTGTGATCGTTCGGACCGGAGCGCACGACCCGGGCCCGGACCGGGATGTCGGCGGCCAGGTCGAAGGGAACGGTCGCGGCCTCCTGAAGCGCCGCCGTCCGCTCCGCCTCGGGTCCGGCCTCGACGAGCGGGAGCCGGAAGGCTGCCTCGTCCAGGGACAGGACCCGCTGGTGCGGCAGGCCGTCGCCGTCCTCGGCGATCACGGTGCGCAGCACCTCGTGCCGGTCCAGGACGTCGTGGAACGCCGAACGCAGCGCGTCGAGGTCCAGCTCGCCTTCCAGCCGCAGCGCGAAAGCGCTGTTGTAGGTGGGCGAGGGCCCCTCGAACCGGTCCACGAACCACAGCCGGCGCTGCGCGAACGACAACGGGATCACGGTCTCTCCAAATCCGCTGAACGAGCCGGGCGCGATGCACCACTCAGCTCTGGTCGAGTACCGCCAGGAGGTCGTCGTTGTAGAAGTCGTCGAGCGAGCAGGCGCCAGACAACGTCGACAGGTAGCGGTCGATCAGGTCTTGGTGGCCGACCAGTTTGCTGAGCATCCCGGTCTTCTGGTCGGGTTTGAGCTCGGCCACGTTGAGCGCACCCCGATAGGCGTCGAGGAAGTCCTTGTCCAGGTCGTACTCGTAGTTCCGCAGCGCGGTGGCGAGTTCGGCCTCGTCGTGCAGCCGGTCCCCGATGCGCTCGGTGAGCGACTGGGCCTGGCGGAAGGCGTCGGATATGCCGCGGGCGGTGATCGAGTCCTTGTGGTGCGCCGCGTCGCCGACCAGCGCCCACCCGGGTCCGGTGGCTTTGCGGAAGAAGTTCTCCTGGTGGCCCGTGCCGTACATCTGCTCGGCCCGCTTGCCCGCCGCCAGCCGCTCGTACAGCTCCGGGGACGTACTGCGGATCGCCTCCTCGAAGGCGGGTTCCACGGCGATGCGGACCCTGGCGAACTCGTCCTGCGGGAAGTAGGCCATGACCAGCGTGAGGTCGTCGTTGGTGGGGATGACGCCGACCCAGCGGCCGGGGCGCTCATAGAGCTCGAAGTGGCTCGGCAGGTCGGCCCAGTAGCTGTAGTACGTGCAGGTCAGGCGCGGATGCTCGATGACGTTCCGCGCGCCGACCTTGCGCGCCACCAGCGACCGCATGCCGTCCGCGCCGACCACCAGGTGCGCCTGCTCGGTGGTGGTCGAGCCGCCGGGGGTGGTGTACCGCACCCCGACGACCCGGCCGTCCTCCTGGATCAGGTCATTGACCAGGCAGCCTTCCTGGAAGTCCACCCCGGCGGCGACGGCGCCGGAGGCCAAGATCGGATCCAGCACGAACCGCCGGGGCGCGTACGTGGTCCGGTGGCCGTCGACCGGCAGGGAGAAGCCCTCGATCCGGACGCCGGGCGCCTCGTAGCTCTGGTGGTCGATCGGCCGGCACCCGGCTTCGCGCAGGTCGTCGAGCAGCCCCCAGCTGTCGAGCAGCGCCACGCCCGGCTGGTGGATGTAGTGCGATGACAGCGTGTCCTGCGGGAAGCGCGCCTTCTCCAGGAGCAGGACACGGTAGCCCCGGCGGGCGAACAGCATCGCCGTCGGCGAACCCGCGCAACGGGCGCCTATGACAACTACGTCGTACATGGCCCTCGCTTACTGTTGAGTTACCGCACGCTGGGATTCGATGTACGCGGATATCGCAGACACCGTCGGATTGAGGAACATCTGGTCCATCGGGACTTCGACGCCGAGTTCCTCGATGAGGGCCCTTTGGATTTTCGCCATGATCACCGACTGGCCGCCGAGGACGAAGAAGTCGTCGTCGGTCGATATGTCGTCGCGGTCGAGCTCTCGGCACCAAATGGCCTGGACTTCGTCGGCAATCATCGCAGTCGTGCCCGGCGCCATCAATGGTCGGACTTCCGTATCGGCGCGCTGGTCGCGGAAATCCGCGATCAGCGCGGCGCGGTCCACTTTCCCGTGCGGGCTCAAGGGAATCCGTGGGATTTCCAGAAATGTGGCCGGCACCATCGAGCGCGGCAGGGCCTCCAGGAGATCGGCGCGCAGCCGGCTCGGATCCAGGCGGCCGTTCTCCGACACCACGAACGCGACCAGCTCGTTCTCGCCGGTGTCGTCGGGCACCGGGACCACGGAGGCCTGTCCGATCCCGTCCAACCGGACCAGCGCGCGCTCGACGTCGGTCGGATCGATGCGCATGCCGCGCACCTTGACCTGTGCGTCCATCCGTCCGGCGACCACGAGGTCGCCGGCGGCGGTGACGCAGCCGAGGTCGCCGGTGTGGTAAAGGCGGCGCGGTTCGCCGTCGACCAGGACCGTGGTGAAGCGCTTTGACTCGGGTCCGGCGCCGTTGAGGTAGCCCGCGCCGACGCTGGTTCCGGAGATGCAGATCTCGCCGTACTCCCCCGCCCCGACGCCCTCGGCCTGCTCGTCGAGGATGTGGATCTCGGTGTTGTAGGCGGGCCGGCCGACCGGGGCGTTCTCGTGTCCGGTCGGCCGGAACCCGGCGAGGTCGTAGGACGTGGCGACGTCCGTGCACTCGGCGACGCCGTACTGGTGCAGCAGCGTGCAGATGTTGCCCCCGCGCCTGGCCCACGGTGCGATGCGCTCGACGTGCAGCGGCTCCCCGCCGAACAACACGTAGTCCAGCTTGCTCAGCACCTCCCCGCCCCGCGCGGTCTCCCAGTCCACCAGCAGATACAAGGTGCTGGAGGCGCAGTGCACGGTGCGGATCGCCTGCTCGCCGAGCAGGCGGTAGGCCAGAGCGGCGTCGAAGTGCCGGCTGGGCATCAGGTGCTGGGTGGCGCCGCAGAACAGCGGCGTCATCAGGGCGCGCTGGGACAGGTCGAACCCGAAGGCGCTGACCACCAGGTTGCCCGACCGGGAGTCCAGGCCGTACTCGAGCTGGAGCCAGTTGAGCAGGTTGAACCAACCCTTGTGCCGCACCCCGGTGAGCTTCGGCGTGCCGGTCGAGCCGGACGTGAAGACCGCGTAGCACAGGTCGTCCCCGAGCACCGGCACGTCCGGATCGGTCGCCGGCTGGTCCCGCAGGCGCTCGCCGAGCCGGTCCGGGGCGAGCACCTCGACCGCCGCCGAGCCCAGGAGCCCGGCCGTCGCCGGCGACGCCACGATCAGCGCCAGATCAGGGGTCTGCTGCTGGAGCAGCGCCAGCCTGGCCGCCGGATAGGCCGGGTCGAACGGCACGTAGGCGGCCCCGGCCTTGAGCGTGCCGAGGATCGCGATCAGCAGGTCGACCGAGTAGTCCAGGCAGATGCCGACCTTGGCGCCGCGGCCGTGGCCGCGCGCGATGAGCAGGTGCGCGAACCGATTCGCCGCGGCGTCCAGCTCCGCGTAGGTCACCTGCTCCCCGGCACACCGGACCGCGACGGCGTCCGGGCTCTGCCGGGCCTGCGCCTCGAACCGCTTGTGCACGACGGGCGTCGGGGGCAGGTCGACCCGCTTTCCCCGGAGGATCATCAAACAACTCCGATACGTCTGGCTCCGGTCGGCGACAAGCGGGTCACCTCGGCGCGATGGGCGAAGGAGGGGCGCGTCCGGCGCGGTTCAGTCCGCCGCCGCCATGGCCTCCCGCAGGCTCTTGGGACGCAGGTCGGTCCAGTTCTCCTCGACGTGGGCCAGGCACTCGGCCCGCCCCGCCGCACCGAACGCCACCCGCCACCCGGCGGGCACCTCGGCGAACACCGGCCACAGGGAGTGCTGGTCCTCGTCATTGACCACGACGTAGAAGCTGCCGTTCTCGTCGTCGAAGGGGTTCGTGCTCACTGCCACCGTCCTTAACAGACACAGAGCGATCTGGAAATGAAAATGCGAAGTGACTCGGAGAAAGGGCGCCGTGGCCGGACAAGTGCGTGATCAGCCTTGTCTTGTCGACGGGACACCCGGCTTCCGCATTTCAGGAAACGCCGACGTCACTGCCGGAAACGCTAGATCGGCCCCCGGTACGACCGCAAGGGAAAAGGGGCGCCCCCGGACTTCCGGCGAAACAGCGCCGAAAAGCAAAACGGCGCCGGGTCCGTCAAGGACCCGGCGCCGCATCAGCGCTCGAACGCCGCCTTCTCAGGCGATCTGCCGCCGATAGGTCATCATCGCCAGCGCGTAGAACACCACCAGCACCCCGCCGAGCCACGCCGCAGCGAGCCAGGCCTGGCTGCCGACCGCCTGGTTGTCCACCAGCGCCCGGATCGAGTTCACCACCGGCGTCACCGGCTGGTTGTTGGCGAAGGCCTGCAGCGGCCCCGGCATGGTCCTGGTGGGCACCATCGCCGAGCTCAGGAACGGCAGGAAGATCAGCGGATAGGCGAACGCGCCCGCGCCCTCGGCCGTCTTCGCCGCCAGCGCGGCCAGCACCGCGATCCAGGTCAGCGCCACGGTGAACAGGCACAGCAGGGCGGCGATACCCACCCAGGACACCACCCCCGCGCTCGACCGGAACCCCACGGCCAGGGCCACCAGCACCACGATCACCAGGGAGATCGCGTTGGCGATCAGCGCGGTGAGCACGTGGGCCCACAGCACGCTGGAGCGCGCGATCGGCATGGAGTGGAAGCGCTCGAAGATGCCGCTGCGCCGGTCAGTGAACAGCCGGAGGTTGGTGTACGCGATGCCCGACGCGATGGTGATGAGCAGGATGCCGGGCAGGATGTACTTCACGTACGCCGCCCGGCCGCCGGGGTCGACCGCGCCGCCGAGTACGTACAGGAACATCAGCATCATCGCGATCGGGGTGACGGCGGTGGTGACGATGGTGTCCGGGCTGCGCAGGATGTGCCGCAGGGAGCGGCCCATCATGACCGAACTGTCACTCAGGAAACGGCTCATCACTGCTCCTTGCTCGTCAGGTCGGCGCCCGTCACGTCGGCACTCCTCAGATCGGCGCTCGCCAGATCGGCGCTCGTCAGGCCGGCACCCGCCGGGTCGGCGTTCTGGCCCGGAACCGTCTTGCCGGCTCCGCCGACCCTGCCGACGACGGCGAAGTAGACGTCCTCCAGCGTCGGCTTCACCTCGACGTACTCGACCTTCGGCGGCCCGAGCAGCTCCTGCAGCTCGCCCAGCGTCCCGTTCACGATGATCCGGCCCTCGTGCAGGATCGCGATCCGGTCGGCGAGCTCCTCGGCCTCGTCCAGGTACTGCGTGGTGAGCAGCACGGTCGTCCCGCGCCGGGCGAGCTCCTTGACCGTCTCCCACACCTCCTGGCGCCCCTCGGGGTCCAGTCCGGTCGTCGGCTCGTCCAGGAAGACCACCGACGGGCTCCCGATCAGGCTCATGGCCACGTCCAGCCGGCGGCGCATCCCGCCGGAGTAGGTCGCCGCGCGGCGGGCACCGGCCTCGGTCAGCCCGAACCGGTCCAGCATCTGGTCGGCGATCTCCTGCGGGTTCGGCACGTGCCGCAGCTTGGCCACCATGACCAGGTTCTCCCGGCCGGTGAGGATGTCGTCGACCGCGGTGAACTGGCCGGTGAGGCTGATCGACTCCCGCACGTTCTTGGCCTGCGTCGCGACGTCGAAGCCGTTGACGCTGGCCGAGCCGGAGTCGGCCCGCAGCAGCGTGGCCAGGATCTTCACGAGCGTGGTCTTGCCGGCGCCGTTCGAGCCCAGCAGGGCGAAGATGCTGCCCGGCTGCACCTCGAAGTCCACACCGCGCAGGACTTTGAGATTCTTGTACGACTTCTCCAGACCCTGTACACGGATCGGCAGAACTAGTTGCGCGGTCATCTGGTGGCCCCCTCTACACTCGCAGTGGTTTCGCCGGTGCTGGTCATCAGGTAGCGTTGGTTGTGTCCACGTTCTGTGGCCATGTCGTGGCCCCCTCCTCGCCGGAGCGTTCGACCTGTTCTGGCAGGGAGCTCCAAGCCCCGCAGAACCTCTTTGATGCACGCCGAGGCCGCGCTGCTCGATTCCAGCGAGCAGCGCGCAGACGGTCGTCTCGGCGGGCGTTAGGGCGTTACCAGCCGCCGTTACTAGCCGCCCTGGGACTCGCGGTAGACGTCGGCGTGGGTCTGCGAGTCCTTGATCAGGTTGTCGGTGAAGGCGGCGACGTCCGGGCCGGTGAGTTCGAGGACTCCCTTGCCGGCCGCGACCCCCTCTTCGAAGAAGTCGACGATCCCGGAGAGCAGGTTCCCGTCCTCCAGGTCGACCGGCCCCACCTTGAAGAGGTACTTCTGCATCTCCTTGTAGACGATGCGGTAGTCCGGCGGCAGCGCGTTCACCCGCGCGACGTGGGCCCGCCACTGCTTCTTGCCCTCAAGAATGTCCTGGATGCCCATGTCAGCCTCCCAGCCGGCTCAGCTTCTTGGCGACGTCCTGGTTCAACTGCTCGCGCCACTTGTCGCGATAGGACCGGGCCCGTTCGCCGCCGACCAGGGCCACGGCGAAGCCCTCGACGTCGTCGCCGAGCACCTCCGCGATGCCCAGCCCTTCGGCCGCCGACTCCTCCAGCAGGCCCAGGACGCCGTCGAGGACCGGCATCAGGCTGCGCCCGGAGAAATCCCCGCGGGGCAGCAGGACCTCCACGATCCGTTCGTATCCGGCCCGGTAGTCGGCCGGCAGCGCCTTGGCGCGGGCCTCGAAGCCCTTCCATTCCCTGGACAGGTCACCGCCTGTGACGTTCTCCCAGAACTTCATCGGCTGCCCTCCTTCAGTGTGTTGATGCGCGACGAGAGGTACTCCCATTTCGCCCAGAACCTCGCCAGCTCCGCGCGCCCGGCGTCGTTGAGCGCGAAGAACTTCCGCGGCGGGCCCTGTGCCGACGGCCGCTTGGTCACCTCGACCAGCCCGTTCTTCTCCAGCCGGACCAGGATCGTGTAGGTCGTGCCCTCGACGACATCGGGGAAGCCGAGATCGTTCAGCCGACGGGTGATGGCGTAGCCGTACGTCTCCTCGTTACCGATGATCTGGAGAACACAGCCCTCGAGCGTGCCCTTCAGCATCTCTGTCAGATCGTCCATCGCGAGCCCTCCTCCCAGTACTTAGTAGTGCTGAGTACCACTACACAGTATCACGGAGTAGTGGGCGGGGGAAGCGGACAACAACCCGCCGCCGACCAGGCTCTAGAGGACTTCGCCGTCCTTCGTCCGCCGGCGCAGAGCAGGCCGGCTGGACTGCGCGAGGCTGGTCCACATCTCCGACAGGCCGGTGATGGTCCGGACCGCGAACAGCGTGCGGATCGACAGCTCCTGGTTCAGCTCCGAGCGGACGAGGCCGACCAGCCGGATCGCCCGCAGCGAGTTGCCGCCGAGGTCGAAGAAGTCCTCGTCGATGCCCACCCGCTCCACGTCCAGCGCCTCGGCGAACACCTCGGCCAGGATCCGCTCGGTGTCGTTGCGCGGCGCCCGGTACCCCGGGCCGCCGAACTCGGGCTCCGGCAGCGACGCCCGGTCCACCCGGCCGCCGGCGGTCAGCGGCAGGGCGTCCAACACGACGAAGACCGACGGCACCAGGTACTCGGGCAGCCGCTCGGCGGCGAAGCGGCGCAGTTCCTCGCTCGACGGACCGGTGTGGTCCGCATCGCGGCGCGCGCCCTCGCCCTCACCACCGCGCGCGCCTTCGCCGGTGCTCGCGCCGGCCGCGCCGGCCTTGCCGGCCGCCGGGACCACGTAGGCCGCCAGGCACTGCCGGCCGGAGGGGTCCCGCACGCCGGCCACCAGCGCGTGCGCGAGCCCGGCATGCTCGGCCAGCGTTTCTTCGACCTCTGCCACCTCGACCGCGTGTCCGCGCACTTCCACCCGCGCACCGGCTCGGCCCACGTACTCCAGCCGGGCGGGGCCTTCTCCGTCGGCGACCCACCGGACCCGGTCTCCGGTCCGGTACATCCGGGCACCGGGCGTGCCGAACGGACAGGGGACGAAGCGCTCCGCGGTGTGCGCGGACCGTCCGGGATAGCCGCGCGCCACGCCGGGCCCGGCCACGTACAGCTCTCCGGTCACGCCGACCGGGACCGGTGCCAGCCCGGGGCCCAGCACGTAGACGGCGGTGTTGTCCACAGGACCGCCGATCATGCCTGTAGGCACCGCTGCGTCCGCCGCCACGCGGTAGGACGCGGCGAGCACGGCCGCCTCGGTCGGACCGTGGCCGGTGACGATCGTCAGGTCGGGGCAGGCCGTCCGCACGCGTCGCACCGCGGCCGCGGGCACGCGGTCCGCACCGGTCCACACCTCGCGCACCCCGACCAGCCGTTCGGGACGGTCCGCCGCGATCGCGCAGAACTGTCCGGCGGACAGCCACAGCGAGCTGACGTCGTCCGGCGTCCGATCCTCCGCCAGGTCGTCGGGGTCCAGCGCGCCGGGCGGGGCCACGACCACGCGGCCGCCGGTCAGCAGTGGGGTCCACAGTTCGAGGGCGAGCGCGTCGAAGGTGTGCGGCGAGTGCCACAGCACCGCGGCTTCGCCGCCCTCCTGCCAGCGGCGGTCCAGGACCAGCCGCTGCATGTTCCGGTGCGTCATCGCGACGGCGGCGGTCCCGCCGGGCGATCCGCGGCCGTAGAGCACGGCCATCAGGTTGTCCGGGTGCTGCGAAGCCGAGGCCTGTGGACCGTCGTCGCCGACACCGTCACCGTCGCCGGTGGCATCAGAGTCCTGCGACAGCACCTGGCCGAGCACGATCGCCGGGACTCCCAGCTCGGGAGCGAGCCCGTCCGCGGTCGCGGCGTCGGTCAGCAGC
The DNA here is from genome assembly GCF_015356825.1 of Catenulispora rubra. GTDB lineage: Bacteria > Actinomycetota > Actinomycetes > Streptomycetales > Catenulisporaceae > Catenulispora > Catenulispora rubra. The sequence goes on along the minus strand of NZ_JAACYW010000068.1, from coordinate 4,701 downwards.
GCGTGCACCGGGCAGTCACCGACCACCGGCTTGACCGCCTCGACCGGCCGCTCCGGGTCGATCGGCAGATAGGCGCCGCCCGCCTTCAGCACCCCCAGCAACGCGACGGCCAGATCCACCGAGCGCGGCAGCGCCACCGCCACCAGCGTCTCGGGTCCGACGCCCCGGCTCCGCAGCGCGCCGGCCAGGCGGGTGGAGCGCGCGTCCAGCTCCCGGTAGGAGACCGCCGAGGCCCAGGAGACCAGCGCGTCGGTCTCGGGGGTTCGCTGCGCCTGGAGCGCGAACAGCTCGGGGACGGTCAGCTCCGGCAGCGGCACGGCGGTGTCGTTCGGGGCCGTCAGCACCCGGTCCCGCTCGGCGCCGTCGAGGACGTCCAGCGCACCGACCGGCAGCCCCGGATCAGCCTTGGTCAGGGCCCTGATGACCGCGATCAGCTCGGTCCCGATGACCCTCAGCTCAGCGCGCGAGTACAGGCCCTCGGGCGCGTCGAGCCGGAAGTACAGGTCGCTGTCGGGGCTCCCGTCGGTCCCGACGCTGAACGACAGCTCGTTGAAGACCCCGTTGATCCCCCCGAAAGCACGCGCCGGGCAGCCCGCGAAGTCCAGGCGGTCGGCGAACTCGATGATGTTCATGACGGCGCCGAAGCTGGCGCGGTCGGCCGGGGCGGTGCCGGCGGCCTGCTGGATCTCCGAGTAGTGGCACGCCGTGTGGTCGAAGATGTCGAAGGTCTGGTCGCCGACGGCTTCGGCGACCTCGGCGAAGGTCGCGCTCAGCGGGACCTCGACGCGGACCGGCACCACGTTCACCGCCAGGCCCGGCGTCCGGCCGGCGGCGCCGGATCGGTTGCCCACGGCCAGGGACAGCAGGAACTCCGGAAGATCGCAGCGCTGCCGGAAGTACACGGCCGCGGCCGCGGTCACCATCGAGGACAGCCACACCCCCATCGACTTCGCGGCCTCGCGCCACGCGTCGGCCTCGGCGCGCGGCACCGTGAGCGTCCGGCTCACCACGCCGATCGCGCCGGCCAGCTCAGACCAGCGGTCGGCGTCGTCGATCGGGACGCTGAGCGCGGTCTGCTCGGCCTCGGACAGCGCGATGCGCGGAACCCGCGCGGGTGCGGGAGCGGCCTTCAGATAGTCGCGCCAGAAGGTCTTGTCGTCGGTGAACCTGCGCGAGGCGTGGTACTCGGTGGCGATGGCCGCGAACGAGCCGGCGTCCCACGCATGCTGCGGCTCGGGTACCGCGGATCCGCGTGCCAGCGCCGTGTACACCTCGGCGAGGCGGTGCGACAGCAGGCCGGCCGCGCCGAAGCCGTCGGATATCAGGTGGTGGTAGGCGATGACGACCAGGGAGCGGGCCGGGGCGAGCTTGACCACGCCGAGCCGGAACAGCAGATCGCGCTCCAGGTCGAAGGGCTGTCTGATCATCTCGGCCAGCGCGTCGCGGGCCGCCTGCTGGGGATCGGCGGCGTCGGCGACGTCCAGGAAGAAGGGCTGCCAATCCCCCAACTCCCGGGGGACCATGCGCAGCCCGCTGCCGTCGTCGGCGAAGGTGACGCGCAGTACTTCGGCCTCGTTCAGCACCTGCCGGAAGGCGGACTCCATGACCGTCGGGTCCAAGTCACCTTCGACATCCCACATGGTCAGCGCGTGGTTCAACGCGTCGGCGGAGAGTTTCTGCGCCAACCACAATCCCTTATGCGCAGACGACGCCTCGAACGAACGCACCGGATCAACCCCTCGGTATCAAGAGTTCATGAGTTCAGAGTTCATGAGTTGAGAGTTCATGAGTTCAAGCCCAGGAAAGAACTGCGATGGATCGCGCGCAGCCCTCAGGCGTCCCAGGTGACCGGGAGGCTCGTCATCCCGTAGACCGCCGCGGTGTCCGGGCGCAGGCCGATCTCCTCGACCGGCACGGCCAGGCGCAGTGTGGGGAAGCGGTTGAACAGGCCGGTCAGCGCGATGCGCAGCTCCATGCGGGCCAGCTGCTGGCCCACGCACTTGTGGCTGCCGTGTCCGAAGGCCAGGTGGCTGACGGCCTTGCGGCGCAGGTCGAGCTTTTGGGGATCGGGGAAGCGCTCGGGGTCGCGGTTGGCGGTGTTGTAGGACAGGACGACGACGGTGCCGGCTTTGATGAGCACGCCGCCCACTTCCACGTCCTCCATCGCCCTGCGCATGAACGTCTTGGCGACGGTCGTGTAGCGCAGCAGCTCGTCCACGGCGCCCTCGGCGAACTCCGGTTCGTCGCGCAGCACGGCCAGTTGCTCCGGGTTCTGCAGCAGCGCGAAGGCACTCAGCGCCAGGGTGTTCGCGGTGGTGTCGAACCCGGCCGACATCGTGAAGAAGCTGATGCCCTTCAGGTCCTCGTTGGTGAGGTCGGTCTCGGTCAGGTCGCTGAGGATGTCGTCGGTGGGGTGTGCGCGCTTGGCGAGGACCAGCTCCGCGAAGTACTTGTGGGCCGCGGCGAAGGCCGTCATCTGCTCCTCGGTGCTGGCCTCGCCGCCGAGGAACTGGTCGACCTGTTCCTGGAAGTACTCGCGCTCCTCGTACGGGACCCCCAGCAGCTCGCAGATCATGATGGTGGGGATGGGCTTGGCGAACGCGCTCACCAGCTCGGCCGGCGGTCCGGCCGCCTCCATGGCGTCCAGGCACTCGGCGGTGATCTGCTCGACGCGCTCGGTGAGCTGCCGGATCCGGCGCGGGGTCAGCCTGCTCGTCAGGGGCTTGCGATAGCGTCCGTGCAGGGGCTCGTCCATGAAGACCATCTCGCCGGGCGTCGCCGGCGGCGGGTCCCAGCCGGTGATGTCCATGGACAGGTCGAGCATCAGCTCCTTGCGGGCGCTGAAGCGCGGGTCGACCAGGACCGCGCGGACCTCGTCGTAGCCGGTGATCACGTAGGCGGGGACGTCGCCGGGGAAGGTGAAGCTGCTGACCGGGCCGTGGCCGCGGGCTTCGAGCAGCTCCGCCGGCGGGTCGAAGGGGCAGCCGGGCCTGCGCTCCAGCATCATCGTCTCGACGGCGTGAAGGGCTTCACCCATGGACCATCCTCATTTCACGGCATGCATATATGACGGGCTTTGACGGGCGTGGAGCTTCGCCGCAACCAGCGTGATTGCCATTAAGACCGCTGTCAATAAAAACGCCCGGCGCAGGCCGGGAAGGCCTTGCCGAATCGGTATAGACATTGCGGGCGCGGGCTTGACTCTAATACCGGCCGGCAATTCCAATGAATGGCGCCGAAAGGCGGGCGCGGGACGGCCGAGCGTCCCGCCGACGGGACACGGCCGGGACACGGCCCGGGCCGACATGAGGGAGCTACGTGCGAGACACCGGCATGGACGCGGACGCCGACGGCATGGACGCGGATGTCATGGACGGCGATGTGGTGGACGGCGATGTGGTGGACGGCGATGTGGTGGACGGCGATGTCATGGACGGCGATGTGGTGGACACGGACGTGGTGATCGCGGGCGCCGGGCCGACGGGCCTGATGCTCGCCTGCGAGCTGCGGCTGGCGGGGGCCGACGTGACGGTGGTCGAGCGGTTGGCCGAACGGACCGGCCAGTCACGGGCCGGCGGCATCCACTCCCGCACGCTGGAGGTGTTGGACCAGCGCGGGATCCTGGACCGCTTCCTCGCGGCCGGACGGCTGGAGCCGGTGGGGCACTTCTCCGGGCTGTACCTGGAGTTCGACGAGGCGGAGTCCCGGCACCCCTACCCGCTGACCATCCTGCAGCCGGTCATCGAGCGGCTGCTTGAGGAGTGGGCTGCGGAGCTGGGGCTGCGGGTGCGGTGGTCGTCGGAGGTGACCGGCGTGCGGCAGGACGCGGACGGCGTGACTGTCGAGCTGAACGCGGGGCAGGGGCCGCAGCTGCGTGCACGCTATCTCGTGGGCTGCGACGGCGGCCGCAGCGTGGTCCGCAAGCTGGCGGGCATCGACTTCCCCGGCACCGCGGCGACGATGACCTCGCTGATCGGCGACGTCGAGCTGCCCGAGCTGACCGAGGACTACGTCTGGGGCGGGCGCGGCGAGGGCGGCCACTGGTCGGCGATCAACTTCGAGCCGGGATGGCACCGGGTGATCACGTCGGAGTACGACCACGTCACCGACCCCGAGGGGCCCGTGACGTTCGAGCAGCTGCGGGCGTCGCTGATCAAGCTCATCGGCACCGACCACGGCATGCGCAACCCGCGCTGGGTGTCCCGCTTCAACGACACCGCGCGCCAGGCCGCCGAGTACCGCAAGGGGCGGATCCTGCTCGCCGGCGACGCCGCGCACATCCACTTCCCGGCCGGCGGCCAGGGGCTGAACATGGGCGTCCAGGACGCGGTGAACCTCGGCTGGAAGCTCGGGCTGGTGCTCAACGGCCGGGCGCCGGAGGGGCTGCTGGACACGTACCACGCCGAGCGGCACCCGGTCGCCGAGCGCGTCCTGCACAACACGCGCGCGCAGGCTGCCCTGAGCCGCCCGGATCCGCAGACTGAGGCGCTGCGCGAGGTGTTCGCTTCGCTGATCGTGTTCGATGATGTGAATCGGCATCTGCGGGGCATGCTGACGGCGTTGGGTATCCGGTACGCGGGTGCGGGCGATCATCCGTTGGCGGGGCGGCGCGTTCCTGATGCTGGGCTGAAGACGGTGGATGGGGGCAGCGGGGGCAGCCGCGTGTACGAACTCTTGCACGCCGCGCGCCCGGTGCTGCTC
>NZ_JAACYW010000679.1 GCF_015356825.1 Catenulispora rubra | reverse complement strand
TCGATGACGTGGCCGGCAGAGCCGGCAGCAGGTCGCCGCCCCCTCACCACAGTCCAACACCCGCAGCGCCCCACCACCCGGCCGCACCCGCAGCGCCGCCGCAGAAAACCTGCCCGCGCCCAGCCGCGCGTCCGCGAAGTCGGGCTCGTCGCAGATCAGCACGGTGGCGCCGACCTCGGGCATCGCCCAGTCCAGCAGGTCGAACAGCACGGTCCCGCCGAGCTCCTCCAGGTGCGTGATGCCGACGTCCTCCCCGGCCCACCCGGAGCCCTGCACCAGTCCGGCGAGCGCCGACACCAGCGAGTCCCGCGGCACGTCGTGGACCAGGAACAGCGGCTGCGCGGCTGGCGGCGAACCCAGCGCCGCCAGCGCCAGTGCGCTGACGTCCGGTTCGGCCGCGGAATCCACTTCGTCGTCCATGGCGACCCGCATCGCGTGCTCCACCGGGATGCCGCGGGCCCTGCGCTCAAACCGGGTCACCGCCTCGATCGGAGCGGACGCGACGTCGACCTGTAGCGGCAGGTAGTGGGTGTACGGCAGCACCGCGATGCCGAGTGCCTCCACACTGAGATCAAGCATCTGCGTCTCCTGTCTGATACCCGCGCTCGACATGCAGCCGCTGCATGTTGCTCGTCCCGTCCATGAACTCGAACGCGCACACATCCCGCGTCCACTTCTCCAACAACGGATGCTCCAACAACCCGCCCGGCCCCATCACCCGCGCCGCCCAACGACCCGTGCCC
>NZ_JAACYW010000678.1 GCF_015356825.1 Catenulispora rubra | reverse complement strand
ATCGAGCAAGGAGTACGGACCATGGCTGAATCCCGTGACGCACTGCTGGTCGTCAGCGCGCACGCCGGTGACTTCGTCTGGCGCTCGGCCGGCGCGATAGCCCTGGCGGCCGAGCGCGGAGAGCGCGCCAAGGTCGTCTGTCTGTCCTACGGCGAGCGCGGCGAATCGGCGAAGGCATGGCTGGCCGGCAAGCCGCTCGAGGAGATCAAGGCGATCCGGCGTGCGGAGGCCGAGGCCGCGGCCTCGGCCCTCGGCGCCGAGATCGAGTTCTTCGATGCCGGCGACTACCCGCTGTCGGAGAACGCCGAACTGGTGGACCGGCTCGTACACATCTACCGGGACGTACAGCCCACGGTTGTGCTCACCCACACCCTGGCCGATCCGTACAACGGCGATCATCCGGCCGCCGCGCGGATGGCCATGCAGGCGCGGATCCTCGCGCAGGCCATCGGCTACCAGGCGCCGGGCGACGTGCTCGGCGCGCCTCCGGTGTTCTCCTTCGAGCCGCACCAGAGCGAGCAGTGCGACTTCAAGCCGGACGTCCTGCTCGACATCACGCCGGTCTTCGAACGCAAGCAGAAGGCCATGCAGTGCCTGCCTGCGCAGCAGCACATGTGGGACTACTACACCGATCTCGCTAAGCGGCGTGGCGTGCAGTTGCAGCGCAACGCCGGCCCGAACCTCGGGCTCGCCCACGACACCCGCGCCGAAGCGTTCCAGCGTCACTACCCGCAGACGGCCAAGG
>NZ_JAACYW010000677.1 GCF_015356825.1 Catenulispora rubra | reverse complement strand
CCGGGGGTTGAGGTTGTGGAGCGGGCGCTGGAGGAGTTGTTTGCGGGGTAGGGGGTGGTTTTGTCTTGGGGGTTTGGTTTCGTCTTGGGGGTTTGGTTTCGTCTTGGGGGTTTGGTTCGTCTCAGGGGCTTGATTCTGCTTTAGAGGTTTGGTTCTGTTTTAGGGGTTTGGTTTCACCTTAGGGTTTTGGTTCTGTCTGCTGTCCGGGTTGCGGTTTATCTGTAGTTTTAAAGGCGATCTTTACGGCTTCGCCAATGGTTGGATGGCCTCGCAGGGGACGCAGTTCGATTGAGCGACTCGTTTCGCGCTGGCGGCCGTCGGTATTCGCGTGCAAGACCGCGCGCCGGTCCGAGTCACTGCGCACACGTCATGCGGGCGGGTGTCTGCCGCGTTTGGTGGGTGCGTTGAGGCCTCTGGCGGGCCTCCTCGACGAGGGGGCGACCCGCGCGTCCGGTAGTTTGGCGGCGGTCCGCGACTGTTCGGCTTTGCATCCGCTGTTGCCTGCGCCACGTTGTCCGGTGGCGGTGCTGCTTGTGGTCGCCGAGGTTCTGGGTCCCTCGCCGCGTCATCGCCGTAAACGGAACCTGAACCAACACCCCGCCTGGTCCTTCGGACCCCCTCACCACATGGTCGGCCACGCTGCCCCGTCACCAACCGCAGCCGCCAAGGCAAAGGCACGGGTTCTCAGCGGAGCCGGCAGCCCGAACGCGGTCTGGCAGCCGCCCCGGCCGCCCTCACCACTCCGCGCC
>NZ_JAACYW010000676.1 GCF_015356825.1 Catenulispora rubra | reverse complement strand
CGCCCCGCTCCCCCCTCGGCAGCCTGCACCGCAGCAAGATGCGCATCGAGGCGACTGAGGGACGAGTCCCAAAACCGCCGGTAGCGCTCAATCCAGTCGGCCGCCTCCCGCAGCGGCGCCGCCTCAAGCCGACTCGCCCGCCACTTCCCCGACTGCGACCGCGAAATAAGCGCAGCCCGCTCAAGCACCTTCAGATGCCGCGAAACCGCCGGCATCGAGATCGACAGCGGAGCAGTGAGCTCCGTGACCGTCGCATCCCGCACAGCCAACTCGGCAATAATCGCCCGCCGAGTCGGATCGGAGAGCGCGGAGAACACCGCACTGAGCTGATCGGTGCCGCCCATCGGCAGATCCCTTCACTTAACCAACATGTTAAGCGTATGGACCCGCGCGCGACATTGTCAACGGACGAGCCGCCAGGCGGGCGCCCGGCGAGGCACCCGGGGCGCGGCTGAGCTGTGGTTCACCAGCGGCGCGGCACGCGAGCCGGGGCGGCCAGGCTTCCGGTGCCGGTGCCGGTGCCGGTGCGGGTGCCGGTGCGGGTGCCGGTGCCGGTGCGGGTGCCGGTGCGGGTGCCGGTGCCGGTGAGATCCGGCGCCCTGGCGCCTGCGGGTGGTGACGGACCACGCATGGCCAGCGACGCGGTTAGGGGGTCCGAAGGACCATGCGGGGTGTTGGTTCTGGGTCCCTCGCCGCGTCAGCGGGCGCAGCCAACCTGCCCGGTTTGGCGGTGTCAAGCCGGACGGAGCTGGAC
>NZ_JAACYW010000675.1 GCF_015356825.1 Catenulispora rubra | reverse complement strand
GTTTCGGCGCAGGTGTATCTGAAGGCAGAGAATCTGCAGCGGACCGGGTCGTTCAAGATCAGGGGTGCGCTCAATGCTGTGAGCCGGCTTGCTCCCGAGCAGGCGGCGCGTGGGGTGATTGCGTTCTCATCCGGGAATCACGCGCAGGCTTTGGCGCTGGCCGCGCGGGAGGCGGGGGTTGCGGCGACGGTCGTCATGCCGCAGGACGCGCCGGCTGGGAAGTTGGCTGCGACGCGGGCGTATGGGGCGACGGTGGTGACCTATGACCGCTACACCGATCGGCGGGAGGAGATCACCGAGCGGCTCGCGGCCGAGCGCGGCCTGGTCGTGATCCCGCCGTATGAGCATGCTGACGTGGTCTCCGGTCAGGGGACGTTGGCGGTCGAGCTGTTCGGCCAGGTTGAGGCGCTCGACGTGCTGCTGGTGCCGGTCGGCGGGGGTGGGCTGATCTCCGGCTGCGCGCTGGCCGCCTCCGGGCTGAGTCCGGCGACGCGGATCGTGGGTGTCGAGCCGGCCGCGGGCAATGACACGCAGCTCTCGCTGGCCGCCGGGCACCGCGTGCGGGTTCCGGTGCCGCGGACGATCGCGGACGGGATCGCCACCGACATGCCCGGGGAGCTGACCTTCGAGGTCACGCGGCGCCTCGTGAGCGAGGTGGTGCTGGTGACCGACGACGAGATCCGCGACGCGCTGCGCTTCGTCCTGGAACGCGTCAAGACCGTCATCGAGCCGAGTGCGGCGGCGGCCGTCGCGGCGGCGCTCGCGGGACGGGGCGGGGT
>NZ_JAACYW010000674.1 GCF_015356825.1 Catenulispora rubra | reverse complement strand
GTCCAGGAACGGCCGGATCCTAGCGAACCGCGACGCGATCTCATCCTCAGTCAGCACCCTGCGGGCCTATCACAAACCGGCAGGGGATCTCTCGGACACCACCGCGTAGTTCTCACGCGAGCCCTAAGACGAGGTTCAGCCCGACACGGCCGGGGCTGTGTCGGGCTGAGCTTCATCGGTGTGGCGGCTCGGGATCAGGGGGCTGAGGCGCTCGAGGACGGCTGGCCCGGCGAGGAGACGGGGATGACGTACCCGGATTCGGGCGCCGGACCGCCGGTGTCGGCGGGCGCGGGAGACACGCGGCCGCTGCCTGCGCTGCTGGTGCTGGTCGCGACCAGCAGGCCCGTGACTGCCAGCAGACCGGCGGCACCGACGCCGGCGATGATGGCCAGGGATGCGCGGGACGCCGGGGGTCCGGGGCGGAGGCGTGCGCGGTTGACGAGGAACACGGTGGTCGCGGCCGGGGCGGCGAGGATGAGGGCGACGGTGGTGGCGGCCAGCCAGCCGGGCGGGTCCCAGCCGGTGTGGGTGGTGACGCAGTGGTCCAGGCCGTCGCAGTTGGTGTAGGAGCCGGAGTGCGCGGAGGCGAAGGTCAGGAGGCCGCCGGCGATGCCGCCGGGGAGGATGAGGGTGCCGATCAGCTTCTCGAGGCGGGACCAGCGCGGGGAGGTCCAGAGGAGGACGGCGCCGATGAACCAGCCGACGCCTGCGAGGAAGCCGCCGAGTAGGAGGAGGGTGACCGCGCAGACGTCGAGGGTGCCGAGGGGGTAGGGCGGGCCTTGGAG
>NZ_JAACYW010000673.1 GCF_015356825.1 Catenulispora rubra | reverse complement strand
CCCCTGCTGCTGTGGTCCAGCTCCGTTCGGCTTGACACCGCCAAACCGGGCAGGTTGGCTGCGCCCGCTGACGCGGCGAGGGACCCAGAACCAAACCCCCGCGTGGTCCGGTCGGATCCGGCGAACCGCGCGGCCGGTGCCGCTGGCCCGTCGCCACCATCCGCGGGGCCTGGTATGTCGGCTCCTCTGCGGGGCGCCCGGCGACATCACCCTCCGAAGCTCAGTACCCTGATTTGCAAACGGTCCGTGTCAGCAGCGAACGCGTCCGGTCGGGCCAAGGGTGCCGGGGCGTCGCCGTACCAGAGGGTGCTGCCAATGATCCGCAATGCTGTCTGCCCGAGAATCCTTGTCGTCGGCGCTGGGTTGGCGGGTACCGCCACCGCGATTCGGCTCCTGTGCTTCGCGCGCGGTCCGCTGGAGGTCGTGCTGCTTGAACGGCGTGCCGACTATCGGTGTGCCGGCGTTGCCTACCACCGCGACGGCAACCCGTGGGACCACGTCTTCAACGTCCAGGCGGGGCGGATGTCGGCGTTCCGGGAGGACGTGCTCGACTTCGTGCGGTGGGCGAACGTGGAGGCCGACCGGAGTGGGTGGCCGGCGCCGTGGGCCGACTTCGAGTTCGTGGAGCAGGGGCCGGCGCCGCGGCGGATCTTTCAGGACTACCTGGCCGAGCGGCTGGCGCAGGCCAGGCGGGAGGCGCTGGTCGGCGTCGTGTTGGTGGAGGCCGATGGCGAGGCCGTCGATCTGGACGTGCGGGGGGACGGGGTCGAGGTCACGGTGCGGGGGG
>NZ_JAACYW010000672.1 GCF_015356825.1 Catenulispora rubra | reverse complement strand
CCACCGGAACCGATCTCGTCCAGAACAATCCATGGTCGAAGGAGCTGACCGCCCCACAGACCGACGTCCTCGGCGGCTCGGCACACGTGGTGCGCCTGTCGGCCACATCGGCGAACCAACAGCCCGGCCTGGTCTTCCGCCTGGTCACCGAGGACAACTTCGGAACGCTGCTGGGCTGGCCGTTCCAACTGCAGGGGCGGCCGAGCCCGTCCGCGACGGATTCACCATCCTGATAAATGTGGCGCCCTCGGGGATGCTGGGGTGTCGCGTTGCCAGCATCTGAACCGGCAGCCGAAATCGCCAAGCTGCCCGCCCCGCACCCCCGAGTTTTGTATTTCTCCGGTCGGTTTTCGGTTCGTTCCCCTCGGTCGCGTCGGCAGGGCTTCGCCTACAGTGCCGGTGGCCGGGAGTCAAGTTCGCGCTATACAAACCGCCGCTTGCAGGCCCGACCGCAACCGCGCGGACTTTACTCCCGGACACCGGTGCTGTACCCCTTGGGGCTGACGACGCGACCGTGGGGAACGGACCGCACCACCTCACAAACCGCCGCCGCAGGGCCCTGACCCGGCCACCCTATGGAACCGCGCCAGTTCCCCGAGGGAGCCAAGAGCCCCCGCCGGAGGCGCCTGCCGTTGACTTCAGGCGCCCACCACGCACGACCGCCGCCCGCCAACACAACGCGTGCGCAGTGACTCGGACCGCCGCGCACCACTTGCACAACCGGCAGCCGCCCACGCGCATCGAGTGGCACAGCGAACTGCGTCTCGATCCGTGATTAGTCAATACCAGGT
>NZ_JAACYW010000671.1 GCF_015356825.1 Catenulispora rubra | reverse complement strand
AGAGACAGCCCCTTCCCCTCGTCCCCGTGCAGGTCCGCGCCGCGCCCGGGTACGGAACCGCCCCGGCGGAGCCGTCACCTGGCGCGGGCCGGATCCCGGAGCGATTGCCCGGACTGCCGACCTGCTCCTGGAGCGTCATCCGACGTAGGCTGGTGACGTGGACGACGCGTACCGGGCGGCCCTGGACCGCTTCGAGGAGGATCTGCGGGCGCGCAGGTTGTCCCCGCACACGGTGCGTGGCTACGTCGCCGACCTCGTGGACCTGTTCGCCTTCGCCGAGCGCGCCGGCGTCGGACGGCCCACAGAGATCGGTCTGGACGTCGCAAGGTCCTGGCTCGCCGAGACGGCTGAATCCGGCGCGGCCCGAGCCACCCTGGCAAGGCGCACGGCAGCCGCACGAGCGTGGGGCCGCGATGCCTCGGTGCCCGGGCTGGTCCGCCTGGTGACGCCGAAACCGCGCTCGCCGTTGCCGACGGTCCTCTCGCAGCGCCAGATGTCCGACGCGCTCGCGACGGCCGCCGACGACGCCGCAACGCACCCGACGGAACCGCTGGCACTCCGCGACGTGGCCATCCTGGAGTTCCTGTACGCCACCGCGGCCCGCGTGTCCGAGGTGTGCGCGCTGAACGTGGACGACGTGGACTTCGCGCGCCGCACCGCCCGCCTGTCCGGCAAGGGCGGACGCGACCGCACGGTGCCCTTCGGCGTGCCGGCCGAGCGTGCGCTGCTCGCGTGGCTGGCGGACACCGCGCGTGGCGGCGTGCTGGCCGCCGCGCGGGCGAACGGTGCTAAGCGCTGTCTCCTATACACAC
>NZ_JAACYW010000670.1 GCF_015356825.1 Catenulispora rubra | reverse complement strand
CCTGCCAGGCAGCAGTGATCCCCAACATCACCGCGAACAACGCCGGCTGCACCACATCAGTCCGGGACCATTCCCCAGAACCCGACGTCAACATCTCCAGCACCGGCCAATCCACAAACGGCTGCAAGGCCTCAGCACACTCCTGCAACCGCGCCGCGAATGCCGGACTCGAACCGTAAAGAGCCGCAGCCATACCAGGCCACTGCGAACCCTGACCCGGATACACAAAGACACAGCGCGGCCGACCCGCCCCGGCGAATCCGAGCGCCAAGCCCTCGCAGCTTCGGCCCTCGCCCAACGCCCGCAAGCCCTCCACCAACTCCGACCCCGCCCCGCACAACACCGCCCGGTGCTCCAGCCGAGCCCGACCGGCCAACGCCCGAGCGACCCCAGCGACGTCCAAGCCACCCGACACCCCGCCCAGCACCCCAGCCAACTGACGGCCCTGAGCCCGCAACGCCTCCACAGAACGCCCCGACACCACCCACACACCAACAGCGCCTTGAGCAGCGGTACCGGCAACGGTCGGCTCCTGACCACCGGGCGCAGGCTCGGGCACAGCGACGTCGGCAAAGGCTGGCTCGGGAGCCTGTTCCAGGATCACGTGGGCGTTGGTGCCGCTGATGCCGAAAGAGGAGACCGCGGCTCGGCGTGGGCGTCCGGTCTCGGGCCAAGGCCTGGTCTCCGTCAGCAGGCTCACCCCGCTGCCGGCCCAGTCCACGTGCGGGCTGGGGGCGTCGACGTGCAGGGTCCTGGGCAAGACCCCGGCGCGCATCGCCATCACGGCCTTGATCACACCGCCGACCCCCGCAG
>NZ_JAACYW010000067.1 GCF_015356825.1 Catenulispora rubra | reverse complement strand
ACCACGACCCGCACCACCGCCAGGTTCCCGGCGTGCTTGTGCGTGTTCGTCAGCGCCTCCTGCACGATCCGGTACGCCGTCAGCCCGGTCAGCGCCGGCATCGGCAGCTCCGCCGCCGCCCCGGCCCCGGCCACCTCCACGTTCAACCCCGCGTGCTGGAACGCCTCCACCAGCGCCGCCAGATCCGCCAGCCCCGGCGCGGGCTCGCGCGGCGCCGCCGTCTCGTCGCCGGCGCGCAGCAGCCCGACCGTCGCGCGCAGCTCGTCCAGCGCCGACCGCGACGTGTCCCGGATCCGTTCAAGCGCCTCGTAGGCGTGCGACGGGTCCGTCTTCATCAAGTGATGTGCGACCCCGGCCTGCGCGTTGACCAGCGTGATGTGGTGCGCGACCACGTCGTGCAGCTCCCGCGCGATCCGCATCCGCTCCTCGGTGACGCGCCGCAGCGCCTCCTCCTCCTTCGTCTGCTCCGCACGCTCGGCCCGCTCCATCACCGACGCCAGCAACTCCCGCCGGCTGCGCTGCGCGTCGCCGATCGCCAACGCGAGGCCGTTCCAGGCCAGGATCCCGAGGTTCTCGCCCAGCGCGGCCATCTCCGGGCGCAGGGTCAGCGCCAGTGTGGTGAGGGTCACCGCGGTGACCGTCCCGACCTTGACCGTGGTCGGCCGGTCGGAGCGCTTGGCGAAGGAGTACAGCGCGATGGCGCAGGCGATCGGCGGGATGCTCGGCACGCCCACGAACGGCATCGCGGCCGCGGTCACCGCCGAGGTGGCGATGACCGCGCCCAGCGGCCACCGGCTGCGGAACAGCAGCGGGACGGCCACCGACGTCAGCAGCGCGCCGGCCGTCTCGGCGCTGACGTGCTTGTGCAGCGCCGAGACGAACAGGACCGGGGACAGCAGGACCAGGTACATCGCGGTGGTCACCACGTCCCGGCTGGCGGTGCCGGGACGCGTCCATTCCTTGATCCGCCGCAAGTCAGTCACCGTTTCAGGGTATGCGGTGATTCGCCGAGGCCAGCTCGTGCTCGTCGTGCGGACCGCCCTGCGCCGGCACGGCACCGGGGACCGGCTCCGGCTCACCCTCGACCGACATGTGCGGCAGCACCTTGTCCAGCCACGACGGCAGCCACCAGTTGGCGCGTCCGAAGCGGTGCATCAGCGCCGGGACCAGGATCAGCCGCAGCATCAGCACGTCCAGCAGGATCGCCAGCGCCAGCGCCATGCCGAACTCGGCGATGACCCGCTGGCCGTTGAACAGGAACGCGCCGAACACGCAGGTCATGATGACGCCCGCGGCTACGATCACCTGGCCGGTCTCACCGTGGCCGACGCGCACCGACCGGTGGTTGTCCGCCGAGTGCGACCACTCCTCGTGCATCCGGCTGATCAGGAACACCTGGTAGTCCATCGACAGCCCGAACAAGATGCTGATCACGATCACCGGTACGAACGCCTCGACGGGCCCCGAACCGCCGGCTCCCAGCGCCTCCGAACCCCAGCCCCACTGGAACACCGCGACCAGCGACCCGAACGCCACACCCATGGTGAGCAGGTTCATCGCCACGCCGATCAGCGGCACCAGCAGGCTGCGGAAGGCCAGGATCATCAGCAGGCAGCCCAGCCCCACGATGATCGCCACGAACAGCGGCAGCTTGCTGGTCAGCGTGTGGCTGAAGTCGTTGCTGATGGCGGTCGGCCCGGAGACCATGACGTGCAGCGTGGTCCCGGTCTCGGCCTTGGGGATCACGTCGTGCCGCAGGTTGTCGATCAGGTCAGTGGTGGCCTTGTCCTGCGGCGAGCTGACCGGCACCACCTGCACCACGCCGAGCGTCTGCCCGGGCTGCATGGGCCGCGCGGAGACGTCGGCGACGTCCGGCACGGTCTTGATCGTGTTCACCAGCGTGGTCAGCGCCTGCTGGTCCCCGCCCGCCGGAGTCTGCGCAACCAGCGTCAGGGGGCCGTTGAAGCCCTTGCCGAAGCCGTCTGCGAGCAGGTCGTAGGCCTGGCGCGTGGTCGTCGACTTGGGGTCGTTGCCGGCGTCGGAGTTGCCCAGGCGGATGGAGAAGAACGGCACCGCGACCAGTGCCATGACGCCGATCGCCAGCAGCGCCTTGCCCAGCGGCCGGGCCTCGACCTTGCCCGCCCAGCGCGTGAACGCGGTCTCAGGGTGCCCCGGGGTGCCCGAACCGGCCTTGGATCCGCGGCGGCCCGAGGCCTGCGCGTAGGGCACCAGGACGCCGACGCCGGCCTGGCGCGCCGCCAGCTCCCGGCGCTGCTTCTTGCTCAGCACCCGCAGCTTCAGGAAGCCCAGCATCGCCGGCAGCAGCGTGATCGCCGCCAGCACGGTCATCGACACGGTCACCGCCGCGCCGATCGCCATGCCGTTGAGGAAGCTCAGGCCGAGCGCGAACATGCCCAGCAGCGCGATCACCACGGTCCCGCCGGCGAAGATCACCGCGCGCCCGGAGGTGTTCAGCGCCTTGGCGACCGAGTCCTCGACCGACAACCCGGCCATCAGGCCCTTGCGATGCCGGTTCACGATGAACAGCGCGTAGTCGATGCCGACGCCCAGGCCCACGAGCGTGGCCAGGGTCGGCGCGGTGGAGCTGATCGCGATCAGGTGCGAGAGCTGGCCGGTGCCCGTGATGCCGGTGACCACGCCGGCCACGCCGGTCAGGATCGGCATCACCGCCGCGCCGAAGCACCGGAACACCAGGCCCAGCACGATCAGCGCGGCCACCACGCCGATCAGGTCCGCGGCGCCGCCGATCTTCTGCTCGGCCTCGGTGATCGCCTGTCCGCCGAGCTCCACCTGCAGGTTGCCGCTCCGGGCGCGCTGCGCGACATCGATGACGTGCTGGGTCTGCGCCTTCGGGATGTCGTGCGCCTGCTGCGTGAAGTTGATCGTCGCGTAGGCGGTGGTCCCGTCCTTGCTGATCTGCGTCGCGCCGCGCGGCCCGCTGTACGGGCTGGTGACCGCCGCGACACCTGGCGAGGCCGCGATCTGGTTCAGCGTGTCGGTCATGCGCTGCTGGACCGCCGGATCGGTGACCTTGGCGCCGCCGACGGTGTGCCACACCACCTGGTCGCTGTCCCCGGCCGAGGCCGGCAGGGACTGCTTCAGCAGGTCCAGCGCCTGGCTCGACTCCGAGGCCGGGATCGACATCGTGTCGTTGTACTTGGTGCCGGCCGAGCTGGTCAGCGCCCCGAGGCCGACGATCAGCGCCAACCAGACGAGGACGGTGACGAGACGGTGCTTGTTGCACCAACGGGCAATGACTGACATCAGGGCTCCCGGCCTTCTTGCGAGCATGAAACGCGTGCGGTTTACACGGTGCCGGGGAGGAGGGGTCCGAGTCGTCTGCCAGGCGCAGACACTTGTGCTGCTGCGGACGCAGTACGAGCGGGGAGCGCCTACTGCCTGTGGAGCAGGGCGGTAGTCGGGCGATCACACGGTGCTGCCCGATCAGGCTTCGAGGATCGCCTCCAGGAACACGGCGACGCCGTCGTCCTCGACCGAACCGATCACGCCGTCGGCCGCCGCGATCACGCTCGGGTGTGCGTTGGCGACCGCGTAGGAGTGGCCGGCCCAACCGAACATCGACAGGTCGTTGGGCATGTCGCCGAACGCGGTCACGTTCTCGGCGGCGACGCCCAGGCGGGCCGCGTGCCGGGCCAGACCGTCCGCCTTGCTGACCCCCGGGGCCACGGCCTCGACCAGGCGCAGGCCGTTGGAGTGGTAGACGGTGACCAGGTCCCCGACCGCGGGCTGGGCCAGCGCGAGCAGTTCGTCGGCCGACAGGCTCTCGTGCCGGCCGACCAGCTTCGGCGCGGGTCGCTCCCACAACGTGGCCTCGTCGAGGCGCTGCACGGTGATGTCGCGGTCCCAATCCCACGGCTCGTAAAGGGGATCGGCGGCCAACGAGTCGGCGTACTCCACGGCCAGGCCGATGCCGGGGATGGCCTCCCGCAGCCCGCGTGCCACCTTCTTCAAAGTCGCCGGATCGATGGCGTACTCCGCGACGACCGCGCGTGCTCGCAGATCGTAGTCGTAGGCGCCGTTGGAGCAGACGGCGATGCCGTGCAGCCCGAAGGCGTCGGCGATCTGCCCCATCAGCCGGGGCGGCCGGCCGGTGACGAAGACGAAGGGGATTCCGGCCGTTTCCAGCGCCTCGAAGGCGGCGACGGTACGGGGGGAGACCGCCCCGTCGTGGCGGACCAGGGTCCCGTCCAGGTCGCAGGCTATGAGCGACGGCAGCTGTGTCATGGTCGACATTGTCGCCGGTGGCGGTGGCCCGTGCCGGACCCGTCCGGTGACAGGACGGCGTCTTGACGTGGTCCGGTGTGGACTACTACGTTTCACGGCGTCGAGCTTATTCATATCCGTGGGTTGTGTTCATGGATGTGAACACTGTGGAGGTCTGGCGTGACCGACTTGAAGATTGTCTCCGTCGCGATCACCCCGGTCGCCCTGAAAGACCCGCCTCTGCTCAACTCCTCCGGCGTCCACGAGCCGTTCGCCCTGCGCTCCATCGTCGAGGTGCACACCGACGCCGGCATCGTCGGCATCTCCGAGGCCTACGGCGACGACGCGACCCTGGCGCTGCTGCACCGGGCCGCGACCGCGGTGGTCGGGACCGACGTCTTCGACCTCAACGAGCTCAGCCGCCGGGTCGCCGAGGCGGTCGGCGGCTCCGAGGCCTCCTCGCCGACCGAGCTGATCGGCGCCGCCAGCCACGACAAGACGGTGGCCCAGGCGTTCGCCGCGTTCGAGGTGGCCTGCTTCGACGCGCAGGGCAAGGCGACCGGCCGGCGCGTCGTGGACCTGCTCGGCGGCGCCGTCCGGGAACGCGTCGACTACAGCGCCTACCTCTTCTACAAGTGGGCCGAGCACCCCGGCGACTACGACGTCGACCCCTGGGGCGAGGCGCTGGACCCGGACGGCATCGTGAAGCAGGCGCGCCGGATGGTCGAGCGCTACGGCTTCGGCTCGCTGAAGCTCAAGGGCGGCGTCTTCCCGCCCGAGGAGGAGATCGAGGCCGTCAAGGCCCTGCGACAGGCCTTCCCCGGCCGTCCGGTGCGCATCGACCCGAACGCCAACTGGACCGTGGAGACCAGCCATCGCGTGGCCGCCGCGCTGGAGGGCGAGCTGGAGTACCTGGAGGACCCGACGCCGGGGATCCCCGGGATGGCCGAGGTCGCGGCGAAGACGTCGCTGCCGCTGGCCACCAACATGTGCGTCACCAGCTTCGCGGAGATCCCCGAGTCCGTGCGGCTCGGCGCGGTGCGGGTCATCCTGTCCGACCACCACTTCTGGGGCGGCTTCCGGGCCACCCAGAACCTGGCGGCGCTGTGCCGCACCTTCGACCTCGGGCTGTCGATGCACTCGAACACCCACCTCGGGCTCAGCCTCGCCGCGATGACGCACATCGCCGCCGCCACGCCGAACCTGACTTACGCGCTCGACACGCACACACCGTGGAAGTCCGAGACCGAGGACGTGCTGGTCGGCGGGGGCCTGACCTTCACCGACGGCGCCGTGACGGTGCCCTCGGGCCCGGGGCTCGGCGTGGAACTGGACCGGGACGCCGTGGCCCGGCTGCACGAGCAGTACCTGACGTGCGGGATCCGACGGCGCGATGATGTGGGTTGGATGCAGCGGGTGCGGCCGGAGTGGACGGGGAAGCGGCCGCGGTTCTGACACGGTCCGGCGCGGAGTTTCGGAGGTACGCAATGACTGTGGCGACGTATGTGTATCCGTGGGATGTGGTGGGCGACGACGCGGCGGCCGAGACGATCGCCGGACTCGGCGTCGACCACGCGGTCGTCGCAGCGTTCTACCACGCGACCCGCGCCCTGACCCCGCGGCACGCCTGGCACCGGGTGGTCGTGGCCGAGCACAGTGCCTCGTACCTGCCGGTCGGCGAAGCCTGGGAGCAGGTGCTGCCCGCGGCGCAGACGTGGGTCGACGCCGACGACGCCTTCGGGCAGACGGCGGCGGCGCTCGCCGCGGCGGGGGTGCCCACGCACGCGTGGGTCGTCGTCGATCACGTCGACGACTTCGACGCGCCGCACGTCGTGAACGCCTACGGCGACGTGTACCCGTGGGCCCTGTGTCCCTCGCACGAAGCAAACCTCGAATACGCGGTCGGCCTGGCCGCCGTGATCGCAGCCCGCCCCGACGTCTCCGGCGTGGAGTTCGAGGCGGCCGGCTGGTACGGCTTCGACCACCTGCACGAGCACGACAAGGTGGCCGGCATCCCGCTGTCCGAGGACGAGCTGTACCTGATGTCGCTCTGCTTCTGCGACGCCTGCCGCGACGAGTATCAGGCCTCTGGCATCCACGTCGGCCGGCTCCGCGAGACCGTCTGCACCCGGCTGGACGCACGCTTCGCCGCATCGGCGCCACTGCCGGATCCCGCACTGGCCGACCCCGACCTGGCCGCCGCAGTCCTGGGAACCCGCACCCGAGTGGCGAACCGCCTGCGCGGCGCGATGGTGCGCGAAGTACGGACGCAGCGCGACCCGGACTTCCCGATCCTCTTCCACGCCAACCCCGACTCCCGCCGCTCGACCGCGTTCACCGGCCTGGACGTCGGAACGCTGCCGAAGGACACCGGCGTCGTGCTGAACTGCTGGAACGGCTCGACGGACCCCGTGACCCGGGCGCTGGGGCACGACGCCCCGGTCAACGCGGGCCTGCTCGGCGTGGGCGGCATGGGATCCGACGGCGAACGGCTCGCGGCGCAGGCCTCTGCGATGCGCGAAGCCGGCGCGAGCGGGATCCGCTTGTATCACGCCGGCATCGGTTCGAACGCGGACCTGGAGGCTATGCGGCGCGCGGTTGAGGCTTTTCATGGGACCGTGCGCTAGCCGCCTCGTCTCGGTCTGGGCTGCCGCGCCGCCGGCTCCTACTCCGCCGGCAGCCCCACCAGCTTCAGGCTCAGCTGGTACAACTCAGCCCGCGCCCGCTTGTCATAAGCCTGCGCCAGCGCCCTCGTCTCCCGCTGCCGGTCGTAGAAGCGCCCGCTGACCCCCGCCAGCCGCGGGTCCGTCACCAGCCGCGCCGTCGCCTCGACCCCGGTCTCCAGGCTGTCGATGCTGTGCCCGGCCTCCAGCAGAACCATCTTCGTCGGCATGTAGGTCGCCGGGTGCAGGCTGTTGAACGTGACCTCCGACGCCGGCACCCGCTCGGCCATCTCCACCGTCGACGAGATCTGCGCCAGCTTGCTCTGGCAGTAGGCGCGGATGCCGCTGTAGCCGCGCTCCAGCATCACGTCGTCGAACTCGATGTCCTGTTGTCCGAGCGAGGCGACGTTCACCACACGCGCCGGCGCGGAGGCCCGCAGCAGCGGCAGCAACTCCTGCGTCAGCAGGAAGCCGGCCAGGTAGTTCACCGCGAAGCGCAGCTCGTAGCCGTCTTTGCTCTCGCGCCGGTCGCGGCCGTCGGGCTCCCCGCCGCCGATCCCGGCGTTGCTCACCAGCACGTCGAGGCGGTCGGTGGCTCCGCGCACCGCGGCGGCGAGCTCGCGTACCTGCGCCAATTCCGCCAGGTCGGCGCGGAACGTCGCCGGTCGCTCGATCCCGTGCTCGTCGCGGACGGCGTCCGCGGTCGCGTCGAGGCGGGCCTGGTCGCGGCCGTGCAGCAGCACGGTGTCGCCGCCGGCCGCCAGGCGGTGCGCCAGCGCGCGGCCGAGGCCGTCGGTCGCGCCGGTGATGAGGACTATGCGGGCATGAGTCATGGAACGGACTCCTAAACGGATGCCAGTGAGGTGTGCGCCGGCCAGTTTACCCCTTGTCGAGACGGCCCGTCTCGTTTAATGTCCGCCACCGCCGGTCCCAAGCACGCCCCAGCGCCGGGTAGACGATCAGGTGCCGGAAGGGCTTGATGAACGCCATGTACGCCGACCCGAACCGGCCGTTCGGCTTCACCAGCACCGCGAGCTGTCCGCGCCACGCGCCGCGGCCGTCGGGGACCCAGCTGATGTGCAGGACCCCGTGCATCGTGCCGTTGGCGATCTCCATCGCGCGCTCGTTGTCGCGCTCGTAGAGGAGCGTGAACTCAGAGCCCTTACGCGGGAGCGGCGCCGGGCCGTCCCGCAACTCCGCAGGCAGCCGTTCCCGCAGCGACGGCACGCGGGTCCCGAGCCCGCCGGAGCCCCGGTCCAGGCGCAGCACCGCGCCGATCTTGAACCGCAGCCAGAACAGCAGCCGCGTCGGCAGCGACGCCTCGTGCTCGAGCCCGGCGTCGAACACCGCCAGCAGCTTCGGGAAGTCGTCCGGGCCGCCGCCGGAGGCCGGAAGCTCCCAGACGTCCTCCAGCTCGAAGTCGCCCGCGATCTCGTGGACCAGCCACGGCCGCGCGGTGTGCGCCGCCTCCGGGATTCGTCGCATCACAGCCTCTTTCCGGCGCGCCCGGCCGAGCCTGAACCCGATTCAGGCCGGAGCGCCTCAGTCCGGCGGCCTCAGAGCCCCTGCCACACCGGCTTCGACGCGTAGGTCGCCTTGTAGTAGTCCCCCAACTTCAGCTGCTGTGCGGCAGCCTCGTCCACGACCACCGTAGCGTGCGGGTGCAGCTGGAGCGCCGAGGCCGGCACCATGCTCGACACCGGCCCCTCGACGGTCGCGGCGACCGCCTCGGCCTTGCCCGCGCCGGTGGCCAGCAGCACCAGGTGCCGGGCCTGCAGGATGGTGCCGATGCCCTGGGTGATGACGTGCCGGGGCACCTCGTCCAGGCCGTTGAAGAACCGGGCGTTGTCCACCCGGGTCCGCTCCGTCAGGGTCTTGATACGGGTGCGCGAGGCGAGTGAGGAGACCGGCTCGTTGAAGCCGATGTGGCCGTCGGTGCCGATGCCCAGCAGCTGCAGGTCCACGCCGCCGGCGTCGGCGAGCTGCTGCTCGTAGGCGGCGCAGGCGGCCGGCAGGTCCTCGGCGCTGCCGTCGGGGCCCAGGAACGCTGCGTCCCCGATGCCCAGCGGCGCCAGCACCTCGCGCTTGAGCACCTCGCGGTAGGACTCCGGGTGCCCGGCGGGCAGGCCCACGTACTCGTCGAGTTGGCACACCTTCAGGCGGCTCACGTCCACCTGCCCGGCGGCGGTCTTCGCGGCCAGCGCCTGGTACACCGGAAGCGGCGTGGAGCCGGTGGCGACGCCGAACAGCGCGTCGGGCTTGCGGGCGATCAGGTCGGCGACGGCCGAGGCGACGAGTTCGCCCTGAGCTGCGGCGTCCGCGACGATGACGACTTCCATGACGACCCCTCGGCTGTGGCTGACATCGGGCTGTAGCTGCATCTGGCACTGGTCTAGTTCATTGGTATAGACCAACTTACCGGAGTGCCGCGAGCGATGCGCGGCCGGGACGTGACCAGCGCGCCAACCGCGCCCGACCGGCCGGTGCCGACGAATGCCGACGAAAGCCCCCTTTCGGCTGTCCGGCTCCGCTGTTACGGTCGCGGCCATGGCAAACCGTTCCCACCTGTTCGCAGCGAACACGCTGCCCACCGAAGGCGGACGCCCCGACCCGGTGGTGGGCATCTCCGAGCACAACTGGAGCATCCCGCTGGCTCACCTGCTGCTGGTCAGCTTCGACACCCGCGTGGTCCCCTCGATGATCTGGGGCCGGCGCACCGCGGTGGCCGGAGACTACGACCGCGGGGCGGCGCTGTTAATGGAGCTGCTGCGGGTGGTGGGGGAGGAGGTCGCGGAGGAGCAGGACTTCGAGTCGGTGGTCGCCACGACGAAGGCCCAGCTGGACAAGCAGCGCGCGAAGTACTTCCTGCTGGAGGCCGGCGAGATCCTCGACATGGACGACGAGCCCGCGGAGGCCGCCATCGACCGGCTCGTCGTGCAGCACATCCCCTCCCTCGCCGCCCACGCCGAGGCCGCGATCGCCGGCGAGAACGCCGAATGGCTGGCGGTCGCGCGAGGGCGGTGGCGGGAGAACTTCTATTCGTTCTACAACGACACGCTGTTCTACTCGTTCGAGTCGGAGTAGTCCCTTTTCGGCTTCGGCTTCGGCTTCGGCATCAGCTGTATCAGCCCTCGAAGTCCGCGCGGTTCTCGACGACCTACTCCCGCAGCGACCGTGCCGGACGCCCGGTGATCCGCTCGACGCTGTTGGTGATCGGCGCCGGACGGCCGACCGCCGCCGCCGCATCATCAGCATCACCCCCGAAGCCCGCCCGGCCATCGAAACCTGGCTCGCCCCCGGCGCCGAAGCCTGGCGCCGTGCCCTGGCCCCGCTGGCCCCCACGCAACGCCGCACCGTCGTCGACACCCTGCTGGCCTACGAGGCCGCCGCCGGCGAGCTGCGGGACGCCTGACGCCGTCGCAGTGCCCTGATGGCCTCCAGGGCCCCCGCACAACGAAATCGGGCCGCCCGGCGCCCTTGCCGGCTCGACCCGATCCTCATGCTCGCCATGAAGCCCCGCCGCCTCACCGCACCTCACCGCATCGCGCTTCTCGTCGCCGGGACAGCTTCACATCACAGTCAGAACGCCATCGTTATGCCGTAACCGTCATACATTCCATCCCTCATCAAGCCGCCTCGGCCGGTATCCGCTCCAGCCACCGGGCGTGCTGCAACGTCGAGATCAGCGCGATCGTCGACTCCGCACCCTGATTCGGGTTCCGCCAGTCCAGGCCCAGCCCGTCGAAACAGCCGCCGGTCGCGTCGTCGATCATCGGGATCCCGCTGTCGTTCACGCCGAGGAACCAGTCGACCGACATCCGGACGCCGGTCAGCCACTTGCGGTCGCGCGTGGCCGTGAACGCCCGCGCGCATGCGTCCGCGTACGCCGCGGCCTCGATCGGCTGCTGGTGGTACGCCGGGCGCGGGTCGCCCAGGGACCAGCCGCCGGCCGGGGTCGGCGACAGGTGCCCGTCCCGCGTGGACAAGGTGAGCAGCCATTCCAGCAGGCCAAGGCCGTCGCGCAGCAGGGTCTCGTCGCCGATGTGCTGGCCCGCGGCGATGAGCGCCTCGGGCAGCGCCGGGTCTCCGTACTCCAGGCGCGGCTCCGGCCAGGGCCAGGCCGGGTCCGGCGCCGGACGGCCGATGGTGACGGCCGCGTCGGCGAGCACGCTCAGCGCCGCCGGGTGGCCCGGGTGGGCCTCGGCGACCTCGGCTGCGCCGAGGGCGGCGTAGGCCATCGCATGGTTCAGGCGGCTCTGCGGCCCCAGCCCCGCGCGCAGCTTCGCGCCGTCGTCGAAGCGTTCCAGGGCCACCGCACGGATCCAAGGCGTGGGCCCGCGGTTGGCCGCAGTGCCGAGCGCCCACACTCCGCGCCCCCACCACTCGCCGGTCTCCGGCTCGTCGTGCCACACCCGGTCCAGGCCCATCCGGTTGTGGAAGCCGCGCTCGCGGTCCTGCGCGTGCAGCAGGAACGCCAGGTAGATCTCCGCGAGCCGGACCAGTTGGTCCGACGGATCGGGCTCGCGGCAGATCACGATCAGCCCGCGCGTCACGTCGTCCACGCAGTAGCCGTGCCAGCGCTTGGGGATCGGCCCGCGCGCGTGCTCGAACAGCCCGGTGTCGTCGCTCATCCGCACCAGGTGCGCGAACGACGGCTCCGGGACCCCGCCGGACAGCAGCCGTTGCAGCTCCTGTAGCTCCTGGTCGGACGGCCGGGTGTCGAGATGGCTGTCGATCGTCATCGGATCAGGCTCCTTCCTGTCGAATCGGTCTTTCTACCGAATCAGTGGCCTTACCCGATTTGCTCGGTCTTATGCTTTCTCACCCCAGGGGGTGAGAACCCGCCCTGCGATCTCCTCCCGCGGGATCTCGTGCCGGTCGACGGCCGGAAATTAGCGTGACCTCGTGCTTGAAGCCCTCTCATTGACGAAGTGTTACGGCCCCGCCAAAGCCGTCGACGACCTGACCTTCACCGTCCGCCCCGGAACCGTGACCGGCTTCCTCGGCCCGAACGGCGCCGGCAAGTCCACGACCATGCGCATGCTGATCGGCCTGGACGTCCCCACCGGAGGCCGCGCTACCGTAGACGGCCGCTCCTACGCCGACCACCCCGCGCCTCTGCACGAAGTCGGCGCGATGCTGGAGGCCCGCGCGATCCACCCGGGACGCTCGGCCCGCAACCACCTCCGCACCCTGGCCGCCACCCACGGCATCCCCGGCAGCCGCGTCGACGAGGTGATCGATCTCGTGGGCCTGCGCTCGGTGGCGAACCGCCGCGCCGGCGGCTTCTCCCTCGGCATGGCCCAACGCCTCGGCATCGCCGCCGCCCTCCTCGGCGATCCGGCCACGCTGATCCTCGACGAACCGGTCAACGGTCTCGACCCGGAGGGCGTGCTGTGGATCAGGACCCTGCTGAAGAGCCTGGCCGCCGAAGGCCGCACCGTGTTCGTCTCCAGCCACCTGATGTCCGAGATGGCCCTCACCGCCGACCACCTCGTCATCATCGGTCGGGGCCGGCTCATCGCGGACTGCTCGGTCGCGGAATTCACCAGGCGCTCGGCCAAGAACACTGTTCTGGTCCGCACGCCTGACGCCGCACGACTGCGCGACCGCCTCGCCGGCCCCGACGTCACCGTCACCGACGATGGAAACAGAGACCTGATCATCTCCGGCCTCACCAGCGAACAGATCGGCCGCATCGCCGCCGAACTGCAGATCGTTCTTTATCAGCTCACTGACCAAGTCGCGTCGCTGGAGGAAGCGTTCATGGAACAGACCAAGGACGCCACCGAATACCAGGCCGTCGCATGACCGTCGCGACGCCGTTCCGAGGCCGGATCACCCAGAGGCGGGTCCTGCGCTCGGAATGGCTCAAAATCACCACCATCCGCTCGACCTACATCACCGGCGCCCTGACCGTCGTCGTGATGATCGCCCTCGCGATCGTCACCTGCTGGGGCCAGGCCGACCACTACGCCTCGATGCCCCCCGACCTGAAGGACCGCTGGGACCCGGCGAGCTGGAGCGAGATCGGCTTCTCCTTCGCCCAGCTATCGACCGGC
Source organism: Catenulispora rubra (assembly GCF_015356825.1). Classification (GTDB taxonomy): domain Bacteria; phylum Actinomycetota; class Actinomycetes; order Streptomycetales; family Catenulisporaceae; genus Catenulispora; species Catenulispora rubra. The sequence goes on along the minus strand of NZ_JAACYW010000067.1, from coordinate 31,844 downwards.
GTCCTCGGCGTGCTGACGGTCACCGGCGAGTATTCGTCGGGGATGATCCGCGCCACGTTCGGCGCCGTGCCGAAACGCTGGCCTGTACTGGAGGCGAAGGCGGCGGTGTTCGGCATCGCAGCGTTCGTACTCAACGTCGTCGCGTGCCTCGGCGCGTTCTACGCTGGACAGGCGATGCTGGCCGGGAAGCACATCGGGACCACTCTGTTGTCGCCAGGCGTGGCACGCGAGGTCTTCGGTACTGCGCTCTACGTGACGCTGGCCGGTCTGTTCGGCATGGCCCTCGGCGCCCTGGTGCGCTCGACACCCGGTGGGATCTCGTGCCTGATGGGCATCATCACGATCATGCCCCTGATCGCCCGCGGCCTCCCGGACAACTGGTACAACGCCATCGCGCCGTACCTGCCGAGCAATGCCGGGACCGACATCACCCGGCTCTACCACACGCCGCATACGCTGTATCCGTGGCCTGGAATGGGATTGTTCGCGCTGTACGTCGCCGGGACGTTCGCTGTGGCCGTCGTGCTGCTTAAGAGGCGCGACGCGTGAAAGTGTTCCAAGACCGTCGCCGCACCGGCGCCATCACCATGGCGCTGGTTGTGGCGGCGGCTCTGTTGCCGATCTTCATTACGCCGACGGTGTTTTCCGGCGATCCGTACCTGATCGTGTTCGAGATCGGGCTGGTGCTGCCGCTGTTGTGGTGGCGCCGCTCGCCGGTTGTCGCGTTCGGGGCCATATACGCGGTGGTTTTCGTTCAGTACCTCGTGACGCCGCTGAATGTGCCCGGCGACGCGGCGCTGCTGGTCGCTTTGTATCTCGTGGCCGCGAATCGCGACCTGCGGACGGTGTCGGCCACCGGCGGCATGGCGTCCGTCCTGGTCCTGCTCGACGGCCTCCGCGCCATCCCGCACCACACTTCGGGCTGGGCCGTCGTCGAGGCCGCGATCGGGATGGCCGGGCTGGTGATCGCGGCCGCCGCGATCGGCGCCTACGTGCGGAGCCGCCGCGCCTATCTGGAGGCCGTCGCCGACCGCGCCGCACGCTCCGAACGCGAGCGGATCGCGCGGGAGATGCACGACGTCGTCACGCACAGCCTGTCGGTGATGGTCACGCTCGCCGACGGCGCCAGGGCCGCGGCCGGTCCCGGTAAGGCCGCCGACGCCATGGGGATGGTGGCGACGACGGGACGGCAGGCCCTCGTCGACATGCGGCGCTTCCTGGAGGTACTGCGAGACGACGAACCCGACGCGGCACGCCATCCGCAGCCGGGGATCGCGCAGCTCGAAGAACTCGTCGGCACGGTCCGCGCCGCAGGCCTGCCGGTGCGCCTGGCCTTCGACGGCGACGCGGCGGGCCTGCCGACCGCGGTTCAGCTGACGGTCTACCGGGTGATCCAGGAGTCGCTGACCAACACCCTGAAACACGCCGGCTCGGGCGGCGACGCCCGCGTGCGGGTGAGCGCGGGGGAGGACTATGTCGACGTAGAGGTCTGCGACGCCGGCGGCCTAACCACGAGCCCACCGATGAACGGCGGCCGCGGTGTGGAGGGCATGCGAGAGCGGGTCGCGGCGTACGGCGGCCGGTTCGACGCCGGCCCGCGGGCCGGGGGAGGCTGGCGGGTCCGGGCACGGCTGCCGCTCGGCGATCCGGCGATGGCGTTCGTCGCGCGGGAGGCGCGGACATGAGTACCGACCACCCTGACGACAGTGTCCGAATCAGTGTCCTGCTGGTCGACGACCAGCCCCTGACCCGCGTCGGCTTCGGCCTACTTCTCGGCGCCGAGCCCGACCTGGACGTGGTCGGCGAGGCCGCCGACGGCCTCGAAGCCGTGCGCGCGGCCCGCCGTCTGCGACCGCGCGTGGTCCTGATGGACGTGCGGATGCCGGTCATGGACGGCGTCGAGGCGACCGCCGCGATCGTCGCGGCCGTGCCGGAGTCGCGCGTGCTGATCCTGACCACCTTCGACCTCGACGAGTACGCCTTCGACGGCCTGCGCGCCGGCGCGTCCGGATTCCTGCTCAAGAACGCGCTGCCCGCCGAACTGCTCAGCGCGATCCGCACGGTCGCCGCCGGAGACGCCGTGGTCGCACCGCGCGTCACGAGACGGCTGCTGGAGACGGTCGCGCACCGGCTGCCGAGCTCGGCCACCGCCGCCGTCGACATCCGCCTGGACCGCCTCACGCCCCGCGAACGCGACATCCTGATCGAGGTGGCACTCGGAAAGTCGAACACTGAGATCGCCGCCGATCTCTTCCTCTCCGAGAACACGGTGAAGAGCCACTTCAAGCACGTCCTGGCCAAGCTCGGCCTGCGCGATCGAGTCCAGGCGGTGATCTTCGCCTACGAGACCGGGCTCGTCTGAGGGCCGTCAACCGCAGCCGCCGCCGACAACCCGAACGACAACAAGAAGGCGGCCCCGCCGCGAAGCGGGGCCGCCTTCCTCAGCGCCGATCAATCCAAAGGGTCACTGGCCAGTGCCGGCTGTCGACCGGCACGTCCTCAGCTCCCCGCGGTGAACGCCGCCAGCCCGTTCGGCGTGCCCAGACCGGTGGGGCCGTCGTAGCCGGGGCCCGCGGTGCAGAAGTAGCTCGGCGAGCAGCTGCCGTTGCTACCGCTGGTCACGTCGTTCAGGTTCGCGGTGTGGGCGTACGGGTACGACGCCGGGACGTCGTTCGCGCCCGGGGTGCCGGCCAGCGCGTAGACCGAGGCGATGATCGGCGAGGACGCCGAGGTGCCGCCGTACACGGCCCAGCCGTTGCCGCCGTAGGTCTGGTAGACCGCGACGCCCGTGGCCGGGTCGGCGACCGCGGCGACGTCGGCCACCATGCGGTTGCTGCAGCCGGTGTCGGTCTGCCAGGTCGGCTTGGTCTCGTCCTGCGAGCAGCCCGAGCCCGCGCCCTCGCTGCTGCTGGTCCCCCACACCGACTCCGACCAGCCGCGGCTGGAGGAGTCCTTGGTCAGCGAGGTGCCGCCGACCGCGGTGACGTACGGGGAGGAGGCCGGGTACTCGGTGCCGGCGGCGTAGGCGCCGTCGCCGGAGGAGGCGGTGATGGCCACGCCGGGGTGGTTGAAGTAGCTCGAGTCCGACTGCGCCTCGCTGCCGTCCTCGTTGCCGCCGTAGCTGTTCGAGACGTACAGCGCGCCCTGGCTCACGGCCTGGTTCACCGCGGTGCCGAGGTCCGCCATGCTCGCCGAGTTGGCCTCGACCAGCAGGATGTGGCAGCCCGGGCAGGTCGCCGAGACCATGTCCAGGTCCAGGGAGATCTCGCCGGCCCAGCCGGTGTCGGCGCTGGGGTAGTTGGTGCTGCCGTCCTGCGCGATCTTGGAGAAGCAGCCGTTGGCGGTGCTGCACGCCGGCAGGCCGTAGGTGGAGCGGTAGGTCGCCAGGTCCGACTCCGCGTTCGGGTCGTCCTGGGCGTCCACGATCGCGACCGTCTGGCCCGACCCGCCGTTGGCCGGCAGGTTGTAGGCGCTGACCAGGTCGCTGGGGCCGTAGCCGGACGGCGTGGCGTTCGCCGTCATGGTGTGCGCCTTCTTGTCGGTGCGCTTCAGGGCGAAGCACGTGGCGTAACCGGGGGCGACGGCCTGGCTGCAGCTGTGGACCGTGGTCGGTCCCGAGGCCGCGGAGGTGGACGTCGAGGAGGACGCCGGAGCCGCCTGGGCGACAGCGGCGCCCATGGTTATCAGGCCGGCGACGCCCAGCAGGGCGGCGGCGGCACGCGGCACGGCGCGGCCCCGCTTCGTCCGAGAGAGGTGGAACACTCTTGCTCCTTGTCGTGGGGGGAGAGAGGTGGCGGTGCAGATCAGGGCAGCGCTGAGCCGGATCTCGGCTCGCAATGCCTTGATCAGTGCTAGTACTATCGCCGACAGTAGCGATGCGTATAAAGGGCGACAGCGGCAAAGCTTTAGTAAAAGCTCGTATAGGGAAAACCCTTGCAGAACCCTGGATATCCGCTGATGGGGTCGCCTTTCACCACGTCACGGCAGGAACAACGTGAATCTGCCGTACGTGTGAGGCCTCTGTTTTGTCCTACGCGGATTAGTAGTAGCCGGTCTGAGTGCATAACCGACGCCACCGGTTACCCGACTGATGTCCCTACAAACGCCCCGACGGCGGGGTCTGGAAAAACGGCGTTTCGACCGCCGACATCGACATCGCGTCCCCGTCCTTGTCCTTCGGGCACCCGTGGATCACCGTCGCGACCGACACCAGGGCGAGCAGCAACGGAATGATGATGAGGAGCGCTGATCCCAGCGCGCCCAAAGCCAGTCCGCGCCGGCCGATCTTGTGATGCGGGCTCAGCCGGGTCACCCGCGACGAGGCCGCCGGACGCCGGTCGATCCCGATGCCGAGCGCGAAGCCCGGGGCGGTGCCGCCGCTGAGCACGGCGAGCGCGGAGACCAGGGCCGCTGCCCCGCTGCGCCGTACCGCGGCGTCGTCGGCGATGAACTCCACCAGCCGCCGCGTCTCCTGCTCCACCAACGCCAGCAGCTGGATCCGCGGCGCGGTGCGGTGGATCGCGTGGGCGAAGGCGACGGCGAAGTGGTGCCGGCCGGTCAGGTGCGCCCGCTCGTGCGCCAGCACCGCGCCGAGCTGGGACGGCGAGAGCCGGGTCAACGCGCTGCTGGTGATCACGATCGTGCCGGGCCGCCCGGGAAGGCAGTAGCACCCCGGCTCGTCGTGCTCCAGCACCAGCACCCCGAGCTCGTCGTCGGCCCTGGCCAGGATGCGCAGTATCGCGATGTGTTTGCGCCGGGTCCGCCACGCGGAGAAGAACGTGGTGGTCATGCAGAACCCGACCCGCAGCAGCAGAGCCGCCGCCGCGACCAGGCCGAACCAGCCCAGGAACGGTCCGACCGGGGATTCGTCGTTGATCGGCAGCTGGTCCGCGCAGCGGTCGATCTGCGGGTCCACCCGCGACAGCGTGTCGATCAGCGTCAGTCCGAGCGCCAGGCCCGCCGTCGCCGCCGCCGTCAGGAACGAGCAGGTCACCACCTGCAGCATCACCACTGACAGCCGCGGCAGGCGTTCCGAGGGCCAGGCCCGGGTCAGCAGCCGCGGGCCCAGCAGGGCCAGGAGCAGAGCGTAGGAACCCAGGATGAGTGCGGCGATCACGGATGGACTTCCGCCGACACCCAGCCCCCGAGCCGTCTCATCCCCGAGTGCGTTCCTCTCCCCGGTCACCCGGTGTGTGCGGTGACGGCTGGCGAGAACTCGCGCGGCGCCGTCTGGGTGGAGAGTAGCGAACAGATCTGTGGGAGTGAACCATCCGTCCGCTACCAGCGCGGATGCGCGTGCGATGCCACGGATTCGGTGATTAACGCAGATTTGGTGATTAATACAGATTTGGTGGTGCTCAGGCCGACGGCTCGGCGGCCAAGTTGCTCACGGTCGCCGCGCTCTGCAACGGCGAGGAGGTCTGCGTCCGGCTGCGCGCGGCCCAGTCCCGGATCCCGGCGAGCACCATGAAGAAGAAGATGCCGTAGACGATCCCGGAGAAGTACAGGTGCGAGTGCACGGCCAGTGGCACGCCGACCAGGTCAACGGCCAGCCACGCGAACCAGAACTCGACGTAGCGCCGGGCCTGGGTGTACATCGCGATGACCGTCCCGGTGAAGATCCACGCGTCGCACAGCACCAGCCACCACGGCGCGCCGGGGTAGAAGGACCAGTTCATCGCCTTCAGGAAGGCGCCGAGCGCCCCGGTCCCGACGATCATCGCCGCGATCAGTACTAGTCGCACCGGCCATTCGGCCCAGCCGACCAGGACCGTGCCCTCGTTCGCCTTGTTCCGGCGCCAGGTGGCCCAGCCCCACGTCGCCGCCAAGATGATGATGATCTGCCGCCCGGCGTTCCCGGTGAGGTGCACGTTCAGGCTCGCGACCAGTAGGCAGATCGAGCCGAGGATCTGCACCGGCCAGGAGATGACCAGCCGGCGCAGCGCCAGGACGACTGTGAGCAGCGCGAAGATGTTGCCGATGAAGTCCGACCAGTAGACGCGGAGCCCGAAGAAGCTGAATTGGTGGTTGAGCCAATCGAAGGCGTGCATGCGAATCTCCCGTGGATCGTGGGTCGTGGGTGGGTACAGGTCCCCGTTCGATGTGCGGCGGCTTGTGAGGCGGTAGCGCCTCGGCCGTTGCGTTTATTGCGTCTGGTGCGTTTCCTGGGACCGGCCGGCGCGGAGTTCGGCGGCATGATGTTCGCCACACCGTCAAGTAGCATCGAGCCGGAACCTCGGCGCGGCACTTCGATGCGGCACCTCGGCGCGGCACCTCGGACGGGAGATGGGGACGTGGCGATGACGGCTCGCCTGGTCGATGTCGCCCAACTCGCGGGGGTCTCCCGCGCGACCGCCTCCCGCGTCATCGCCGGAACGCCGCGGAACGTCGCCCCCGAACTCGTGGAGCGAGTCGAGCGCGCCGCGCGGGAGCTGGGCTACCGGACCAACCAGTCGGCGCGGGCGCTGCGCACCGGGACGACCGGGACGCTCGGCGTGGTCGTGCCTTCGCTGGCGAACCCCTACTTCGTGCAGCTCATCGAGGCCCTGTCGCGCCGCGTGCGGGCCGACGGCGGGGTGCTGGTGGTCTCCGACGCCGCCAACTCCCCGGAGATCGAGGCGCGCGAGATCGACACCCTGGTCAACGGGAAGGTCGACGGCCTGATCGTGGTGCCGGTGACCGCCGCCGCCTCCGGCGCGGCGATCAAGGCGGCGGCGGAGATAAGGCCGATCGTGCAGTTCGACCGATGGGCCGCCGGCGCCGGGACGGTCGCGGTGACGATGGACAACCATGCCGCTATCGGCATGCTGATCGACCACCTGCAGAGCCTGGGGCGCGAGCGGATCGCGCTCGTCGCGGCCGAGCAGAGTTCGTCGTCGGGCGCCGAGCGTGCGCAGGCTTTCGGTGACCGGCTCGGGGCGGCTGGGCGCAGCATTGTGCTGCCGGCGATCACTACCGATGCAGGTCGCAAGGCCGGGCAACGCGTGCTCGAGCTCCGCGGCGGGGTGAATGTGGTGGATTCGGTGGACGCAGCGGACGCAGTGGATGCGGTGGTCTGCGCCGCCGACGTGCTGGCGATCGGGCTGGTGACCACGCTCAACCGCGCGGGCGTTGCGGTACCCGGAGAGGTGGCGGTGACAGCTTTCGACGACACTGCGATCCTGGAAGTCCTTGACCCGCCGCTGACATCGATCCGGCATCCGCTGGATGCGATGGCCGATCGCGCCGTCGCCTTGCTACACGGCGACGTTGATGAGCGTGCGGAACGCGTTGAGCGGTTCGCGCCGGAGCTTGTGGTGCGGGCTTCGAGTGGGGCGGGGCGGTAGGGGCTTCTGGTTCGGTGGGTGCTCGGGATGCGGTTGTTGTATGGTTTACGGGCGATTTCTACGGCTTCGCCAATGGTTGGATGGCCTCGCGGGGGGGACGCAGTTCGGTTGAGTGCAGCGGGTTGCGCTGGCGGCTATCCGGTTCTCGTGTGCAAGACCGCGCGCCGGTCCGAGTCACTGCGCACACGTTTGGTCTGGCGGCCGGCGGCCGCGTTTGGTGGGCACCTTGAGGCCTCTGGCGGGCCTCCTCGACGAGGGGGCGACCCGCGCGTCGGGCTTGATGGCGGCGGTCCGCGACTGTTCGGCTTTCTATCCGCTGTTGCCTACGCTGCCCTGCTTGCCGGCGGTGCTGCTTGTGGTCGCCGAGGTTCTGGGTCCCTCGCCGCGTCATCGCCGTAAACGGAACCAGCCCGGTCTGGCGGAATCAAGCCGCATCACACTTGCTGTGGTCCATCTCCGTCCGGCTTGACACCGCCAAACCGGGCAGGTTGGCTGCGCCCGCTGACGCGGCGAGGGACCCAGAACCAAACCCCCGCATGGTCCGGTCGGACACGGCGAACCACGTGGCCGGCCGGGCGCCGCGGCTCGCTCAGGCGCACAACTCCGCGTCGACCAGGCCGATACATGTCAATGGTCTGCTGTCACATGCCCATCCGACCAGTGCAGCAGGAAGTGCAGCGCCTTCTCGGACTCCGACTCTGGCTCGGCGGTGAAGGCGATCAGCTTCTGGTCCGGATGCGTGTCCACCGAGAACTGCTGCACATCCAGCTCCATCGTTCCCGCGATCGGGTGGTGGTACGTCTTCACCAGCTGGCTCGGGCCGCGCACCTGGTGCGTCGCCCACCACGTCCGGAAGTCCTGGTCGCGTACGCTCAGCTCGCCGACCAGTGCGTTCAGCGCTGGGTCGTCGGGCCGGCGCCCGGCCTCCATCCGCAGTGTCGCGACGCAGTCCTTCGCCGCGCGCTCCCAGTCCCCGTACAGTGCGCGGAACGCCTCGTCGAGGAACGTCAGGTGGACCAGGTTCCGGTGCGCCGGCGCCAGGGTGCTGAAGTCGGCCAGTAGGCCCGCCCCGCCGCGGTTCCAGGCCAGCACGTCGAAGCGGTGGTTGACCACGATCGCCGGGACGTCCGTCATCGTGTCCAGCAGCCGCCGCAGCCGCGGGGCCGGCTCGGAGTGGCTCGGCCGGCGGGTCGGGGCGCTCTGCGTGACGTCGGCCACCGCGAACAGGTACTCGCGCTCGTCCGGCGCCAGCTTCAGCGCGTCGGCGAGGGCGTCGAGCACCGTGCGCGAGACCCGCGTCGTGCGGCCCTGCTCTAGGCGCACGATGTAGTCGACGCTCACGTGTGCCAGCATCGCCAGCTCCTCACGCCGCAGCCCCGGGACGCGCCGCAGGCGGCCGTCGTCGGGCATCCCGGCCTCGATCGGGTCGACGGCGGCCCGCCGCGAGCGCAGGAAGTCGCCGAGTCCGGTGTCGCTGTGAGCGTGGTGCGCTGAGGCCATGCCCCCAGTCTCCACGCCTTTCGGCCACCGTGCCTGGTACTGGCTTGCATAGGCGAGACCGTCCCTGGTTGCTCCCTTCCAGCCGGGCCACTGTTGACGTGTCGCACTGATCAACCACCCACGATGGGAGCGGTACCCATGAGGACCGACGTCACGTTCACCAGCAATGGCCTGAAGATCGCGGGCCACCTCTATCTCCCGGACGGCATCGCTGCCGCCGCGAACACCAACCCCACCCCGGCGCCCGCCGTGGTCGTCGGCCACCCCGGCACCGGCGTGAAGGAGCAGGCCGCCGGCCTGTACGCCAGCCGCCTCGCCGAAGCCGGCTTCATCGCCCTCGCCTTCGACGCCGCCTACCAGGGCGAGAGCGAAGGCGAACCGCGCGGCCTGGAGGACCCGGCGCAGCGTGTCGAGGACCTGAAGTCCGCCGTGTCGTTCTTGACGACGCGTCCGGAAGTGGGCCCGAACCGCATCGGCGTCCTCGGCATCTGCGCCTCCGGCGGCTACAGCCTGGCCGCCGCCGCGACCGACCACCGCGTCCGCGCCGTCGCCACGGTCAGCGGCGTCGACATCGCCCGGCAGTTCAAGGTCGGCGCCGACGGCACCCAGGACCCGGCGGTGTTCCAGGGCATGCTTGACGCCGCGGCAGCGGCCCGCACCGCCGACGCGCGCGGCGAAGGAGTCCAGAGCTTCGGTCTCTTCCCGGCCACGGCCGAGGAGGCGGCTCTCGGCGGCCAGCACGTCTTCGAAGGCTGGGAGTACTACGCCACCCCGCGTGCCGGACACCCGCGCTCGGCCAAGACCCTGACCTGGTCCAGCGTCGACCGCATCGCGACCTTCGACGCCTTCGCGACGGTCAGCCTGATCGCCCCGCGCCCGCTGCTGCTGATCGTCGGCCGGAACGCCGTGACGTCCTGGATGGGCGTCCAGGCCTTCCAGAACGCCGGCGGCCCGAAGGAACTGCACTGGATCGACGGCGCGTCGCACGTCGATCTGTACGACAAGGACGAGTACGTCACCCCGGCGGTCGCCAAGCTCGCCGAATTCTACACGGCGAACCTGGCGGCGTGATTGGCCGACCCGGGCCGCCATGTCCGTAACTGAGGGCTTCTTGGCTGTACGGACATGGCCCGGGTGGCCGCCGTCGAGGGAGCGTGAGACGCATGAATCCCCCCAACGACCAGCGCCCCACCCTCACCACCGAGACCGGCGCCCCCGTCGCCGACAACCAGAACACCGAGTCGGCCGGCCCCGGCGGCCCGCTGCTCGTCCAGGACCAGCAGCTCTTCGAGAAGCTCGCACGCTTCAACCGCGAGCGCGTCCCGGAGCGGATCGTCCACGCGCGCGGCGCCGGCGCCTACGGCACCTTCACGCTGACCCGCGACGTCAGCCCGTGGACCCGGGCGAAGTTCCTGTCCGAGGTCGGCAAGCAGACCGAGGTCTTCGCACGCTTCTCCACGGTCGCCGGCTCCCTCGGCGCCGCCGACGCCGTCCGCGACCCCCGTGGCTTCTCGCTGAAGTTCTACACCGAGGAGGGCAACTACGACCTGGTCGGGAACAACACCCCGGTCTTCTTCATCAAGGACCCGAGCAAGTTCCCCGACTTCATCCACACCCAGAAGCGCGACCCCTACACCGGCTCGCAGGAGCCTGACAACGTCTGGGACTTCTGGGGCCTGAGCCCGGAGGCGACGCACCAGGTCGCCTGGCTGTTCGGCGACCGCGGCATCCCGGCCTCCTTCCGCCACATGAACGGCTACAGCTCGCACACCTACCAGTGGAACAACGCCGTCGGCGAGGTGTTCTGGGTCAAGTACCACTTCAAGACCGACCAGGGAATCAGGAACCTGACGGCCGAGGCGGCCGGCGTCCTGGCCGGCCACGACCCGGACAGCCACCAGCGCGATCTGCGCGAGGCGATCGAGCGCGGCGAGTTCCCGAGCTGGACGCTCCAGGTGCAGATCATGCCGGCGGCGCAGGCCGCCGACTACCGCTTCGACCCCTTCGACCTGACGAAGGTCTGGCCGCACGCCGACTTCCCGCCGATCGAGATCGGCCGCCTGGAGCTGAACCGCAACCCGCAGAACATCTTCGCCGAGGTCGAGCAGTCCACCTTCTCCCCGGCGCACTTCGTCCCCGGCATCGGACCGTCCCCGGACAAGATGCTCCAGGGCCGGCTGTTCGCCTACGGCGACGCGCACCGCTACCGCGTCGGCATCAACGCCGACCAGCTGCCGGTCAACCGCCCGCACGCCACCGAGCCGCGCACCTACGGCCGCGACGGCCACCTGTACGACGGCCGCCACGGCCGGGCCGCGAACTACGAGCCGAACAGCGCCGGGGGACCGCTGCAGACGGACCGTCCGCTGTGGGCCGCCACGGAAGTCACCGGCCTGACCGGAAGCCACGCCGCGGTCCGGCACCGCGAGGACGACGATTTCGTGCAGGCCGGCAGCCTCTACCGGCTGATGGCCGACGAGGAGAAGGAACGCCTGGTCACCAACCTCGCCGACAGCATCGCCGGGGTCTCCGCGGACCGCGACGACATCGTCGACCGCGCCGTCGGCAACTTCCGCCAGGCCGACGCCGACCTCGGCGAACGCCTTGCCGCCGCGGTGAAGCAGCGGCGGAGCTGACTGCTTCGCGGACACCATGGATAGCCGCATCACCGTGGCCGAACTGATCGGCCTGGGCGTGCAGGACCTCGCCGCGGCGAACGTTACGCTGGACCGCCTGAGGCGTTGACACCGAGAGCGCCGAGAACGCCTGGAGACTCCGAGCGATGAGCGAACAGAGCGAACGGACTCACAACTGGGCCGGCAACGTCGTGTTCAGTGCCGCGCGGAACCATCATCCGGCGTCGCTCGACGAGCTCCAGCGGATCGTGGCCGGCGCGCGCTCGGTGCGGGTGCTCGGCACCGGGCACTCGTTCAACCGGATCGCCGACACCGACGGGGACCTCGTCGTGCTCGACCGCCTTGAGCCGCAGGTGCACATCGATCCGGACGCGGGCACCGCGACCGTCTCGGCCGGCATCCGCCTCGCGGACCTGGCGTCGCGGCTCCACGCCGCCGGCTACGCGCTGACCGCGCTGCCGTCCCTGCCGCACATCTCGCTCGCCGGAGCCTGCGCGACCGGGACGCACGGGTCCGGCGACCGGAATCAGGGCCTTGCGGCGCTCGTGCGCGCGATGCGGTTCGTGGGGCCGGGCGGCGACGTCGTCGAGCTGAAGCGCGGCGAGTCGCCCGACTTCGACGGCGCGGTGGTCGGGCTCGGCGCGGTCGGGGCGGTCACGCAGCTGACGGTCGATGTGGTCCCCACCTTCGACGTCGCGCAGTTCGTGCACGAAGGCGTGGCGCTGTCGGAACTGATCGGCCGGTTCGAGGAGGTCTTCTCGGCCGGCTACAGCGTCAGCGCCTTCACCGACTGGCGCGGCGACGCCGCTGTCTGGGTGAAGCTGCGCGCGGACGAGTCGAAGACGTCACGGCCCGCCGCCGACTGGCTCGGCGGCCGACCCGCCGCGCACGCCGCGCACCCGATCCCCGGCATGTCCGCCGAGAACTGCACCGAGCAGCTCGGCGTACCAGGACCCTGGCACGAGCGCCTGCCGCACTTCCGCCCCGGCTTCACCCCGAGCAGCGGCGAAGAGCTGCAATCAGAGTTCTTCGTCCCCCGACCGAACGCCGCCGAGGCGCTCAGCGCGGTCCGCGAACTCGGTCCGCTCATCGCCCCGGTGGTGCAGATCTCCGAGGTCCGGACCGTGGCCGCCGACGACCTCTGGCTCAGCCCGGCCTACCACCGCGACAGCGTCACGATCCACTTCACCTGGATCGCCGACCGCGCCGCCGTGGAACCGGCCCTCGCCGCGGTCGAGCGCGCGCTGCTGCCGCTCGGCGCGCGGCCGCACTGGGGGAAGGTGTTCCTGAGCGGACCGAAGGCGGCGCTCGCTACCTACCGGAAGGCCGACGACTTCCGCGCTCTGCTGGAGCGGCGCGATCCCGAGTGGAAGTTCCGCAACGCGTTCGTGCGGAACCTGTTCCCGGCCGCCTGATCGCGCCCGGCGCCTCGCCCTCCGGTGGCGCCCCGGCCCCCGAGGTGCCCACGATAGAAGTGGCAGTCCCCAAGGGGGCCAAGTCCTGGGAGGCGATCATGGCCACTGCCAAGGACATCATGCATCCCGGTGCCCAGTGGATCTACCGCGAGGAGACCCTGGACCGCGCCGCGCAGCTCATGCGGCAGCTCGACGTCGGCGCGCTGCCGGTCAGCGACCAGAACGAGCGGTTGTGCGGCATCATCACCGACCGCGACATCGTGGTGAAGTGCGTGGCGCTCGGCCACGACCTGGCGCAGGTCCGCTGCGCCGAGCTGTGCGAGGGCACGCCGCGCTGGATCGACTCGGCCGCCGACGTCGGCGAGGTGCTGCACGAGATGGAGAGCCGCCGCATCCGGCGGCTGCCGGTGGTCGAGAATAAACGGCTGGTCGGCATGATCAGCGAGGCGGACCTGGCCGCGCACCTCAGCGAGCAGCAGCTCGCCGAGTTCGTGGAACGGATCTGCGCGGCGTAGCCCACCGGGATGCGCCCACGGTGAGCAGGTGTGTCCCCGCGTTGCCCTCGGGGACACACCATCGGGGTCGCCAGACCCGGGCCGTGCCTCGGCCCGGCCTCAGCCGTGCCTCAATCTTTGCCCAGCCCGAATCGCTCCGCCACCGTCACCAGCCGTTCCGGATCGGCGCCGAGATGGGCTGCGTGACTTGCGGCATTCGGACCACAGCGCGCAGTGGCGTCCCGAATGCCACAATCATCTGTCATGGACTCGATCGACGCGGCCGAGTTGGCCTTGAGCCTGCCCGAAGTCGACCCCACCCGGCCGAGCCCGGCGCGCATCTACGACTTCTGGCTGGGCGGCTCGCAGAACTTCGAGGCCGACCGCGAGGCCGGCCGGCGGGCCGCCTGGTCGATGCCTTCCCTGCCAGCCTCCGCGCAGGCGAACCGTGTGTTCCTACGGCACGTCGTGGCGAACCTGGTCACCGAGCGCGGCATCACGCAGTTCCTCGACCTCGGCTCCGGCGTCCCGACCGTCGGCAACGTCCACGAAGTGGCGCAGGCCGTCGACCCGGACGCGACCGTCGTCTACATCGACATCGACCCGGTCGCCATCGCCCACGCCCGGGCCCTGCTCACCGACAACCCCAGCGCCCACGCCGCCCTGGCCGACCTCCGCGACCCCGACGCGGTCCTCGACCACCCCCTGGTCCGCGACACCATCGACTGGACGAAGCCGGTCGCGATCCTGCTGTTCTCCGTCCTGCACTTCATCCCCGACACCGGCCCTGACACCGACACTGACACAGACACCGACCCCGCCGGCCCCGACCAGATCATCCGCGCCTTCATGCGGCCGTGCGCCCCCGGCAGCTACCTGACCATCTCCCACGGCGCCCCCGACGACGCCGCGCCCCAGGCCCAGAAGGACGCGGCCCGCGACTACGCCAAGCGCACCGGCGTCCCCGTCGTCCCGCGCACTGCGGCACAGATCACCCCATGGCTGACCGGCCTGGAGATCCAGCCTCCCGGCGTTTCGGACATCCGCGTGTGGCTGCCGGAGCTGGACGACACCCTCAAGCCGATAGTGCCGTTCATCGGGGTGTTGGCTCGCAAGCCGTAGGGCCGCCGCTGGTTCGGCGCGCGGCGTGAGTAAGGGCACTGCCGTACTCGGGTGTCAGACGTCGTCGTCAGGCTCTCCGATCGCCTCCGCCTCCCGCAGGTGACTCTGCGCACGGTCGGCCATGCCCAGGCTCGCGTAGAGCTCGGACAGGGCACGGTGCGCCCGAGCCTGCTCGGGCAACGCCGTCGCCTGTCGCGCGATGGCCAGGGCCGACTTGTACGCGTCGACCGCACGTCGGGCGTCGCCGCCGGCGGAGTGCGTGCTTCCCTCGGCTAGACGGACCTGGAACAGCCGCAACTGATCGTGTGTCTGCGTCGCGAGTTCAGCCGCGTTCCGCAGCTCCTCGAACGCCGCATCGGGATGCCCGAGACTGGTGTGCACCGTGGCCAGCAGAATGTGGCTCTCGATCTCGTTGCGGTGGTCGCCGAGCTGCCGGAACTTCTGCAACGCGGCCTGCATCGAAGCCAGGGCCCGCTGATGGTTCCCGGCGCGTTCGTAGACCGCTGCGATGTTGACGTCGAGCGAGGCGGTGTTGAGCGGGTCGCCCAGCGTCCCGGACAGGGTGCGGGCCTCCTGGAAGCAGGCGAGGGCCTGGCCGTTCTCGTCGACCCTTCGGTACATCTCGCCCAGATTGATGAGGACGTCGCAGATGACCGGCAGGTCGTTCTGCCGGCGCGCGATCTCCAACGCGTGACGGCCGCGGGCGATCGCCTCCTCCTGGCGTCCCTGCTCGAACGCTGTGACAGCCCACTGATCCTCGGCCACGGCCACCCGGCTGAGGTCGCCGAGGCTTCCGTACAAGGCGGCGGCCGTCCGGAAGGCGTCGATCGCCTGGGTGCGATGTCCCGTGGCGTCGTGCGCACGCCCGATCTGGACGTGTGCGTCCGCCTGTCCGTAGCGGTCGTCGTCGGCCTTCCAGATGGCCAGTGCGGCGTGACCGCTCTGCAACGCGTCCTCATAGCGGCAGGCCCGAATGGAAAGTCCCGCGTGCGCGGTCAGCAGGCGCGCCTTGACGGTGTCCGGTTGGTCGTACGGGGAGTCGGTGTCCGGGGCGGCGAGCAGTTGCTCGATGAGCTGAAGGGCCTGAGGCCAGTTGCCGCGCCGGTCCCGGTGCAGAGCCAGCGCGTGGGGGAGCAGCCCGACCTGTCTGCCGCGGCCGAGCCGCACGGACCAGTTGATGACCGCGGACAGGTTGGCGTCCTCGCTGTCGAGCCAGCGCCGGGCCTGCTCCGGCGTGTCGAGGTCGACACCCGCCACCGGTGCTGAGGCCACGGGATACCGGAGTTCACGTCGGCGCGGGTGCAGGGCGTGGTCGGCGCGCGCGGCGGCGGTCTCGTAGAACCCGATGGCGCGGTCGACGCCCCGCCGGTTGTCCAGGTTCTGCTGTTCGTCGGCCTGGGCCAGGACGTACTGCCTGAGCAGGTCGTGCAGGCTGTAACGGTGTGCGCTGGTGTGCTCCAGGAGCCGGTAGTCGACCAGGGTGTCGAGCCTGATGTCGGCGTCGGCCAGCGCCGCGCCGGACATCGCCGCGGCGGCCGGCAGGCCTATGTCCGGGCCGGGATGGGCCGCGAGGTAGCGGAGCAGGTCGCGCAGGGGGCTGCTCAGCGTTCGGTAGGACATGGCGAACGCGGTGTGGATCGGGCCGGTCAGCGGATCGTCGGCGAGCGACTGCGAGGTCGTGGACAGCCGGTCGGCCAGGTCCGCGACGGTCCACACCGGCCGGCTCCGCAGGTGGCCGGCGGCGACGGTGATGGCCAGTGCGAGTCCGCCGCAGCATCGGGTGAACCGGACGAGGTCGTCGTCGTGCGGCAGGGTCCGGTCGGTGATGTGGGCCAGGAGCGCGGTCGCGGCGCTGTCGGGCAGCAGGCCCAGGGTGGACTGGTGGCCGTGGGGCAGGCCGGTCAGGCGGCGGCGTGAGGTGATCAGGACGATCGTGCCCGCCGGGGGTGGAAGCAACAGCTCGATCTGTGCCGAGTCCCAGACGTCGTCGAGCAGAAGCAGCAGACGGCGTCCGTTGGTGCGTTTTCGCCAGAGTGCTTGGAGCGCCACGAGCGAGTCTGCACGTCCCAGTTCGCGCCACGGTGTGCCGATGGCGTCGAGGAGCTGCGTCAGAGCCTGCTGCGGATCGAGCGGGGGCAGGTGTGGATCATGCGAATGCATGTTGACCTGCAACGCCCCGTCCGGGCATCGGGATCGGAGCAGGTGCGCGGCCTGGAGGGCGAGGGTCGTCTTGCCGACGCCGGGCAGCCCCTCGATGGCGAAGACCGATCCACGTTTGCCGGAACGCAGATCCTCGGTGACAGCGGCCAGGAGTGCCGCGAGCTCTTCCTCGCGTCCTGCCACATACGGCGGATCGGGATTCAGCGTGTCCACGGTCTCCGGCGCGCTCCGGCGTTCGGGCACGGCGGCCTGGTGTTTGACGGGCCCGTTGAGCAGGCGTTGGTGAAGCGTGCGGAGTTCGGGGCGCGGGTCCGTTCCCGCCTCGTCGCGAAGTCGTTCCCTGGTGTCGTGGAAGAGGGTCAGGGCGTCGTCGGTGCGTCCGGCGCCGTCCAGGGCGATCATCAGGAGTTCGATGACGCGTTGGTCGATGCGGCTCCCGGAGGCCAGTTCGG
Organism: Catenulispora rubra; assembly: GCF_015356825.1. Taxonomy (GTDB): domain Bacteria; phylum Actinomycetota; class Actinomycetes; order Streptomycetales; family Catenulisporaceae; genus Catenulispora; species Catenulispora rubra. The sequence goes on along the minus strand of NZ_JAACYW010000067.1, from coordinate 14,740 downwards.
TCAACTCCGCGACGGCCTCGTCGGCGTCGCCGCCGGTCTGCAGATCCAGCTCCAGGCGCCTGAGCACCACGGTTCGCCGCTTGTCGGTGAGGATCCGCCGGATGGTCTCCACCCACATCCCGCCCAGGCCGGCGAACGGCTCGCCGCGCCACAACTCCTCGGCCTGGCGCAACAGGCTGCGGGCCGAGCGCGGGTCCGCGCCGACACGGGCCTGGGCCCGCGAGACCAGCAGGTCGAAATGGTGCACGTCGACGTCCCCGGCCGGGACGTCGATGCGGTAGCCGGCCTGGTTGCTGGCGATGACCTCGGTCAGCAGCCCGGTCTCGCGCAGCCGGCGGCGCAGGCGCGAGATGTGGGCTTGTAACGTGGAACGGAACTGCTGGGGAGGATGCTCGTCCCAGAGCCGGTCGGCGAGCATCTGCGCGGACACGGCACGGCCGCGCTCCATCAGCAGGATCGCCAGCACTCCCTGTTCTTTGGGATTGCCCGCGGCTTGAAAACGTTCATCGTTTCGAAAACCAACGGGGCCGAGCACGGTGTACTGCATGGGTGCTCCCCTCACGCACTGCAGGACGTTGCTCAGTACCCATGGTTGCACCCGCCGTAATCAGGCTCTAGAGCTAAATAACGCCAAAACGTGGCGAGTCGGAAAGCAGCCCCGCCAGGCCCGGTACTAGTGCTTCATGAGTCAACTAGATGTCAAGGTTATTCCCCATTGGGTCGCAACTGTGGCGCATCGACTACATTCGTGGCCTGATTCAGTTCGACGGAGTACTCCAGGCGGCCGGCCCAGGCGATGAGCGCGATGGGCTGCGGGAACTTCTCGGAGTCTTCCCAGCGCTGGATCGAGGATCTGCTGACCCCGAGGAGCAAGGCCAGATCGCCTTGCGAGATCTTGCGTTCTCTCCGCTTGGTCCGCAGCAGTTGGGTCAGTCGCCGCATTTCGTGTAGCTCGAGGGATTCCCCGTCCTCGAGCATCACCGGCAATAATTCCGGAGTCTTAAGCTGATCCACGGCCGCAAGCCGGAATTCAAGTGCATATGCCCAGCCGATCAAATGCCTCAAGCTTGGCGAGTCGTAGCCCTTTTCCCAGTCGCGAAGGGTGCGGCTGGCAACGCCCAGCCAGTCGCTGAGGGTCAGCTGCGCGAGCCCGGCGGTACGTCTGGCGACCAGTAACTCTGATTGGATCTCGGTCAGTCGTCGTCGTGACCCGGTTGCGCGCCGCAGCTGCATTCAACACCTCGCATGTCTCGTATGCCGGACATGCTCTCGACCTACATAGGACCGAGGGGCCCTGTGCCCAGCCTGGATCGTAATAAACCAGAGCAATGAGTTGATCATCAACCTACTGCCGAACAAGACCGACACCTGCGACATGACACCGAATACTCTGACACTACCGGCATCATGCGACTTGATCTTGATCAATAGTTTTGAGCAAGCAAGCTTCTTTACTCATTCCGTGCTGCACAGCGAGACCGAAAAGTTACCGGCTTTGTCATTTCGCACTCCGGTTGGGTCATAGAATGAGGCATCATCGTTGGCGGGGAGCGATGCGAGCGCCATTCGCTGAAATAAGGAGTTAATTCGCCCGTGAACATCTGCCATGTCTGCGTTTTTATCAGCCACATGATCATTTTCTTCGGAGGCTGAGCCGCCCCTTGTCTGTCTGCTGAACCGGCCTGCTCCCCGCGCTCGGGAGCAGGCCGGCCTTCATTCGCCCCCGCCTACTGCTTCCAGCGCCAGCAGACGGTGTATCCCAGTTCTGGGAACTCGGAGGGGCGCCACCAGGACGCGCCGTCGTGGCCGCAGAAGGACGGGTCGTCGTAGGTGCCGGTGCGGCCGGAGACGATCACGTTGGAGCTCGGGCAGGAGTCGACGTTGGTGAAGGTGTCGCCGTTCTTCACCAGGCACTCGTTCTGCTCGGCGTTGCCGAGTGCGTCGGGGTAGTTCATCTGCAGGCAGAGGAGGACGGACAGGCCCGAGTCGGAGTTGGGGTAGCTGTAGCTCTCGTTGCTTTGCGGCCAGGCGGGGCAGCGGCTCTTGTCGGTGGTCTGCGGGTAGCGGGCCACGACCTTGAAGTTGCCGGTCTGGCAGGCCTCTGTGCTCCAGGAGTTGCCGGCGCCGTTCAGGCCGTAGACGCACTGGCCCGGTGTGGCCCAGTAGGCGGTGCCGTTCGACTGGTAGCTCAGGCAGACCACGCGGTCGTCGGTCGGGGAGGACACGGTTTGCGAGACCTGGCCGACGTTGGTGCAGGAGTTCATGTCCGTGGTGTTGTCGAAGGCGCCGACGATCTTGAAGGAGCCCGGGACGCAGGCGGCCGAGGACAGCTTCGCGTTCGATGCCGTGGACGGGTTGCTGTCATAGACGCAGTCGCCGATCTGCAGGGTCTTGATGAGGTCCGGCGGGGGAGGCGGCGGCTGCGGGGTGTATGCGCCGGTGGTGCCCGAGCCCGTGACGCCGCCGCTGTCGGCCGACGACGTCGTCACCGGTGGTGGGACGTAGCCGGTGGTTCCGCCGGTCACGCTCGAACCGCCGCTCCCGGTGCCGCCCGTGGCGTCAGATCCGCCTGAGGCGTCGCCGCCGGAAGTGGTCGACGTGTACGCGCCGCCCGACCCGGATCCGCCGCTCGTCACGGCGGCGCTCGAACTGTGGTTGCTGTTCAGCGCGATCGCCAGGACGACCACCGCCGCGGTGACCAGCCCGGCGAACCGGCCGACCAGCTTCCCGACCGGCTTGCGTGCCTTGTAGACCGGCGGCGTTTTCGCAGCCGACGGTGTCGACCCAGACGAAGACGAAGACGATGCCGACGGCGCCGACACGCTCGGCGCGACAACCGGAGCCGTCCGCGCCGCAGCCCTCAGCTCCCCGATCCACTTCCCCGCCGTCGCAGGCCGCTGACCCGCGTCCGCGTCCAAGCTCGACCGCGCCAGATCCCCGAGCCCGCCGCCCATCGCCGCGAGCCGCGCCGGATCGGTCGTGGCCTGGTCCCCGGCCGCGACCCGGACGGCCACCAGCCCGAACTTGTACACGTCCGTCGCGCCGGTCGCCCGCTCCTCGCCGGCCGGCGCCTGCCAGTCCGGCGTCTCGACCTGTGGCAGGGCGCTGACACCGTGCAGCCGCATGGCGTCGCAGTCGATGAGGAAGAAGCCCGCGTCCTTCCCGATGCAGAACAACAGGTTCCGCGGCGACATGTCGCCGACCGCGATCCCCATCCGGTGCAGCCGGTCCAGTGTCGTGGCCAGGTCGGCCAGCAGTTCGAGCCGGTCCCGCGGGCTGACGGCCAGCCCGATCCCGGCGATGTAGGCCTCGTCGTTGAGCAGGAACTCCAGGTTCGTCAGCACCGTCTTCGACGACGTCGTCCCGGCCAGGCTCCGCATGCTGAACCGGAACCGGTCCGGCACCGCGCGCATCAGGAACCCGCGCACCTGCCCCGCCTGCTCGACCACCGCGACCGGCCACGCGGTCTTGTCGCACATCCAGCGCGCGTCGTCGGCGTCCAGGCCGCCGAGCAGATCCACCATGCCGCGCAGCGCGTCGGCGTCGAGCAGGGCCAGCGTGGCGGCGTTGTACTCCTTGTAGACGACCTCCCAGCCGCCGTTCACCGCCTCGTTGATCTTCCGGTTCGCGACCGGGTAGACCGCGCCCTGGCCGCCGCGCCCGAGCAGGCCGCCGAGCTGGAGGTTCGCGTGCTCCACGGTGCGGGTCCCCGAGGTCACGGCGCGCCTCCCGGGGAGCGCGGCCAGACCGCGACCAGCGTCCGGTCGTCGTCGAAGGTCTCGCGCGAGAAGTCCAGGACGTGCGCCATCCGCAGCGGCGACGGCGGCACCGCGAGGTGCCGCGCGAACAGCGCGCCGACCAGGCCGTCCCCGTCGCCGAGCGGGTCCCCGAAACCGTCGGTGCCGATGAGCAGCACCTCGTTGGCGGTCAGGTGCTCGGTGGTCTGCTCGACCGGATCGGGGACGTGCGGAAGCGGCCGCACCGCGTTGGACACCAGGTCGGTGTCAGAACCCGTCTTCGTCCCGAACAGCGCGTGGTAGGAACCCGTCGCGCGGTCCAGCAGCCAGGCGCCGGAGTCCCCGATCCGGCAGACGCGCACCCGCGGCCCGGTCGGCTCCTGCTGCAGGATCCCGGCGACCAGCGTCGTGGCGTACCAGCCCGCGGCCACCGCCGAGCTCTGCGGATCGCTGCTGCCCAACCGCCACGCCGAGAGCTGCCGCAGCCGCTCGGCGGCGTGGTGCGCGACGCTGTCGAGGTCCAGCGTCCCGCCCCGCGTGCCACCCGCGTCCTGCGAGAGCAGGTACAGCAGCCGCTCCATCGCGGCCCGGCACGCCTCCAGCGCGCCGAGCTGCGAGTCGGTCGCGCCGGAGACCCCGTCGGCGACGGCGAACACCACGGCCCCCGAGTCCTCGTGCACGGCGACCCGCGCCGCGTCCTGGCGCGGCTTGCGCGAGTAGCGGTGGCTGGCCCCGCGCACCGAGGCGGAGCGGACGGTGAAGTCAGGGGTCGACCATCCGTCGCACTCGGTGTCCGGGAAGTCGAACGCGAACTGCTCGGGCGGGCGCGGCTCGAATTCGGGCCCTGCGATGTCGACCGTGATCCGGGGCCACGGCGCGGTGTCGTCCGGTACAGCCGTTCCGGCCGGGCTCGGCATCACGGCGTGACCTCGTCCAGCACGATGGAGAACCCCTCGGGCTTGGTGACCACCAGCTGCGGGTTGTCCGAGTTCAGCGCCTGGCTGGACGCGATCAGGCTCGCGGTCAGCGCGTGGAAGAACTCTGAGATCGCCTTGCCGAGGTCGGCGCCGCGCTCGGCGATGAACCCGAACTCCGGCCGGGACGCCACCTCGGCGATGGTCTTGCGCTCAGCCGACCCCATGCCGCAGGCGATGATGTTCGGCGCGGCCGGCATCTTCTGCCGGTCGGTGAGCTTGGCCAGCGACCGCTTCCAGCCGAAGTCGGTGGGCTGGCCGTCGCTGAGGAAGAACACCACCGGACGGTGCACCTTGTAGCCTTCGTCGCGCAGGAAGCGCACGTCGGTGGGGATGCGTCCGGCCAGGTCGGAGAACGCCGCGCCGTAGTTGGTGCTGCCGCGCACCGTCACCCGCGGCAGGTTCGTCTCCACCCGCATGTCGGCCACCGCCAGGTGCACCCGGACGTCGTCCGAGAACCCCAGCACCGCCAGCCGCAGCTTCGCCGCCAGCATCGGCGCGGCCCGCAGTTCCTCACACAGCGAGATCAGCCCGGCGGACAGGTCGTCCACATAAGGCCCCATCGACGCCGACTCGTCGACCAGCACGTAGGCCGGCAGCAGCACACCTCTTGCCTCGGACATCCCGATCCCCTCCCATTCGCGATTACCAGCGCTGCGCAGCAGGCTAGGCAAGCGCGCAGAGGACCGGTCCTGAGCGCGGCGCCCTAGCCTGACGGCCATCAGAGTTCGTATGCGCTGCCGACTGGGAGGTGCGATGGACGGCCCACACCCGAGCACGGAACCCGGGGCCCCGCGCCCGGATCTGCCGATCTGGGAACGGACGCCGCGCGCCGTGCCGCCGCAGTTGGGCACGCCGCCGCCGATCGCGGCCGAGGGCAAGGTGAAGCGGCTGACGGCGATCGGGCTCGCGGCTGCGAATCAGGGTTCGATGGTGGGGTCAGCGCCTCTGCCTCCGGTGACGGCAGCGCCCCGGACGCCTTGGGTCGCCAGGCCGGTCGCACCGGCGAACACACGAATCGCCGTGCCAGCTGGGCCGCCCACGCCGAGCAGCCAGCCGCTCACCCGGCGCCTGGTCGCCGTGGGCGCCGGAGCTGTGGTCGTAGTCCTTGCGGTCGCAGCGACCGCCATGGCGCTGCGGACGGGAACGCAAGTCCGCGCGCAGGCTCCGACCAGCACGCCGGACCAGCCGTCGGTATCACAGGGTACTGACCAATCTCCGGTCGCCCAAGCACTCGCGAACCTGTCCACGCAGTCCCTGCTGCACTACACCGGACTGGCGCCCGACGGTGCCTCCTGGCAGCTGACGGTCACGTCCGGCGGCGATGCGCAGGGCGCCATCGAGCTCGGCGGCGGGGAGCTCGGTGTCCTGGAGGTCGGCGGCCGGACCTACTTCAAGGCCGCCGACCCGGCGTCGGTCCGCCTGCTGGGGACGCTGCCCTCGGGCGCGACGGCGGCCTCGGTGCGGGGGAAGTGGGTCACCGGCGACAGCGCCCTGGAGGCGCAGCTGCCGTCCGGTCTGGCTTCAGCGGGGAACCTGGCGGCCTCGCTGCAGTCCGTGCTGACGTCTCAGGACACTGGCTTCCCGCCGTCGACTGCACAGAGCACACAACGCGATCCGGCGACGCCGGTGACCACCTCCGCAGGCGTGCTCTACATCTCGACCACGCAGCCCTACCGCGTGCTCCGCCTGGTCCCGCCGACCGCGCAGCCCGGGCAGCCCACGGAGATCGACGCCGTATCGCAAACCTCTGTGACAACCTTCTTCGCCGGCCTGATCGACCAGACCAAGACGCTCACCGACGCGCTCGACCTCGGCGTCGTCTTCCAATACGGCGAAGATCCGAAACTGTACTGCTCGGACAGTACATGCACCGTATCCGTCAACAGCGTCGTCGCCTCGGCCCCGACCGATGCCGTCGTCGTCGATGTGACGGCCAAAGTCACCGTCGGGAGACAACCGGCCGGCCAGTGCGAGGTCACCGCCAAGCTTCCGGTCGATCGCCCGAAGAACCTCTCATGTCAGGACCCGGATGCGGCGGCGGTGGTCCAGTCGCTCGGGGGAGGCGGTGACCTGACCTTCGGCGTGAGCCTTCAGTTCCAGGCGCGGGCCGAGACCCAGGCGGACGTCGACGCCCTGGTCGCCGCCGAGGCGAATGACCAGGGCTGACCCGACTCCTACTTCTGGACCGGCGTGGTGCCGTTCATCGCGAACTGGGGCGAGCACGCCTCGCCGCTCTTCTGGTTCGCGATCCAGACGCAGATCTGCATCGAGTATCCCTGGTCGGGGAGGAAGTTGGTCTTCTCAGCATTCTGTGATGTACCGAACGTGAAAGTCATCCCGTCGTTCCGGATCAGTTCGGCGACGCAGGTCTGTTCCAGTGAGGTGTTGACCACGCCCGCCAGATTGCCGGAGCCGTCGGAGTCCAGCCACGCCGAGCACGGCGCGTCGTTGAAGACTTTCGCCGTGTCCGCCTCGGAATTCGGAACGCGCGCTGGATCGTTGGCGCTGTCGATGCCCGGGATCGACGAAGCGGTCGGCGTCGGCCCGGACTTCGGCGGTGGCACAGAACTCGGCGCGCTGCCCGGGCCGGTGGTGCTGCCGACCGGCCGCCCCGGCGAGCTGGCGCCGCCCTTCGACGTCGAGCCCGGCGTGGAACCGCCCGCCGACGTGGGCTGCGGACCCGGCCCGCTGCCCGCGTTCGACGACGACCCGCTTGGCTGCGTACTCGTGCCAGACGTGGTCGCTCCGGGGGTCCTCGGCCGACCGGAGCCCGTAGTCGTACCGGTCCCGCCGGTCCGCCCCGCGGACGAAGACAGCTCCCCGACCACCGGCACGATCCCGGCCCCCGACGCCGCCGAAGACGGAGGTGACCCCGATTTCTGGTGCGAGGGCAACACCGCGAGCACCCCGGCCACCACCGCGCACAGCGTCGCGATCGTCGCCAGCGGCACGAGATACCGCCGACGGCTCGTCGCCGTTCCCGTCGCCTTCTTGGTGTCGGCCGGCGACTGCGTCGGACCGGCCTCCGGCTCGGCGGTGTCAACATCCTGATCCGGCGGGAGCACCGTGTCGATCACGCTCACCGGCGTCGCGGCGAAGCTCCGCCGCCTGGCGATCCGCTCCATCACCTCCGACGGCCAGGACGTGCTCGTGACGTCCGCGTGCTCCCGGGCGACGGCGACCAGGTCGGCGGCCGTCGGCCGGGCGTTGGGGTCGGCGGCGAAACAGGGTTCGACGACGGCCGCCAGGTCGGCGTCCAGCGCTCGGATCGGCCCGATGTCGAGGTCGAGGCCGGGCAGCCGCGCCGAGGCCGCGTAGGTCAGCGTGGCGGCCAGCGAGTACACGTCGGCCGGCGCCGAGACCTCCCGATCCCCGGCCTCCTGCTCCGGGGCCGTGAACCCGCGTGTCCCGGAGCTCGCGCCGCTGCGGGTCAGCCGGGACTGGTCGTCGGCCAGCGCGATGCCGAAGTCGATGAGCTTCACACCGTCGCGCACCAGCATGATGTTGGCCGGCTTCAGATCGCGGTGCACGATCCCCGCGTCGTGCACGACCTGCAGGTGCGCGGCGGTCTCGGCCAGCAGCAGCCACAGTTCCCCGGCGGTCAGCGGGCCGAAGGAGCGGATCGCGTCGTCCACGGTGAGGCCCGGCACGTACTCGGTGGCGAACCACGGCTCCGGCGCGGTGTTGTCGCTGGCGAGCAGCGAGGGCGCGACGCCGAAGGGCACCCGGTGCAGGATCGCGACCTCGCGGTTGAACCGCTCGCCGGAGACCAGCCGGGGCTTGGCGCGCTTGACGGCGACGTACCGTCCGTCGCGGGTGCCGAGGAAGACCTCGCCCATGCCACCGGCGCCGAGCAGGCCGATGATGGTGAACTGGCCTATCTCGCGGGGGTCGCCCGGCCCGAGCGGATCGGCGACTTCTTCATCCATCGGCGCGCCGTCCGCTGGGTGCACTCACGGTCGGTAGGTTATCGAGCACTCCGGGGCCGTGCAATTTGCGATGATCGTTAAGGACCGGTCCTCTGCGCACCCTCATACACTGACGGACAGCTGAACGGAGGCACCCTGACCATGCCGAACGCCCACTTCCCCCCGCGCATGCTGCCGCCCGGCAGCCCGTCCGAGAGCGTCCCGTCGGCGCCGCCCGGCACGATCTTCGTGCTCGGCCCCGAAGGCGGCTACGCGGTGCCGGCGCGCCGGTACACGCTGCTGTTCGGGCGCGACCGGGAGGACGTGCACGTCCCGGTCGGCGTCGACGACCCGACGGTCAGCCGCCGGCACGGCGTGTTCACCTGCACCGGCCCGGAGGCGGGGTGGTGGCTGACGAACACCGGGCAGCTGCCGATCGAGCTGCCCAACGGCTCGCTGATGCTCAAGGGCCACCGGCGCGTCATCGAACCCGGATACACCCCGCTCGTCATCAACTCCTCAAAGCAGCGCTCCCACCTTGTTGAGGTTCGCCTGGTGGACGACGACGACCACCACCCCCGCTCCACGACCAAGGCCCCGACGGTCGACCCGGAGACGGTGTACGAGCTGTCGGCGCAGGAACGGCTGGTCCTCACCGCGCTGGCCCGGCGCTACCTGGAGGGCCAGGAGAACTTCCCGCTCCCGCTGACCTGGGAGGACACGGCGCAGACGGCTAACGCCTCGCCGTACACCACCAAGGCCTGGAACTTCCGCACGGTCGCGAACACCGTCGAGGAGGTGCGCGAGCGCCTGCACCGCCGCGGCGTGCGCGGGCTGATGCGGGACGAGGTGGGGGAGCCGGTCGGGTCGACGCTGAGCGTGAACCTGATCCGGGAGCTGGTGAAGACGGTGACGCTGAGCGCGGAGGACCTGGAGTTGCTGGCTGACCAGACGGAGACGGGCTGACGCGGGTCGGCGCCGGATAGGGGTCAGCCCGGACCGGGTTCAGCGCCGGACGACGGTCAGCGCCGGACGGGCCCGTCCATGCGCTGCGGCGCCGAGGGGGCGAACGTCCCGTTCGCACCGTGCAGCTCGTGCAACTCCTCGACCAGATCCTCCGCGTCCACGCCGAGCACCAGGGCGATCTCCTCGATGACCATCCGCTCGAAGGCCCAGATCAGGCGCAGCTCGCCGCGGGAGGACGCATACGGCGACGCGTAAAGCCGGCGCAGCAGTTCCACGAACTCGTCGTCCACGCTCGACACCAGCGCGGCCTCGTACTCCGCGAAGCGTTCCGTCCAGGCGCGCACGTCGTCGGCCGGCTCGGTGTCGCGCAGCCGCTCCAGCCACCGCTCGGCCTGCTCCCACGACACCGGCATCCGCAGCAGCGCGTCGGCCTCGCCGAGCGGGATGCTCATCGTCGTGGCGTCGTTGTGCACCACGACGTAGTCGAGCCCGTCCCGCACCGTCCGCCCCTGCACGCGCACGACGCCGGATTCCGGACCCAGCGCCATCGCGATGAGGGCGCTGCCCTCGGCGAGGTCCAGGGCGACGTCGGTCATGGGCGGTCCTTCCGGAGTTGAGGATGCTCGACTCTAGGCGGCGGATCATGGCGGTGGCGTCGGTATTAGTACCCGCATCACCCTCGGTGTGCGCACTCTGAAATCAGTCTCTGCCTGCGGCAGTCGGTGGCGGCGCCGGGCGAATCGTGAGGCTGCTAGTCCGCCTCCAACGCCTCCAACAGGGCCCTGACAGCCCCGGTAGCCGCCTCCCACTGCTCAGCGCTCAGCTCCGGGAACCTGTCCGCCCCGTCGAGCCGTCCCGCCACATCCGCCAGCAGCACATCCGTCCCGCTGACCTTCAGCCCGGTCCGCGCCTCCCACGGCGCGTCCGGCGGCCCCGGTACCAGGCCGTACTCCACGTTCCGCGCGATCGCGTCCGACCGCAGTACCCTGCGGAACTCGGCGGTCACCTGTGTCGGCTCCGCGTCGAGCCGCGCCGCCAGCAGAACCCTGATCAGGTCCTGGTCGGTGCCGGAGGCGCGGACCGCGCCGTCGGTGTGGAAGCGGCAGCGTATGAGGCCGGAGCGGCCGATCGGGACGCCGGTGAAGTCCGCGGGGCCGTAGAACGTGGCGCGACCCTGCTGGCCGCCGGAGGCCAGGGCGAACATGATCTCGGTGCCGTAGGTGGGCTTCTCGCCGCCGAAGGTCGCGCCCGCGAAGGTCGTGGTCCCGTAGAACTGCGCGCCGGCGAAGTCGCCGCTGGCCAGGCGGCAGCCGCCGGCGTCGAAGCCGATCAGGGTGGCACCGGAGAGCTGGAGGTCGATGTTCTCCCAGAGCGGCCGGTCGGTGCCGGGGCGCGTCCGGTCGGTGAGCAGGCGCTGGGCGGCGCGGCGGGCGCGCAGCTCGGCGAACTGCGTGGGGGTCAGGTCGAAGACGTCGATCGTCACGTCGAACGCCAGCGGCGTGCGCAGGTACCCGCACACGGCGTCGGCTATCCGTTCCCTGAGATCGGCGTCGGCGTCCCCGAGCTCGCCGAGGATGTGCAGGCCGGCGAGCCGGACCTCGGGGTCGGGGTCGGCGAGGTGGCGGTGGTACGGCCGCAGCGATTCGTCCAGCACCACCAGCGCCGCACCGTCGTCTTCGAGGTCTGATGCGGTCGCCCAGCCGAGCGGCCAGTCCTGCCCCTCGGGCCACTCCTGCCCGCGCGCCCTGGCGTCCGCGGTGAGCCGGGCGCCGGTGAGGTCGACCGCGGGCTGGATCAGGTTCACGCGCCCGCCGAACTCGCAGCGCTGGAACGACACCGCGCTCCCGAAGCGCGCCTTCCAGAACCACGCCTCCATCGCGAACGTCGCGTCGGCGAACGACACGCCGTGGTTGAACCGCGTCCCGTCGCCGCCCTCCTCCCACGACTGGTAGTCGTCGACCAGCTTGGCCATCGGCCACTGCGGGTCGTCCTCGTTGAGCTCGTCCCAGGCCAGCGGCTGCCGGCTCTCGATCTCGTCGCAGGCCTCTTCGTCGTCCTCGTTCAGTAGCTCCTCGCCGCGGCCGAACCAGGCGATGCTCTGGAAGCGCACGCGCGAGAAGTCGGCGTCCGCCCGGAACCTGGTCCGCCCGAAGTCGGCCTCGCGGTTGAACCGCGCGCCGGCGAAGGACGCGTCGCCCTCGAAGACCGACCGCTGGAACAGCGCGGTGTTGGCGAAGCGGGTCCGGGCGAAGACGGAGGCGCCGCGGAAGTGCGTGTCGGTGAAGCTGACGTCGCCGAGCCGGCAGCCGCCGAAGTCGACATCCGGAAGCACCGCGGTGTCCAGCTCCAGATTGAGGCAGTGCTCGCAGCCGGCGTCGCAGGCGGAGTCCGCGGCGTCTCCGCCGTCCGCTCCGTCCGCTCCGTCCGCCGGACGGTCGCCGACGTCAGGATGCTGACGTGCCAGCACTGTCAGCAGCGCGACGGCCTGCTGCCCGGCCGCCGCCGGTCTTGCCGGCCCCGCCGGTTCGCGCAGGTAGCGGCACACGACGTCGGCGATGGGCTGCCGCTGCTCGGGATGCTCCCGCGCGAGAGCTTCGAGCTCTTGAAGGGCGGCGCGATGCGCGGCCACGTCCCCGTCGGCCAGTAGGCGAGTTGTCAGCCGGGCGTCCATGAACGCACGTTACGGATGGACGGCCGACGCCGGGGACAGTAGAAATACCGCCATCTCGGTTAAGTGTTCGAGTTCTGCGCGCGCACGAAGCCGGCGCGGACGTCGAGCGGCCCGGGCTCGACCGCGATCAGCTCGTAGCAGAGGGAGCGGTACACCTTTGCGTGCAGTTCTCCTTGATCTCAGGTCTGATCTCAGGTCTCTGCGACGACCGGTGCCAGCACCGCGGACAGTTTCTCATGCTCCGTACGAGCGTTCGGGGCCGGGTCACACTCCGGCCCCGAACGCGCAGTCACGCAGTCACGCACCCGCGCAGCCCTTCGCGGACCGCTCCCGATCAGCGCAGCCCGATCGCCCACTCGTAGACGGTGTCCGTCTCACCCGCGCTGGCCGGGTCCCGCAGGAAGATCTGCCGCGGTCGCGAGTCGGCCTTCTCGTCGTGCTCGGCGAGCCACTGCCGGAGCGATTCGAAGCCGAGCGTGGTCATCATGTTCGCCTTCGGCACCCTGATGAAGGCTTCGCGGCCGGCTTCCTCCGTGCTCGGCGTCATGTCGGGGTACCGGCCGGTGATCTCCTCGACGGCGCCGGCCTCGACCGGGCAGCAGAACTCGACGATCCCGTCGCTGTCGTTGCTGATCTCGCCGTGGTAGCGCAGGAAGGGCAGGCCCGCCTGGCCTGGTGGCCGCGCGATCGTCGGGCCGCCGAACAGGGCGAACAGGGGAGTGGCGAAGGCCCCGATCTGGTCGGCGGTGAGGCTTTCGGTGGTGCTGAGCAGGGTGCGGGCGGGGAGGGCGCGGACAGACACCTCGTACATGGTCGTTTCCTTTCCGGTCAGCTGGTTGACGAGGAAGGTGACCAGTTCCTGCTTGGCACGGAAGCCCTGCCGCTGCTCGTCCCAGTAGGCGACGAGCGCTTCGGCCAGCGCCTCCGACGGCAGCTCGACGACCGTCCTGATGCGTGCCAGCGGCATGTCCAGCTGCCGCAGCTTGGCCACCCGCCGCGCCCGCCCGGCCTGCTCCGGCGAGTACCAGCGGTAGCCGGTGTCCGGATCGATGTGCACCGGCGACAGGACCCGCAGCTCGTCGTAGAGCCGCAGGGCCTTGGGCGACAGGCGGGTCAGGCGCGCGAACGCGCCGATCGTGAGCAGCTCCATGGTCAACTCCCTCGCTCCGGGCGGATCACCCGGTGATTCGACCATGAGGCCGTCCCCAAGGTGAAGGTCAAGCCCGGAGGTCGAGCCCGAAGGCCAGGCCCGCCGTCACCGCGCGACGCGGTAGTCGGTCAACAGGAACCCGGCCGGCGTCGCCACACTCCGGACCAGCTCAAGCCGCATCTCCGGCAGCCCCTCCAACAACCGCCGCCCCCGCCCGACAACCACCGGCACGACGGCGAACCGCACCTCGTCGATCACCCCCGCCGAAAGCAGCGCCTGCGCGACCGAGATGCTGCCATGAACACCGATGTCGCCACCGACGGAGTTCTTCAGATCCTGAACGAACGGCACCAGCTCACCATCGATCACAGCCGCGTTGTCCCACTCCCGCGCCAACGGCGTGGAGGTCGCGACGTACTTGGGGACCTTGTTGATGAACGTGGCGAACGGCTCGATGTCACTGCCGGGCCAGAACTGAACCCAATCGTCATAGGTGCGACGACCGAGCACGACGGCGTCCTGCGTGGCAATGGCGTCGGCACCATGGCCATCAACCACATCGTCCCACCCAGTGAGGAACGCGCCCGCATCCTCAGCCACACCATCGGCGGACAGGAACTGGGTCAGAACCACCTTGCGCACCGGCTTCTCCTCTGGTCGACCACATTGTTGTCTGGTCAGACGACTCGCGCCTCACAAACTCATCGGCGACGGCGCGAGGGGCTTCGGCGGCCTCGGCTGGTGACAGGCCTGCGCGGCCGGTGCCGTGGTGAGGGACCCAGAACCCGGCGACCACAAGCAGCGACCGCCGGCAAACAGCGCGGCGCAGGCAACAGCGGATAGAAAGCCGAACAGTCGCGGGCTGGCGGCATCAAGCAGGTCGCGCGGGTCGCCCCCTCGTCGAGGAGGCCCGCCAGAGGCCTCAACGCACCCACCAAACGCTGCCGCCACCCGCCCGCATGACGCGTGCGCAGTGACTCGGACTCATGCGTGGTCGTGCACGCGAAAACCGCCACCCGCCAATGCACCATGCACAAACTAGGACCGGTGCGCGGTCCTGTTCGCGAACACCGGCAGCCGCCAGCGCGAAATGAGTTGTCAACCGAACTGCGTCCCCCTGCGAGGCCATCCAACCATTGGCGAAGCCGTCAAAAAACGCCTGTAAACCACAACCCAACCGCACCCGGGCAACTCGCCGAACACCTCGCCCAGCAGCCCCGCCCCACGCGAACAAAAGCCGCGGCGGGACGTCAACCGACGTCCCGCCGCGAACCACGAGCCACGAACCGCGAACCTAGACCAGGATCAGCCAGAAACCCAGCCCCGACCCC
>NZ_JAACYW010000669.1 GCF_015356825.1 Catenulispora rubra | reverse complement strand
CACCCGCATGCACCAACACCGACTCCCCACCCCGCACCCCCGCCACATCACACAAGGCGTAGAACGCTGTGAGGTAAGCGATCGGGAACGCCGCGCCCTCGGCGAACGACCAGCCGCTCGGAACGCCGGCGACCAGACGGCGGTCCACGACGACCACGCCGCCGGCGCCCTCGGGGAACAAGCCCATGACCCGATCTCCGACGGCAAGCTCGCGCACGTCGGATCCCGCCTCGACGACCACTCCCGACCCCTCGGCGGCGGTACCGCGGTCACCGGGGATCATGCCGAGCGAGACCATCGCGTCCCGGAAGTTCAGCCCGGCGGCGCGCACCGAGATCCGCACCTCCCCCGGCGCCAACTCACGCAACGCCTCGGGGCTCGGCACGATCCTGATCCCGTCCACGGAACCGTCGCCCGGGGCGAGCTTCCACGCGGGGTCGTCCCCGGCGGGAAGCTCCACCACCGACACGCCCGAGGCGCGAACGAGGCGTGGCGCCCGCAGGGTGCCGTCACGAAGCGCCAGCTCGGACTCCCCACTGGCGAGGACCGCGTCCAGCTCCGGCACTGCGCCGCCGGCGGGAAGATCGAGGAGGACGAACCGGCCGGGATTCTCCGCCTGCGCACTGCGGACCAGGCCCCACACAGCGGCGCCGGCCAAGTCCTCCGACGCGTCGCCGGGTATCGCGGACACCGCGTTCCTGGTCACGATGACGAGGCGAGACGCCTCGAACCGCTCGTCCGCCAGCCACTGCTGAAGCAGGCCGAGCACGCGGCCGGTCGCCTCGTGCACGCCGGCGATCACGGCTGACCCCGGGTC
>NZ_JAACYW010000668.1 GCF_015356825.1 Catenulispora rubra | reverse complement strand
GTGGAGGGGGATGGGGTGGTCGGCTTTCTCAGTTGGTTCGGGGTGCTCGGTGTTCTTGGCGGGGCCGACGGGTTCGACGGGTTCGACGGGTTCGGCCTGCGACTCGGGGTTGCGGCTCTGGCTGTGGTTGCGGGGGAGCGGAGCGCCGGTCTTGCTCGGCGTTGTTCCGGTGACCTTTACGCCGGTGGTCGTCACTTGTACCGCCGAGGTGGCCTGCGGGACGGACGTGCTCGACGTCGCGGTCGCACTCCCGCTCTGTCCAGATCGCGTCCGCACAGCCGACAGCGCCATCTCCGCCATCTCGGCCACCTCCGCCGGTTCGGATCGCGGAGCGCTCGTCCGCACCGTGTTCGGCTCCGGTCCCGCCGGCCCGACCGCCTGCATCGCCTCGCCGGGCTGTCTCGCGCCCGGCAACCGTGCCGACGTGCTCGTCTTATCCCCGGTGGCCGCCTTCTTCTCCCCAGTCCTCTTGCCTTCCGCCTCGCTCGTCATCTCCGCTTCCACCGTGACCACCTCCGTGCCGGCCGCGGTGCGACCGGTGCGGGCCGTCAACTTGGCGTGGCGGCCGCCGGGCAACGGGATGGTCACCACGTCGCGTTTGGCCGCCGCGACCAGTTCGGCCGCCTTGCCCCGTACGAGCTGCCGGTCGCGGCGCTCGCCGTGGCCGGGGTCGGTGCCCGCGCCGTGCCGGGCACGGGGGGCGTGGACCAGCTCGCCCCGGGTGCGCCGTACGCTGCCGGCTCCGTCGCTCCTGTCTTGGCCGTCGGTGTCGGCGGCGTCTGCGTCGGCGTCGCCGGCGTCGTGACCGTCACCGTGACCGACACCG
>NZ_JAACYW010000667.1 GCF_015356825.1 Catenulispora rubra | reverse complement strand
GTGCTCGCGCGGCATGAGGCCGGCGGGCGGTTGGTGGCGATCAAGTACCTCGCCGGGCGGTTGGTGGGGGACTTCGGGTTCGCGGCGCGGTTCCGGCGGGAGGCCGAGCTGATGGCGCTCGTGCGGGACCCGAACGTGGTCGAGGTGTACGAGCTCGTCGTCGCCGCGGACGGTCGCGGGGTCGCGCTGGTGATGGAGGCGGTCGAGGGGCCGAGCCTGCGGGTGCTGCTGGGGCGGGGGCACGGATCGCCGGAGGCGGCGCTGGCGCTGCTGCGCGGGTCGTTGCTGGGGCTGGCGGCGGCGCACGACCGGGGCGTGGTGCACCGCGACTACAAGCCGGACAACGTGCTCGTCGACGCGCGGGGCGAGAGCAAGCTGACCGACTTCGGCATCGCCTCGCCGGCCTGGGAGGGGGCGCCGGCCGAGGGGACGCCGGCGTACATGGCGCCGGAGCAGTGGAACGGGTACCCGCCGGCGCCCGCGTCGGACCTGTACTCGGCGGCGGTGGTGTTCTACGAGTGCCTGACCGGCGTGCGGCCGTTCCGCTCGGAGACGCTGGCCGAGCTGCGGACGCTGCACGAGTCGGCCGCGCCGCCGCTGGACCGGGTGCCGCCGCCGGTGCGGCGGTTGCTGGAGCGCGGGCTGGCGAAATATCCGGGGCAGCGGTACGGGGATGTGCGGACGTTCCTGGCCGATGTCGAGTCGGCCGCGGTCGCGGGGTACGGCGCGGACTGGCGCGAGCGCGGGGTCAGGGATCTGGCTTACGTCGCGGCGGGGGTGATCGCTGCGCTGCCGTTGGTGGCTTTGGCTGCGGGGACGACGGCGGGGGC
>NZ_JAACYW010000666.1 GCF_015356825.1 Catenulispora rubra | reverse complement strand
GGCAGGGAGGGCTCGGGTGGGCGGAGAGCGGCTCCGGACAGTGGGGCGGCGGGCGGCTTTGGCTGGCTGGCCGGTGAGGGCAGCTTTGGCTGGCGGGCCGGTACGGAGGGCTCGGGTCGGCGGAGGGTGGTTCCGGGCAATGGAACGGTGCGGCGGGGCGGCGGAAGTGGGGGCGACTCGGGCAGCTTCGGCGGTGTGGCGGAAGTGAGCGACCGGGGCCGGCTGGAGCGGAGTGCGGCTTCGGCTGGTGGCGCGTGGCGCGTCTTAGACGTAGTCCTCTAGGCGGGCGAAGGTGTAGCCCTGGTCTTGGACTATGCGGAAGAGGTTGGTCATGAGTTCGTGCATTTCGGGCCAGCCTTTGCCGTTGGCTTTGGGGCCTCGGAAGTGGGCTAGGAGGATGTCGCCGGGGCGGAGCTTCTTGTCGGCGGCTTGCCATTGGAAGCCTTGCTTTTGGAAGGAGGCTCGCCAGTAGCAGATGGCTTTTAGGCCGTTTTGCTTGCAGGCTTCTTGGGTGGCTTTGTTCGAGTTTCCGAAGGGGGCTCGGAAGAGGTAGGGGTGGGCGTTGTAGTTCTTCACCAACTTCTGCTGTTGGCCGGTGACTTCCGCCAGTTGCTTTTCGGCGTTGAGGGTCTGCATGTCGGGGTGATGGAGGGTGTGGTTCTGGATGGTGCAGTAGCCGGTGTCGCGGAGCTGGGTGAAGTACGAGTAGTCGTCCTGGATGAAGCAGTCGGCCAGGAACATCGTTATCGGTATGCGGAAGTCCTTCACCATCTGGAGGAAGGCGGGGTCCTTCTCGGCTCCGTCGTCGATGGTCAGGAAGCAGATCTTCTGGTCGGTGGGGACGTGGCTTATGACCGGGGGG
>NZ_JAACYW010000665.1 GCF_015356825.1 Catenulispora rubra | reverse complement strand
CCTCACCCCACATCCCCGACCATCACCACCATCTTCCCCACATTCCCGCCCCCCAGCATCGACACGAAAGCCTCAACCGTCCGCCCGAACCCATGCACCACCGTCTCGTCGACCGGCACCGCGCCGGAGACGATGTGCGGAATGAGGAACTCCTCGAACTCCTCCCGCGCGTCGAGGTGGTCGCGGACGAGGAAGCCCTCCAACCGCAGCGCGTTGCCCACGATGTCGTACAGATTGGCCGGTGCCGCGGGTGGGTTCTCCAGGTCGTCGTACTGCGCGACCGCACCGCACCACGCGATCCGTCCGAAGTGTCGCAGGACGCTGATCGCAGCCTCCAAATGCGTGCCTCCGACGTTGTCGAAGTACACGTCGATGCCGTCCGGCGCCGCAGCACTGAGCTGGTCCGCCAACGGCGTCGCCGCGCGGTAGTCGATCGCCGCGTCAAAGCCGACGTGCTCGATCAGGTGCTTCGCTTTGGCCGGGGAGCCGGTGCTGCCGATCAGGCGTCCGGCCCCCATCACCCGAGCGATGCGCGCCGCCGCCGTCCCGACCCCGCCCCCGGCCGCCGAGATGAACAGATCCTCGCCCGGCTGGAGCTTCGCGATCCGCTTCAAACCGACGTAGGCCGTCAGACCAGTGCTGCCGAGGATGCCCAGGAACGCGGTGAGCGGGACGCCATCAGTCACCGGCACGATCCGCAGATCAGCCTTGGTGACAACGGCGTGAGTGGCCCAACTGTGCCGGTGGAAGACGACGGTCCCCTCCGCAATCTCAGCATCCTTCGAAGCCAGAACCCGCCCCAGCGCCCGGCCCTCCAACCCGAATCCCTTCTCCCAGCCACCCCAATGCCTGTCTCTTATGCAC
>NZ_JAACYW010000664.1 GCF_015356825.1 Catenulispora rubra | reverse complement strand
TAGAACCGTTCGCCGTGGGCTCCGGTCCCGGCGGACCTGCGCTGCCAGCGCCCGGACGGCTGGGCCGCGACCAGGTCGGCCACCGACGGTCCGCCGGGAGCCGACAGGTTCGTCGAACGCGTGGCCATCACGAACGCCATGTCGCGGGACTCCATCCACTCCCGCAGCTCGCCGTTCTGCCCGAACGCCTCGTCGGCGGTGACCCAGGCGAACGGGACCCCCGCGTCCAGCGCGCGTTGCAGCATCCGGCGGAACTGCACCGGCTTGGTCGCGAACTCCACCTCATCACCGATCCCGGCCGCCCGGCAGCGCTCCCGGTCGGCGATCCAGGTGTGCTCCGGAAGGTACAACTCCCGGTCGATCAGCGTCCGCCCGTACGGCGAGGCATAGGCCAGGAACGTGCCGATCTGGCAGTTCTCCGTGCGTCCGGCCGTGCCGGAGTACTGCCGCTGCACCCCGGCCGACTCCCGGCCCTTCTTCAAGAACCCGGTGTCATCGCCGATCAGCACCGCCTCCGGATCCCCCAGCCGCTCGACCACGTACTCCCGCACGCGGTCCCGGACCTCGTCGGCGTCCCACACCGCGTCGTTCAGCAGCCGCTGCATCCCATCGGGCGTGCCCTCCCCGGCATCCTCGGCCAGCGTCCAACCGTTCTTCCGCTCCAAAGGGCTCAGCAGCCCCCAGGTGTACCGCAGGGAACGCTCGCGCGGCTCCGAACGCAGGAAACAGTCCGCGAATCGCGCGTGCAACCCGGCCAGCTCTTCATCCCACACCTGAAGCCGATCAAGAACATCGGCAGCGCCAACAACGTGATCCACACCTCATCAACGAACAGCACCCCAACAAGTCACACCAAGTGCGGCTGCCGTA
>NZ_JAACYW010000663.1 GCF_015356825.1 Catenulispora rubra | reverse complement strand
CGCCAAGGTCCGCCAAGCCGTCGCGAACGAGTGGCAGGCGCACATCGAGTACGCCGCCCGCCTGACGCCCGAACAGCTCGCGGCGCCGTCGAAGCTGACCGGCTGGGACGTGCGGACGCTGGTCGGGCACGTCGCCTTCACCGTGCACACGGTCCTGGTGCGGGCCGCCGAGCCGGTCGCCGGGGAGCAGGCGGAGGTCTACGACTGGATGACCTCGACGCCGACCGCCAGCGCCGCGGTCGACGCCGGCACCCGGGACCTGGTCGAGGGCGGCGTGGTGCTGGCCGACGAGGTGGCCGCGGCTGAGGAGCTCATCGCGCGTTACGGCGACGAGGACCTGATCGCGATGCGGTTCGGGCCGATGCGCTTCGACGACTTCCTGGTCTCGCGCATCGTGGAGGCCACGGTGCACGCCGACGACCTGGAGCGCTCCACCGGGATCGAGTTCCCGCACGACCGGGAGGCGCTGGCGATCACCGTCCGCCAGCTGGCCGACGCCATGGCCACCAAGGTCCCGGGCAATTCCGTGGAGCTGCGGGTGCCGCCGTTCGCCGCCGTGCAGTGCGTCCCGGGGCCGCGCCACACCCGCGGCACCCCACCGAACGTGGTCGAGATGGCGCCTCGGACCTGGATCCGGCTCGCGGCCGGCCGGATCACCTGGGCCGAGGCGATGGACCAGGCCCTGGTGTCGGCCTCGGGCCAGCGCGCGGACCTGGAGGAATTCCTGCCCTTGATGGGGTGAGGCCTCAATGCCGTTGGTTGTGTCATGCAAGTATTGGTTGTGGGGTGAGGGTTCGGGGTGGGATGCGGTAGCTGATGGGTTTGCCGATGGAGTCGGTGGGTCGGAGGCTGTAGCGGTTGCGGGCGCGTTTGA
>NZ_JAACYW010000662.1 GCF_015356825.1 Catenulispora rubra | reverse complement strand
TCAAGCCGGACGGAGCCGGACCACAGCAGCAGCGATGCGGCTTGATTCCGCCAAACCGGGCTGGTTCCGTTTACGGCGATGACGCGGCGAGGGACCCAGAACCCGGCGACCACAAGCAGCACCGCCACCGACCAACGCGACGCAGGCAACAGCGCATAGAAAGCCGAACAGTCGCGGACCGCCGCCAAACAACCCGACGCGCGGGTCGCCCCCTCGTCGAGGAGGCCCGCCAGAGGCCTCAACGCACCCACCAAACGCGGCCGCCAGCCGCCAGACCAAACGCATGCGCAGTGACTCGGACTGGTGCGTGGTCGTGTCCGCGAAAACCGGCGGCCGCCAGCGCAACCTGCGGGGCACAGCCGAACTGCGTCCCCTGCGAGGCCATCCAACCATTGGCGAAGCCGTAAAAATCGCCTGTAAATCCACAGATCTACCGCACCGTAGCAACTAGCCGCACACCCCACTCGACACCACCACCACCTGACACCACAACCACCCGCCGGCTACCCACCTGCCAGCCACACGCCGCCGCAGCCCAGCCCGCCCGACAGCTTGACAAGAAATCAAGCAAATGTTTGAATTCCCCCCATGGCGACGGAGAAACCAGACCTACGCCGCGAAGCCGGCCAGCGCACCCGCGACGGCCTGATGTCCGCCGCCCTCGAACTCCTCGCCGACCGCGGCCAGGAGGGTGTCACGCTCCGCGAGATCACCGACAAGGCCGGTGCCAACGTCGCCGCCGTGAGCTACCACTTCGGCTCCCTCCGCGCGCTCTGCGACTCGGCGATCGAGCACGCCTTGGAGAGCTACCTGGACGAGCAGATCCGCGCGATCAGCGCCCTGGGCCCCGCCTCGACCATCGATGAGCTGGCCGAGGCGTTCGCGCTGCCGATGGTGCGGGCG
>NZ_JAACYW010000661.1 GCF_015356825.1 Catenulispora rubra | reverse complement strand
CTCGGGGAGTCCGGCGACCGCTGCCCGACCCCGACGCGCCCCCGGAGTCGACCTACTTCCTGTCCTGCAACCGCAACAAGGAATCCGTCACCGCCGACCTGAAGACCGACCAAGGCAGGCACCTGGTCGAACGTCTGATCAGGCGCGCGGACGTGCTGGTCGAGAACTTCCGCCCCGGCGTCCTGGACCGCCTGCACCTGGGCCCCGAGCGCCTGCGCGAGCTGAACCCAACTCTGATCGTGCTGTCCATCAGCGGCTTCGGCCACGACGGCCCACAAGGCGGCCGCCCCGGCTACGACCAGATCGCCCAAGGCGAGGCCGGCCTGATGAGCCTGACCGGCGAACCCGGCACCCCGACCAAGACCGGCGTCCCCATCGCGGACCTACTCGCTGGCATCTTCGGCGTCTGCGCCACCCTCGCCGCCCTCATCGAGCGCCGGCAGACGGGCAGCGGCCGCACCGTGCGCACCTCCCTGCTATCCGCGATCGTCGGCATCCACAGCTTCCAAGGCACCCGCTGGACCGTAGCCGGCCAGACCCCTGAACCAACCGGCAACCACCACCCCGCGATCGCCCCCTACGGCCTCTTCCACTGCGCCGACGCCGACATCCAAATCGCCGCCGGCAGCCAAAACCTATGGCGCGCCCTAGCAACCACCGTCGGCATCGACCCCGACGACCCCCACTACGCCACCAACGCCGACCGAGTCCGCCACCGCACCCAACTCCAAGCCGACCTCGAAACCCGCCTGGCCCACCACAAAGCCGACCACTGGCTCCACCACCTCACCGCAGCCGGCATCCCCGCCGGCCGCATCCGCACCCTCGACGAGGTCTACCACCAGGAACAAACCCACCACCAACCCCTCACCATCAACGTCACCCACACCACCCTCGGCCCCATCACCCTC
>NZ_JAACYW010000660.1 GCF_015356825.1 Catenulispora rubra | reverse complement strand
GTACGAGGGGTTGGTCGGGGGGTGGTAGATGTACGGGACCTGCCAGCCGCCGTCGACCTGGACGTGGCGGCGTTCGGGGACGGAGACCCAGGCTTCGTGCGGGTACGCGGTGCGCTCGACGCAGCGGACGGTGTGGCGGCGGGCGACGTCGATGCGGAGCGGGGTCGAGGCTTCGGTGGGGCTCGCGGCGACGACGGCGATCGCGGCGGCGCCGTCCCCGCTGACGGAGGTCGCGAACTCGGTCCAGTCCGCGGCCAGGTCGGTGGTCGCGCCGGTCTCGGGGTCCCACAGGATCAGCGCCTCGTCGCCGAGGCTGCGGCGCAGGACCACGCCGGCGTCGGTGACGGTGAACGACGTGGAGCCGACCCGCCAGATCGCGTGGCCGCACTCGGTCTCGGTCGGGAAGACGTTGGTCGCGGCCGTCTGCTCCCCGGCCAGGTCGACGCGGAACAGGTTCCACCAGCCGTCGGGGTCGGCGAGCGCGTAGAGGGTGTCGGCGTCGGCCCACTCGGCCTGCGCGACGGAGACCTCGTCGCCGCCGAGGACGCGGGCCTGCGCGACCGCGACGCCGTCGACGATCGAGGCGACCATGAGGTCGGTGGTCTCCCAGGGCATCACCGGGTGGTCCCAGCCGAGCCAGGACAGCCGCATGCCGTCGGGGCTCAGGCGGATGGTCGACAGGAAGTGGTGGGAGCGGGCCACGACGCGCAGGGCGGCCGGATCGTGGGCGCCGGCGCCGGCGCCCGCGCCGGACAGCGGGATGGCGACGACGTCGCGGGTGGTGCGCGGGGCGGGGTCGGTGAGTACCTCGGTGAGCTGAGTCGTCTCGCGAATCGCCCAGATCTCGGTGCCGGTCGGGCCCAGGATCATGTCGGAGTAGTTGGTGCGGGTGACGCCTTCGGGGTCGGCGGGGG
>NZ_JAACYW010000066.1 GCF_015356825.1 Catenulispora rubra | reverse complement strand
CCGCCCACCCAGGGGGCGCACCGCCTCAATAACTACAATCTTCGCAATTCATCATGTCAAGACCCTGCCGACGAAATCCGCGCCCAGATTCGGCCAGTTGAGCGACCGGGCAGCGACCGCCACCCCACCGCGCGCCTGGCCCTCGCAGCAGCCCTCGGTGCCGCCGCGCTGGCGTCCGCGACGGGGCTGACCGCGACCTCCGCGTGGCTCATCTCGCGGGCGTCGCAGCAGCCGCCGATCTTCGACCTCATGATCGCCATCACCGCCGTGCGTGCCCTCGGCATCGGCCGCGCCGTGTTCCGCTACGCGGAGCGCCTGGTCGCGCACGACGCCGCGTACCGCATCCTCGGCAGCCTGCGCGTCCGCACTTACGAGCGCCTCACCCGGCAGGCGCCGGGGCGGCGGCGCGGGGAGTTGCTGGCGCGCTTTGTGGCCGATGTCGACGCGGTCCAGGATCGCTACCTGCGGTTCCTGCTCCCGGTGATCGCGGCGGCGACGGCCGGCACGCTCGCCGTGGCGGCGCTGGCGCAGGCGCTCCCGAGTGTCGCGGCGATCACGGCGCTCGGCCTGCTCGTCAGCGGCATCGCGATCCCCCTGGCGGCGGCCCGCGCCTCGGCCAAGGCGGACCGGCACGTGGCGCCCGCGAAGGGCCACCTCACCACCGAACTCCACGACCTCCTGCGCGGCGCTCCCGACCTGATCGCCGCTGACGCGGTCCCGCCGCGCCTCGCCCGCATCGAGGCCGCCGATCGGGATCTGGCATCGATGGAACGCCGCTCCGCCGGGGCCCGCGGCATGGGCACCGGGCTCGCCATCCTGGCTACCGGTGCGATGGTGTGGGGTGCTGCATACGCCGGGCTGGAGGCGATGCGCGGGAGAGCGGTGGCGGGCGGTGAGATCGCGACTGCTGCGGGGCAAGCGGTCGGGCAAGCCGCTTTGAGTGCAGGTCATGCCGCAGCCTTCCCCGTCACCCTCCTAGCCGTCCTCATCCTCACCCCACTAGCCCTCGCCGAAGCCACCGCCAGCCTCCCGCAAGCCCTCCAGCACCTCCGCCGCGCCCGAGCTGCCGAGCGGCGCGTTCGCGAAGTCCTGGCGGCTCCCGACGCTGTCCGCGAGCCCACAGACCCGCGTCCGCTGCCCTCCGACCACGCCATCCGCGTCCGCGACCTCAGCGTCGCCTGGCCCGGTCGTGATCAGCCCGCCCTCTGCGGCTTCGACCTCGACCTCGCGCCCGGCCGTAAGGTCGCCGTCGTCGGTCCCAGCGGCTCCGGCAAGTCCACCCTCATCAGTGCCCTGCTCCGCCTCGTCGACCCCGATACCGAGGCCTCGATCACCCTCGGCGGCATCCCCACCGCCGCCCTCCGCGCCGAAGACGTCCGCCGCGTCGTCGGCCTCTGCGCGCAGGATGCCCACGTCTTCGACAGCACCCTCCGCGAGAACCTCCGCCTCGCGCGCCCCGACGCCACGGCATCAGACCTCGAAGACGCCCTGATCCGCGCCCGTTTCGCCGACTGGGTCCGCACCCTCCCCGCCGGACTCGACACCTTCGTCGGCGAGCACGGCGCGCGCCTCTCCGGCGGCCAGCACCGGCGCCTGGTGCTGGCCCGGGCGCTGCTGGCCGACTTCCCCGTCCTGCTCCTCGACGAGCCGACCGAGCACCTGGACCCCGCCACCGCCGACGCGCTGCTGCGCGACCTGCTCGCGCTGCCGAAGACCACGCTGCTCGTCACGCACTGCCTCGCCGGGCTGGAGCACGTCGACGAGATCGTCGTCCTGGACGCCGGCCGCGTCGTCGAGCGCGGCACCTGGCCGGAGCTCATGAGCCGGCGGGGCGCCTTCCACAGTCTGTGTAGGGTCTACGCGTGACCGAAGCCCACGGAGCCCACGCCGCCGAAAGCGCCCCGCTCCAAGCGCAGACCGCCCTCCACGTCACCGACGCCGACACCGCACGCGCCGTCGGCTCCGGCGACCTCCCGGTCCTGGGCACGCCCCGCCTCATCGCCCTCGCCGAGCAGGCCACGGTCGCGGCGGCCGCAGCCCTCCTGGCCGAAGGCCAGACCACCGTCGGCACCCGCATCCGCTTCGACCACGTCTACCCCACCCCGGTCGGCGGCACCGTCACCGTCACCGCCGACCTCGCGCACCGCGACGACCGCCTCCTGCGCTTCACCGTGGCCGCCCACGACGCCGACGGCCGCCTGGTCGGCGAAGGCGAGATCACCCGCGTCATCGTCAACGCCGAACGGTTCATGGCGAAGCTGTAAGAGTCGAGGGCAGCCCAAACATCAGAGCTCTGATGTTTAGCCCAACCGCCTACCCCGCCTCAGGCTTCGAAGCCCGCAGCGAGAACATCAAAGGCACCCGAGGCCGCCCCTCCGGCAGTCGGAAAACCCCGTCCCGCCGCTCCAGCGACCGGAACCGCGCGAACAGCGTCACGTCGAACTCGTGCAGGAACTCCAGCCGCAGCCCGGCCCCGATCAGGGCACTGACGATCTCCCCGATCCCGTGGTTGAACTCCACGCTCACGTTCTGCAGCGTCTTCGCCTCGAAGTCCGCGTACGTCCCGGGCTCGTCCCACACCTGCGGCGACCGGTCGAAGTAGTCGTACGCGACCGTGCGCCCGTCCTCGTCGTCCAGCGTGTTCCCGAACGGATGGAACTCCGACACGTACAGGAACCCGCCCGGCCTCACCATCGAAGCCGCCACCCGGGCCCACCGCTCGATGTCCGGCAGCCAGCACAGCGCGCCCTTGCCCGTGTACACGACGTCGAACTGCTCCCCGCCGAGCGCCTCGGCCGCGTCGTAGAGGTTCGACGTGACCCACCGCGAGTCGGTGACGCCGATCCGCTCCGCCAGCCCCGCCGCGGCCTCCATCGCCGGCTGTGAGAAGTCCAGCCCCGTGACTACCGCGCCGTGCCGGGCCCAGCCCAGGGTCTCGATGCCGATGTGGCTCTGCAGGTGCAGCAGGCTCTTGCCGCGCACGTCGCCGACCTCGGTCAGCTCGAACGGCTCCAGCGTCTCCCGGCCCGCGGCGAACGAGTCCAGGTCGTAGAACTGGCCGTCCACGTGGATCGGCACCCGCTCGTCCCAGTTCGCGCGGTTGTACTCCAGCCACTTGTCCGGATCCGGCTGCGGCGCGGTCGTCTCAGTCATGACACCCGACGCTAGTCTGCTCACATCCCGTGATCAAAGGGATAACCCCCCTCACACAGACCAGACAGCCCGAGGATCCGGCCGGTCCAGATTCCAGTGCCGCCCGACCCCGGCGATCCAGTCCGCCAGGTTCCCGTCCTTGTCCCGGGGCCGCAGCACGAACCGGCAGATGCTGCTCTGCCCGCCCTCGTGGTCGCTGTACAGGATCTCGACGGTGAACATCCGCCGCTCCTTGATCGCCGCCTCCATCGCCGCGTACTGCGGATCGTCGGCGTCGCGGAGCGCGGCGTGCCAGTAGCCGATGTCGTGCGCCGGGATGAACAGGTCGCGGATCATCCGCCGGTAGTCCTGCGGCGCCGTGTGCCGGTCCTCGGGCCCCCGGCGCTCGTCGGAGACGGCCCAGCCCTGCAGCACCGCCAAGCCCGCGCCGGCGTTGCGCACGGAGATCGCGAAGTAGATCACCCCGTCCACGATCTCCGCGTAGCCCCGTCCGCCGCTCACCACGGCCCAGTGGTCGTCGGCCCAGAAGATCTTCTCGTCCCGGTCGGTCAGCCGCGAGTTCAACAGCACCGGCCGCAGCCCCACCAGCACCGCCCGCTCGGCGGCGGCCGCGGCGCGCGAGGCCGAGCGCACCGACTTCAGCGTGGCCGCCGCCAGGACCACCGTGGTCCCGGCGGTCGCCAGCGAGGATATGGTCACCCAGTCAGTCACGCGCTGGAGACTACAAAACTCACAGCCCCGTGGTCGATCGCGGATAGGCGATCGCCTGGTCGGTGGCGATGTTGACCAGGTATGGAACGCCCGAAGCGAACGCCCGGTCCAGGGCCGGCCCGATCTGCGCCGGGTCGGTGACGAACTCCCCGCCCCCGCCGAGCGCCTGCACCACCTTGTCGTAGCGCGCGTCCGGGTTCAGGTCGGCGGCGACGTCGTACCCGTACAACGCCTGCATCGGGTGCTTCTCCAAGCCCCAGCACGCGTTGTTGCCCATCACCATCACCACCGGCAGCCCGTGCCGCACCAGAGTGTCCACGTCCATCAGCGAGAAGCCGGCCGCGCCGTCGCCGAGCATCAGGACCACCTGCGACGCCGGCCGCGCCAGCCGCGCGGCGATCGCGTACCCGAGGCCGGTGCCCAGGCAGCCGTAGGGGCCCGGGTCCAGCCAGCAGCCCGCGCGCCCCGGCTCCACGAACCGGCCGGCGAAGGAGACGAAGTCGCCGCCGTCGCCGATCACCACCGCGTCGTCGGCCAGCCGCGGCAGCAGCTCGCCGTAGATGCGGGCCGGGTGGATGGGGTCCGACGCCGCGGTCAGCAGCTCTTGGTCGGCGGAGATGGCCGCGGATGCCTTGTCCTGCAAAGCGTTCAGCCAGTCCGCGTACCCGCCCGACTTGGCCGACCTGCGCCAGGACTCTGCGATGCCCTCGAACGTCGCGGCCAGGTCCCCGGCGGCACTCGCCGCCAGCCCGATGTGGCCGCTGACCTGCTCCGGGGAATCGACCAGGTGCACCACCGGCGCGAGCGGGTTGCCGTCCCGGCCGCCGAACAACCCGTAGCCCAGCCGGAAGTCCAGCGGAGTGCCGACGACGATCACCAGGTCCGCGCCGCCGAACGCGGCCGAGCGGGCCCGCGTCACCAGCTGGCGGTGGCCGCGCGGCAGGATGCCCCGGCCCATGCCGTTGGTGATGACCGGGACCCCGGTCTCCTCGGCGAACGCCAGCGCGGCCGTCTCGGCGCCGTCCATCCAGACGTCGGAGCCCAGCACCAGCACCGGTTTGGCGGCGCGGGCCAGCAGATCCCCGATCGCGGCCAGCGCGTCGGGGTCCGGGGCGACGGCCTCGCGGGCCCCGACCGTCGGCAGCGGCTTGGCGTCGACGTCGAACGCGGCCTCCAGCGACAGGTCGAGGAAGACCGGGCCGCGGTGCGGCGCGTCGGCGAGGGTGAAGGCGTCGTCGAGGTCCGCGGTCAGGGTCGCGGTGGTGTGCACGGTCGCCGAGCGCTTGGTCACCGGGGCCAGCAGCGGCGGGTGGTCCAGCTCCTGCAGCGCGCCCTTGCCCCAGTTGGAGTCTGCGGCCCGGCCGCCGAGCACGACCACCGGCGAGCCGTTGAAGTGCGC
Source organism: Catenulispora rubra (assembly GCF_015356825.1). GTDB lineage: Bacteria > Actinomycetota > Actinomycetes > Streptomycetales > Catenulisporaceae > Catenulispora > Catenulispora rubra. The sequence continues at coordinate 39,657 of NZ_JAACYW010000066.1, read as the reverse complement.
GGTGGTGACCGCCGAGACGCCGTTGGTGATGCCCGGGCCGGCGGTGAGGACGGCCAGGCCCGGCCTGCGCGTCAGCTTGGCGGTGGCCTCGGCGGCGAAGACGGCGGTCTGCTCGTGCCGGACGTCCAGGATCGGCATCGGGGGCTGGGCCTTCACTGCGCCGTCGTAGAGCGAGAAGACGTGTCCGCCGGAGAGCGTGAACATGGTCTCGACGCCGTGGGCTCGGGCCACCTCGACGGAGATCTGGCCGCCGTGCAGCGGTTGCGGGGTTTCGGGCTGTGCTTCGGTCACGACGGTCACCTGCGGGGCTCGGGCGGACTGGGGCGAAGTTACGAGTCAGTAGCTTTCCGCCCGCACCTGGCTTCCGCAAGGGTCACCTCACCGCTCGAAGCTGATCCGCACCGTTGAAGTCGATCCGCACCGCTTGAAGTCGATCCGCATCACCCGGCGCCGGGGCGTGGGAGCACTGACTTCCTGGAAGCCACAGGTCTCGTAGGTGCTCTTCGCCCCGACGAACAGTTCGCCCCAGACGATCTCCTTGCCGGGCTCGGTGATCAGCGCGTAGCCCTCGATGGCGGTGGCGCCGTGGTCGCGCGCGTGATCCACGGCGGCCTCGGTCAGGGCCCGGCTGATTCCGCGCCGGCGGTATCCGGTGCGGACCACGAAGCAGGTCACCGTCCAGACGCCGGGGTCGTCGCGGTCCTCGTCGCGGCCGGTCCACGGGATTCGCATCGTCCGGAGCCGCGGGTACTCCGTTCGGGGCTCGACGGCGCACCAGCCGACGGGCTTGCCGCCGAGGTAGGCGACCAGGCCGGTGGTCTCCTCGGAGTCGGGCCGGCCGCAGCGGGTCTGGTCCCGCAGCTCGGATTCACGCTCCTCCTGCGGCATGGACCGCCATTCCTTGGAGGAGAACTTGAACCACTGGCACTGGCAGCCGTGCGGCACTCCACGTTCGCCGAAGACCGTGCGCAGGTCCTCCCACGTGGCCTGGTTGGCGGGAACAACGGTGATGGTCGTCGTCGAGTCCGTCATACGCGCACGATAGACCCGGCCGGGGACACCGGCCGGGATCATCGCTCGGGTCACAGACCGATCGCCGTGGCGACTTCGGCCAGGTCCTGCGCGGTCAGCCTCACCGCGCCAGCATTCACCCAGCCGTCCACCTGCGTGCGGGTCCGGGCGCCGACGATCGCGCCGCTGACGCCGGGCCAGGCCAGCGTCCAGGCGATCGCGACCTCGGCGACGCTCACGCCGTGCCGTGCCGCGATCGGCTTGAGGGCGTCGGCGATGCGCAGGTTCGCGGCCAGGCCGGAGGTGTAGTCCGGGCTCGCGCGGCGCCAGTCGTCGGCCGGCAGGCTCGCGACCCGCTCGGCGGAGAAGGTCCCGGTGAGCAGGCCGGACTGGAGCGGCGAGTAGACGATGACGCCGGTGTCGTGCTCCTTCGCCCAGGCGATGTCCGGCGCGGCCGACCGGTTGATCGCGGAGAACGGCGGCTGGATCGCGTCGACGTGCGCGATGGACTCGGCCACGGTCAGCTGCGCGGCGTCGTGGTTGGACAGCGCGATCGCCCGGATCTTGCCCTCGGCCTTGAGGTCGGCCATGAGCTGCCAGTACTCCTCCAGCGGGGTGTGGTTCGGGGAGGCCGCGCCGTCCTCCTCGGCACCGAAGACGAAGGCTTCGCCGGTGTCCGGCCAGTGCACCTGGTAGAGGTCGACGCGCTCGACGCCGAGGCGGCGCAGCGAATCCTCGAGCTCGCGGCGGACGCTGGCGGGCTTCATGGTGCGGATCGGCGCGCCTTGCGGGTCCTCCGGGTTCCAGACCAGACCGACTTTGGTGAAGATGTAGGGGCGGTCGGCCTCGGAGTAGGCCGAGACCGCCTTGCCGACCAGTTCCTCGGAGTGGCCGAGGCCGTAGACCGCGGCGGTGTCGATCCAGTTGACGCCGGAGTCGACCGCGTGGCGGATGGCGGCGACCGACTCGGCGTCGTCGGTGGCGCCCCAGCTGTAGGTCCAGCCGCTGCCGGAGACGGCCCAGGAGCCGAAACCGACGCGGGTGATGGTCATGTCGGTGGTGCCGAGGCGGGTCGTGTCCAGTGTCGTGTTCGCGGTCTCGTTCGTCATGGCTATGACGATCCGCTCCGCGCGGCGGCTTACCCAGGACCGCGCGATGCCTAGGCACGGGATGACCAGGATGCGCCGCACGTGTTAGGCAGGAGCATGACCCTGGACAGACGTGCGGAGTTGGGCGAGTTCCTGCGATCACGGCGAGCGCGGCTGAACCCCGCCGACATCGGCCTGCGCGACTACGGCGGCCGCCGAAGGGTCCCGGGGCTGCGCCGCGAGGAGCTGGCTCTGGTGGCAGGGGTCAGCGTGGACCACTATGTGCGGCTGGAACAGGGACGCACGCTCCAGTTCTCTGAGGACGTCCTCGACGCCGTCGCCAGGGCGCTCCAGCTGGACCCGATCGAGCGCGAGCACCTGTACCGGCTCGCGCGGCCGGACCAGTCGCAGGTGTATCAGGGGACCGGCAAGCGGGAGCCGCAGGAGGTGCGGCCGGGCCTGCGGCGGCTGCTGGAGTCCACGACCGACGTGCCCGCGTACGTCGTGGGCCTGGGCACCGACGTGCTGGCCTGGAACCGGCTGGCGGCCGCGCTGCTGACCGACTTCGGGACGCTGGCGCCGCACGAGCGCAACCTCGCCTGGCTGGTCTGCCACGACGAGGCCTTCCGCGCGGTGTTCGCGGACCCGGCCAAGAAGATGGCGGACGTCGCGGCCTACGTGCGCTTCGACATCGGCCGGCACCCGGCCGACCCGGCGCTCGGCGCGCTGGTCGCCGAGCTGTGCCCGAACCCGGAGTTCGCGCAGATCTGGGCGCGGTACGACGTCCGCGACAAAACACACGGCAGCTACACGTACCGCAACGCGGTCGTCGGCGAGATCACGCTCGACTACGAGACCTTCCGCGCCCCCGACGACCCGGACCAGGCGCTGATCATGCAGACCGTGCCGGAGGGCTCGCCGGCCGAGGCGGCCCTCCAGCTGCTGGCGGCTTGGGCGCAGACGGTGCGGATCGGCTGACCGAACCGGAAAACAAACAGTCCGGGTCAGTATCCCGACCCGGACCGCGAAAGCCGCCCTACAGCGTCTTCGACAGCTCCTTGATCGGCATCTCCAGCTTCGTCAGCAGCGCCAGGTCCTCCTCGGGCGAGCGCCCCAGCGTGGTCAGGTAGTTGCCGACGATCACCGCGTTGATCCCGCCCATCAGCCCCTGCTCGGTGCCCAGGTCGCCGAGCGTGATCTCGCGGCCGCCCGCGTAGCGCAGGATGGTGCGCGGCAGTGCCAGGCGGAAGGCCGCGATCGTCCTCAGCGCCTCCTTCGAGCCCAGCGGCTCCATGTCGCCGAAGGGCGTGCCCGGGCGCGGGTTGAGGAAGTTCAGCGGGACCTCGTCCGGGGTCAGCGCGGCCAGCTGCGTCGCGAACTCGGCGCGCTGCTCCAGCGTCTCGCCCATGCCGACGATGCCGCCGCAGCAGACCTCCATGCCGGCCTCGCGGACCATCGTCAGCGTGTCCCAGCGCTCCTCCCAAGTGTGGGTGGTGACCACGTTGGGGAAGTGGGAGCGGGCGGTCTCCAGGTTGTGGTTGTAGCGGTGCACGCCCATGTCGGCCAGGTCGTCGACCTGCTCCTGGGTCAGCATGCCCAGGGACGCCGCGACCTGGATGTCGACCGCGTCCTGGATCGCCTTCACACCCTCGCGCATCTGCTTCATCAGGCGCGCGTCGGGGCCGCGGACGGCCGCCACGATGCAGAACTCCGTGGCGCCGGTGGCCGCGGTCTGCTTGGCCGCCTCGACCAGTTCGGGGATGTTGAGCCAGGCCGCGCGGACCGGGGAGGGGAACAGGCCGGACTGGGAGCAGAAGTGGCAGTCCTCGGGGCAGCCGCCGGTCTTGAGGGAGACGATGCCCTCGACCTCGACCTCCGGGCCGCACCACTTCTCGCGGACCTCGTGCGCCAGCTGCAACAGCTCCGGCAGGGCCTCGTCGGGCAGCCGCAGCACCCGCAGCACCTGCTCCTCGGTCAGCCCCACGCCCTCGTCGAGGACCTGGCGCCGGGCCTCGGCGAGGATGTCGAGGTCTTGTTCGGTGGTTGTCATGGTTCAGGCCGCCTTCCGAGGGTCCCAGGTCTGCCGAAATTCTGCCGGATCGAAGGTGCCGCCGAACGCCGGGGCCAGGGCGGCCCGGGCGGCGAGGAGGAACTCGGCCGGGTCCAGCGCGCCGGCGCCCTCCGGTAGCGCGCCGGCCAGCGGGCGGGCGCCGATCGTCTCCAGGTCGCGGATGTTGCTGCGCATCGCCAGGTCGGGGTCGGCGGGCCAGGAACCCAGCACGATGCCCGCCAGGTCCAGGCCGCGGGCGGCCATCGCCTCCAGGGTGAGCGCGGCGATGTTCAGGGTGCCCAGGTTCGGGTGTGCGACCAGCAGCACCGGCGCCTTGAGCGCGTGCGCCAGGTCGGCCAGGGTGCTGCCGTCCTCGTCGTTGCGGACCAGCAGGCCGCCGGCGCCCTCCACGAGCACCAGCCGGCGACTCTCGGCCAGCTCCCGGACGCGGCGGACGGTCTCGTCGAAGTCCAGCGGCGGCAGGCCCGAGCGGCGGGCCGCGGCGGCGGGGGAGAGCGGGTCCGGGTAGCGGGCGTACTCGTGCAGATCGGTCACGCCGGCCAGCCGCTGGACGGTCGCCAGGTCGCCCGGCCCGTCGGGCGTGACCCCGGTCTGGGCCGGCTTCACGACGGCCACGGAGGTGCCGCGGGTCGCGGCCAGGGTGGCCACGGCGGCGGTGACGACGGTCTTGCCGACGTCGGTGTTGGTTCCGGTTACTACGACGATGGACACGACGCGACTTTACGGGAGGCCGGGGCCCCGACCGTGCGATCGCGGGGTGAGTCGGGTCACGCCCCGGCCCGCGCTGCTCTACTCGTCTCTCCTCGTCGTGCCGGCTACTCGCCGTCCGGCCGCTTCAACCGCGCCACGAACTTGTACCGGTCGCCCCGGTACACCGACCGCACCCACTCCACCGGCTCCCCCTCGGTGTCGATGGAGTGCCGCGACAGCAGCAGCATCGGCAGCCCGGTGTCGGTGCCCAGCAATCCGGCCTCGGTCGGGGTGGCCAGCGCGGTCTCGATCGTCTCCTCGGCCTCGCCGAGGTGCACGCCGTACTCCTCGGCCAGCGCCGTGTACAGCGACGAGTACCGCCCGAGCAGCTTGCGCAGGTTGGGGAAGCGTTGCTGCGACAGGTGCGTGGTCTCGATCGCCATCGGCTCGCCGTTGGCCAGGCGCAGACGGCTGATGCGCAGCACCTTCGCGGAGGCCCGGATGCCCAGGCGCTCGCCGAGCTCCACGCCGGCGGAGACGTACTCCATCTCCAGCAGCCGCGAGGTCGGCTCCAGGCCCTGGGCCCGCATGTCCTCGGTGTAGGAGGTCAGCTGCAGCGACTGCGCCACCTTCGGCTTGGCCACGAAGGTGCCCTTGCCCTGGATCCGCTCCAGGCGGCCCTCCACGACCAGCTCGGCCAGCGCCTGCCGGACCGTGGTGCGCGAGGTGTCGAACTCGGTCGCGAGCAGGCGTTCCGGGGGGACCGGGGTGCCCGGGGGCATCGTCTGGGTGAGGTCCAGCAAGTGTTGCTTCAGGCGGTAGTACTTGGGAACGCGCACCGTTTCCAGTGCCGATTCCAGCCCTGATTCGAGTGCTGGTGCCGGGCCTTGCGGGCCCTGCGTCTCGAGAGCGATGTTCGCGGGTTCTGCGGTCATGAACGGCCCCTCCTCGTGGCCCAAAGTGCCATGGACCCGCGTGTGTGTCCAGCCGGGTTGATCTCGGCGCCGACTTTGTTCGGAAACCGGTGTTTACCTGGGGCGGGATTGTGTATGTCAGTGCTGGTTGCGTCTTGGTAACGGGTTGGACAACCGGGGTCGCGCTCTCTTGACGACCCCAGTGGTCTATGCCAGTCTCCGGACTGGTCTAAACCAATCGGGAAAGCCGGAGAGGCGCTTCAGGAGGCGCCCTTTCTTCGCAGGAACTCGCTCTGTAATTCCCGACAGCTCGACACCACAACCAGATCCACGAGACCGGGTACACCGATTCAACGCACACGGGACGGCATCGCTCAGGGTTGCCGTGTCGCGCGGTCGGTTTATCTCCGTTGGTCGCAGTGGGTCGTCCACACCCACCAAGGAGTACGGCATGAGGCGCAAGCTCATAGCCCTGACGTCGGCCGCTGCGGCCGTGGCGCTCATGGCCTCCGCGTGCAGCTCTTCGAAGTCCAACACCGCCAACGGCGCGCCCTCGCAGGGCGGCTCGGTCACCGCGACCAACGCCCCGGCGCTGTCCGGGCCGACGACCGGCGCCACCGGCGTGAAGCTGAACGTCTGGCTGGTCTCGGACCCCAAGGACAACCCCAAGTGGATGGCGATCATCAACACCGCGACGGCCGCCTTCAAGGCCAAGACCGGTGCTGACATCAACATCATCTGGCAGACCTGGAGCAACCACCTGACGAACCTGGACGCGACGCTCGGCGGCAACGGCGACGTCCCGGACATCGTCGAGCTGGGCAACACCGAGGCCCCCAAGTACGCGTTCAACGGCGCGCTGGCCGACGTCTCGTCGACGAAGTCGACCTTCGACAACAACGCCACCTGGCTCAACGGCCTGTCCGCGCCCTGCACCCAGGGCGGGCACCTGTACTGCATCCCGTACTACGCGGGCACCCGCACCCTGATCTACCGCACCGACCTGCTGACCGCGGCCGGGGTGACCACCCCGCCGACCACCTGGGCCGACTTCACCGCGGCCCTGGACAAGGTCAAGGCCGCCAACGCCTCCAACGCGAACTTCGTCACGTACAACGCCCCGGGCAAGGACTGGTACCAGGTCGGCTCCTTCGTCTACGGCCAGGGCGGCTCGTTCGCGGTCAAGGGCTCGGACGGCAAGTGGAAGGGCAACCTGGAGGACCCCAAGTCCATCTCCGGCCTGCAGCAGTGGTCCGACCTGGTCTCCAAGTACTCCACCGCGGCCAGCCACACCAAGGACGAGTCGGACCAGGACACCCTGTTCGAGACCAGCAACGTCTTCGCCGAGTACGACGCGGCCTGGCACCTGGGCGCCGTGCAGCAGGTGAACCAGAACCCCAACGACCCGAAGTCGCCGCTGCAGGACACCAAGGTCAAGGGCAAGGTCGCCACCATGCCGCTGCCCGGCGCCACCGCTGACAAGCCGTCGCCGGCCTTCCTCGGCGGCTCGGTCCTGGGCATCGCGCAGAAGTCGAAGTACCAGGCGCTGGCCGCGGAGTGGATCCAGGACTACACGAACTCCGCCTCCAACGCCGCCGAGGGCGCGCTGGGCAACCTGCCGAACAACCAGACCGACCTGGCCAAGGCGGTGGGCCCGGCGATCAGCCAGCAGGTGGCCGACCAGGCCGCGTCCAGCTGGTTCACCCCGGTCGCCCCGAACTGGGCCGACGTGGAGTCCAGCAACGTGCTGCAGAACATGGCGGAGAGTATCGCGACCGGCAAGTCCTCGGTCGCCGACGCGGCCAAGGCCGCGGACGACCAGATCACCTCGATCCTGAACAAGAGCTGATCCAGCGCTTCTTCAGGGGTACGGACACCGCCCTCGGCAGGGCGGTGTCCGCGACACCCGGGTGAGTTTCCGGTGGGGGCCGTGCCGCGCACTCGCGGCACGGCCTCTTCAACGAGGTGAGGTGTGCACATGACCGCGGTAGTGGGGAAGGCCGTAGGCCCCCTCGAACCGCCCCCGACGCTGGGGGACGAGCGCCCGCCAAAGCGCCGACGGTTCGAATCGACTCCGTACTTCCTGGTGATCCCGACGCTCCTGGTGATCGTCGTGACGCTGGGGATCCCGCTCTACAAGATCGTGGTGCTGGCCTTCCAGCACCAGACCAAGCGTGAGCTCTACACGAACAAGCCCGGCGACTGGGTCGGGTTCCAGAACTTCTCCGACGTCCTGGGCAGCTCGGACTTCTGGTCCGTGGTCGAGCGGACCTTCGTGGTCTGCGCGGTCCTGGTGGTCCTGTCCATGGCCATCGCGCTGCTGCTCTCGCTGATGATGAACCAGCTGTCCCGCTGGGTCCGCACGCCGCTGATGGCGCTGCTGCTGTTCGTCTGGGCGATCCCGCAGATCGTCGCGGTCGAGCTGTTCGTGTGGTTCACCGACCCGAACTTCGGCGTCATCAACTACATGCTGGACAAACTGGGCTTCCACGGGTTCAAGACGCACGACTGGTTCGTGGACCCGGTGCAGGGCTGGATCGTCATCATCGCGCTGGTGGTCTGGCAGGCGCTGCCGTTCCTGACGGTGACGCTGACGGCCGGCATGTCGATGGTGCCCAAGGAGCTCGGCGAGGCCGCGCGCATGGACGGGGCCAACCCGCTCCAGGTGTTCCGCACGGTCACCTACCCGACCATCAAGCCCCTGCTGATCATCGCCACCTCGCTGTCGGTGATCTGGGACTTCCAGCTGTTCAACCAGGTGTTCGTGATCCGGCAGACCAAGCCGGAGCCGGACTACCAGGTGCTCAGCGTCTTCTCCTACACCCAGGCGTTCGGGCACAGCGACTACGGCCTGGGAGCCGCGATCTCGATCCTGACCATCCTGGCGATGCTCGGGATGATGATCTTCTACGTGCGGCAGATGCTGCGGATCGGAGACGCTGACTGATGAGCGTCGAGACTGGCGGCCGTCGCCGCGCCGTCGCCCCGCGCCCCGGCGCGGGCCGCAAGAAGGCCAAGAAGGCCGCCTGGAACACCCTGGGCATCCTGGTCTTCGTGGTCATGGGCTTCCCGGTGTACTGGATGCTCAACACCTCGTTGAAGCGGCTCAACGAATGGCAGAACTACACGCCGCACTTCATCCCCGAGCACCCCACGCTGAAGAACTTCAGCGGGGCCTTCCAGGCCTCGAACTTCGGCATCGACCTGTGGAACAGCGTCGTGATCACGCTCGGCGCGGTGGTGGTCTCGCTGATCGTCGGGTTCTTCGGCGCGCTGGCCATCGCCCGCTTCCACTTCGCCGGCAAGAAGGTGATCATCTTCACCGTCCTGCTGGTGCAGATGGTCCCGCTGATCGTGCTGGTCATCCCGGTGACGCAGACCCTGCAGAACCTGAACATGACCGACACGCTCTACGGCATCATCCTCACCTACCTGGTGTTCTCGGTGCCCTACACGGTGTGGACGCTGCGCGGCTTCATCACCAACATCCCGCGCGAGCTGGACGAGGCGGCGATGGTCGACGGCTGCAGCCGCTGGCAGACCTTCTTCCGCGTCATCCTGCCGCTGACCGGCCCCGGCCTGGTCGCGACCTCGGTCTACGGCTTCATCCAGGCCTGGAACGAGTTCATCCTGATCACCACCATCAACCACGACCCCCGCAAGCAGAACATGATGGCCTGGCTGGTCCAGACCGCCACCGGCTCGCGCGGCACCGACTGGGGCGTGCTGATGGCCGGCGCCACGATCACCTCGATCCCCGTGGTCATCCTGTTCCTGGCCATCCAGAAGAACATCGCGACCGGTCTGACCGCCGGCGCGGTGAAGGGGTAGGGGGAACGGCGCGCGTGGGAGAACAACTGCTGCGCGACGCCGCCGCCGTCCTCCAGCCGGGGTTCGTCAACGACGACTCCGGCCGGGTTCCCGACTGGGTGCGTCGCGCCCTGACGGAGGACGGCCTGGGCGGGGTCGCCTACTACGGACGGAACATAGCCGCGACGCCGGAACGCACCGGCGAGCTGTCGGCGGCGCTGCGGGCCGAGAACCCGCACGTGCTGGTCGCGGTGGACGAGGAAGGGGGCGACGTCACCCGGCTGGACGTCGCCACCGGGTCGGCGTTCCCGGGCAACTACGCCCTGGGGTACGTGGACGACCCGGAGCTGACCGAGACGGTCGCCCGGCAGATCGGGCGCTCGCTGTGGCGCGCCGGCATCAACCTGAACTACGCGCCGGACGCGGACCTGAACACGAACCCCGACAACCCGGTCATCGGGACCCGGTCCTTCGGGTCCGACCCGGGCGTGGCGGCGCGGAACGTCGCGGCGTATGTCAGGGGCCTGCAGGGGGCCGGCGTGGCCGGGTGCGCCAAGCACTTCCCCGGCCACGGCGACACCGCCGTGGACTCGCACCACGGGCTGCCGCTGGTGCAGCACTCCGAACAGGAGTGGGCCAAGCACCTGGCGCCGTTCCGGGCCGCGATCGAGGCCGGGGTGAAGTCGGTGATGACCGCACACATCCTGGCGCCGCGCTACGACCCGGAGTTCCCGTCGACCATGAGCCGCAAGGTCCTGGTGGACCTGCTGCGCGGCGAGCTCGGCTTCACCGGGCTGGTGGTCACCGACGGCATCGAGATGGCCGCCATCGCCGACACCTTCGGGATCGCCGAGGGGACGGTCCTGGCGCTGGCCGCGGGCGTCGACGCGGTCTGCGTCGGCGGCGGGCTGCGCGACGAGTGCGACTACCTGATGCTGCGGGACGCGCTGGTCGACGCGGTGCGCGAGGGCCGGCTGCCCGCCGAGCGGCTGCACGAGGCCGCGACGCGGGTGCGGGAACTGGGGGCGTGGGCCGCCGCGCAGCGTGCGACCGTGGAGGGGACGCACGCTGCCGGGGGTGACGCCGGCGCCGGCGGCTCCTCGGTGTCGGCGTCGGCATCGGTGTCAGGATCGGTGTCGGGATCAGCGTCGGCATCGGTGTCGTCGAACGGCGTGCCGGCTTCGGTGGCGGCGGCTTCGTCGGCTGCGTCGGCATCGGCCGACTCCGACGACGCCGAGCAGATCGGCCTGAACGCCGCTCTGCGCGCGGTCACGGTCTCCGGTGCGCCGCTCGTCCCGCTGACCGGTCCGGTCTCGATCCTGGAGTTCGTGCCGCTGGCCAACAACGCGGCCGGCAACGCGGTGCCCTGGGGCCTGAGCCCGGTGCTGTCCGAACTCCCGGCCGGCTCGGTGGCCGCGCGGTTCGTGGAGCCCGGCTCCGCGACCAGCTTCGCCGGCGACGACGACACCGCCGCGGCGCTGGCCGCGGTGCGTCCCCGGCTCGCCGCCCTCCCGTACACCCCGGCCGGGGTGTCGGAGGCCGTGGCCGCCGCCGCGGGCCGTCCGCTGGTGCTGGTGGTGCGCGACGCGCACCGGCACGCCTGGATGGCTTCCGCCGTGGCCGCCGTGACCACCGTCCGGCCCGACGCGATCGTGGTCGAGATGGGGATCGCGTACGGTCGGGGCGAGAAGTCCGGCGGGGCGACGCTGATCGCCACGCACGGCGCGGCGCTGGTGTCCGGGCTCGCCGTCGCCCGGCTCCTGACGGAGGGAACGGTCTAGGTGAGTGACGACGCCAAGCCCGGCGAAATTATGGCAAGGGAGATCGCCGAGCAGCCGGCGGTCCTCGAACGGATCCTCACCGAGGGACTGCCGCACATCCGCGAGGCGGCCGAGGCCGTGTTGGCGGCCCGGCCGCGCTTCGCGCTGCTCACCGCCCGCGGTACCAGCGACAACGCGGCGTACTACGCCAAGTACCTCATGGAGATCGCGCTCGGGCTGCCGGTCGGGCTGACGTCGATGTCGACCACGACGGCCTACCGGGCCGAGCCGGACCTGCGGGACGTGCTGTGCGTGACGGTCTCGCAGTCCGGCGGCTCGCCGGACCTGGTGGCGTACACCGAGATGGCCGAGGCGCGCGGCGGGCTGACGCTGGCCGTCACCAACGTCGCCGGCTCCCCGGTGAACCAGGCCTCTGAGCTGTCTCTGGACGTCCTGGCGGGTCCGGAGCTGGCTCTTCCGGCGACCAAGACGTACACCGCGGAGCTGCTGACGCTGTGGCTCCTGGTGGACGCGCTGCGCGGCGGCGACGGTTCGGCGGCCCGAGGGCTGCCGGAGCTGGCCGCCGCGGTACTGGACCGGGAGTCCGAGGTGGTCGATCTGGCGCAGCGCTACCGCTTCGCCTCCCGGCTGGTGCTGACCGCGCGCGGGTACTCGTACCCGACCGTGCGTGAGGCGGCGTTGAAGATCATGGAAACCAGCTACCTGCCGGCCCACGCCTTCTCCGGCGCGGACCTGCTGCACGGCCCGCTGGCCATGGTCGACAACGTCAGCCCGGTGGTCGCGGTGGCGGCCGAGGGCGCCGGCGGCACGGCGCTGGAACCGGTGCTGGAGCGGCTGCGCGAGCGCGGCGCCGACCTGGTCGTGGTCGGCTCGGCCGAGCACGTCGCCGGGGCTACGGCAGGCTTCGTGCTCCCCTCGGGAGTCCCGGAGGAGCTGGCGCCGATCCTGGAGATCCTGCCGTTGCAGCAGCTGGCCTACCACGTGACGATGAGCCGGGGCCTGAACCCGGACGCGCCGCGGGCGTTGGCGAAGGTGACGCAGACGCACTGAGCTGCGTCTGCATTCAGTGGCCCCGGGTTTTTCTCCGGCCCACTGAGGCTTTCTGAAGTTTCTTCGCTCCGGAGGGAACCCGCGACGGCGCCGGGGCGTGTCCGATCGGTGGCGCCGATCGCCACCCTCGGCGACTTGGGGCGGGATCTGATGAGTGTCGTGGGAGGTGAACCAGCAGGACGGCGGCGTGGACCATCTGCCGGCTGTGGCCCACCAGTACCTGGTGCAGTCCGGTGACCGGGTCGCGCTGCTGCGGGTGTCGCAGTTCGGCTCCGACTTCAAGTCCACCGCGGGTGACGCGAAGGTGTTCGCGGACCTGCAGCAGGCTCTGGAGAAGTAGCGCCGGCACGATGACACCGACACGATGACACCAGCACGACGAAGGCCCGCCGACGTGATCGGCGGGCCTTCGCCATGGGGGCGTCTCATGGGGCGCGAGACGCCCCGGCCGCACTTTCCCATGGCTCGCGACGGGTTCGGTGGCCTTCCGGCCCCGGGCCCGCGGCGGTTTCGGCCCCTCAACCTCCACCGCCGCGCTAGCCCGCGGCCTTCTTGGTTCGCCGCCGTCCCGGCCGTCCGGCGAGGCGTGCGGAGCCTCGTCGTGCGTTGCCGCCGGGTGGCGGCCTGGTCGGAAACACCCGTCCCGCGCCTGTCAGGGCTAGGCGGGCTGGCGTTCCCTCGCCAGTCTGTGGGGCCCGTCCGACGCCTGGGCGTCGGAACCGGCCTCGAATACGCTACGCCCTGCGACCCAGGTGTGCAGCGGGTGGTACCCGTCGTCGAACCACACCAGGTCGGCGCGGGCGCCGGGGGCGATGCGGCCCAGATCGGTCCGGCCCAGCGCGTCGGCGGGCACCCGGGTGGCCGCCACCAGCACGGACGCCTCGTCCAGGCCGATGCCGACCAGGTTGCGGACCGCGCGGTCCAGGGTCAGCGCCGAGCCGCCGATGACGCCGGCCGCGTCGCGCGGCACGCCGTCCTCGCCGAGGTGGACCTTGATCCCGGACAACTCGTACTCGCCGGGCGGCATTCCGGCCGCCGCTATGGCGTCCGTCACCAGCGCCACCCGGCCGCCGGCCGCGCGCCAGACCAGCGTGCAGATCTCCGGGGCCACGTGGTGCAGGTCGGCGATCAGCCCGCAGGTGAACCGGGAGTCGTACAGCGCGGCGCCGGGGACCCCGGGCTCGCGGTGGTTCAGCGGGCGCTGGGCGTTGAAGATGTGCGTGACCAGGGTCGCGCCGGCGTCCGCCGCGGCGAGCACCTGCGCGGCCAGCGCGTCGGTGTGCCCCAGCGAGACCCGCACCCCGGCCTCGGACAGCCGGCGCACCGCCTCCGGGGCGCCGTCGAGCTCCGGGGCCAGGGTCACCATCGTGACCACGCCGCGGGTGCCCTCGGCGGCCCGGGCCGCCAGGATCGAGCCGACGCGTTCCGGCGTCGGCTCGACCAGGTACCGGGGGTCGTGCACCCCCGGGCGCAGCGGCGACAGGAACGGTCCCTCCAGGTGGACCCCCATCGCCTGCGCGCCCCGCAGGGAGCCGAAGACCGCACCGGCCCGCTCCACCCCCGTGAGCAGGGTGTCCAGCGGCGCGGTGATGTACGTGGGCTGGAACGCCGTCACTCCGGTGCCCGGCAGCCGGTCGGAGACCAGCCGCCAGTCGTCGTCGGAGGCGCTGATGAAGTCCACGCCGAAGCAGCCGTTGGTCTGGATGTCCACCAGACCCGGCGCGAGGATGCCTGAATCCAGGACTATGTCAGCGTCGGCCGAAGCGCCGTCCAGCACCTCGGCCACGACGCCGTCGTCGACGACGACGGTGGCGGGTCCCGCCAGGCGTCCGTCCAGGAGGACGCGCGGAGCAGAGATGCTGGTCACGAGAAAAGATTGTGGACTAGACCATTTGTGGATGTCTAGACCTGTGCGGGATTCTCCGCGAGTTCGCTCAAGACCGAACGAATGCGGTCCGCCTCAAGGTCGGACAAATCTGCACGTGCCGTCACTCGCAGGCGTGACTTCCCGTCCGGTACGGACGGTGGCCGAAAACAGCCGACGTGCAGACCGCGCTCCAGGCAGAAGTCCCGCGCGGCCACCGCCGCCTCGGACGCGCCCATGATGATCGAGGTCACCGCGCCGCTCGGGGGAGTGGCCTCCAGCCCGAGGGCCAGCGCCAGCTCGTAGATCTCCCACGACCGCTTCCGCACCAGCTCCGGCAGTCCCGGATCGCGCCGGATCACCCGCAGCGCGGCCAGCGCCGCCCCGGCCGCGGCCGGGGCCAGCCCGGTGTCGAAGATCATCGACCGGGCCGCGTCCACCAGGTGCGCGACCAGCTCCGCCGAGCCCAGGATCGCCCCGCCCTGCGAGGCCAGCGCCTTGGACAGGGTGGCGGCCACGATCACGTCAGGCGCTCCGGCGAGCCCCGCGTCGAAAACGGCTCCACGGCCCTCAGGACCGGCCACACCGAACCCGTGCGCCTCATCCACCACAAGGACCGCGCCGTGCGCTCTACAGGCCTCGTGGAGCTCGCTGAGGGGTGCTGTGTCCCCGTCCACCGAGAACAAGGATTCGACGACGACCAGAGCCCGCTCCTCGGACCGGTCCGCCAGCACCCGGGAGACGGCCTCCACATCGCTGTGCGGCGTGACCGCGACCCGGGCCCGCGACAGCCGCGCGGCGTCGATGATCGAGGCGTGGTTGAGGCTGTCCGAGACGATCAGGTCGCCGCGCCCGGCCAGCGCCGTGATGACGCCCAGGTTCGCCAGGTAGCCGGAGGAGAACACCAGGCCGGCCTCCATGCCGGCGTGCGCGGCCAGCTCGGCCTCCAGCTCCGCGTGCAGCTCCGTGGTCCCGGTCACCAGCCGCGAGCCGGTGGAGCCGGTGCCCCAGCGCCGCACCGCCTCGACCGCGCCCTCGACGACCTCCGGATGGCGCGTCAGGCCGAGGTAGTCGTTGCCCGCGAGGTCGATCAGCGGGGAGTCGGCGCCGCGCGGGACCAGGGTCCGGCGCAGTCCGGCGGCGCGGCGCTCGTCCGCGCGGCCGGCGAGCCAGGACAGCGGGTGCTGGGAAGGCTGGTCGAAGGTGCTCACGAAGCCAAGAGGCTACCCGCCCGCCCGAGGCTCCGGACCTGCCGGAACTTCCAAAACGATCGTGGGGGGCCCTGGCCGGACCGGCAATCAGTTCGCGGGCGCCGGCTTGTGATACCAAGAAGCATGCCGTCCATGAACGACCTGATCCACACGCGGACCGACCTCGACGCGGCCGATCTGGACTGGCTGCACCTGCTGATCGCGGACTGGCAGCTGCTCGCCGACCTGTCGTTCGCCGACCTGGTGCTGTGGGCCCCGCTCAAGGCCGAGGGCGGCACCGACGCCGAGGCCGCCCCGCTGGGCGGTCCCGGCTACGTCGCGGTGGCCCAGATGCGCCCGAACACCGGCCCCACCTGCTACACCGCCGACCTGGTCGGCTCCACGCTGCGGCGCGGCGAGCGGCCGATGCTGGACCTGGCCATCGACTCCGGGCGGATCCGGCGCGAGGGCGACCCGGAGTGGCGCGCGGACGTGCCGGTCCGGGTCGAGGCGATCCCGGTGCGGCGCGGGGACCGGATCATCGCGGTGATCTCCCGCAACACCAACCTGCTCGCCGCCCGCACCCCGAGCCGGCTGGAGCTGACCTATCTGCAGACCGCGGCGGACCTCTCGCGGATGATCTCCGAGGGGATATTCCCCTACCCGGAGTCCCGCGACCAGCAGGACAACTCCCCGCGGGTCGGCGACGGCGTGATCCGGCTGGACGCCGAGGGGGCCGTCGTCTACGCCAGCCCGAACGCGCTGTCCGCCTACCACCGGCTCGGCTACGCCGCCGACATGGTCGGGGAGCACCTCGGCGACCTGACCGCGACCCTGGCCCCGGTCCAGGGCGCGATGGAGGAGGCGCTGCAGGTCGTGGCCTCCGGCCGCAAACCGCGCGAGGCCGAGGTCGAGGGCAACGGCACCGTGGTCCAGCTCCGGGCCATCCCGCTGCGGCCGCAGGGGGAGCGCACCGGCGCGCTGGTCCTGGTGCACGACGTCACCGAGCTGCGCCGCCGCGAGCGCGAGCTGATCAGCAAGGACGCCACGATCCGGGAGATCCACCACCGGGTGAAGAACAACCTCCAGACCGTGGCCGCGCTGCTGCGCCTGCAGGCCCGCCGCATCGACGACGGCACCGGCCGCGCCGCGCTGGAGGAGGCGGTCCGCCGGGTCGGCTCGATCGCGCTGGTCCACGAGACGCTGTCGCAGACCCTGGACGAGCAGGTCGACTTCGACGAGATCGCCGACCGGGTGCTGGAGATGGTGGTGGACGTCGGCGCCGGCGGTCCTGGCGGCCCCGGCGGGGTGAGCGTGCGCTCGCGCCGCGTCGGCCGCTTCGGCATCCTGCCCGCGCAGATAGCCACCCCGCTGTCCATGGTGCTGACCGAGGTCCTGCAGAACTCGCTGGAGCACGGCCTGGCCGACCGCGGGGGATCGCTCGAAGTTGAGGCGCAGCGCTCGGGGCCCCGGCTGAGCGTGATCGTCACCGACGACGGAAACGGGCTGCCGGCGGGTTTCGACGCCGCCACGGCCGGGAACCTCGGACTTCAGATCGTCAGAACACTTGTCCACGGCGATCTGAAGGGGACCTTCGATCTCCGTCCGGCCCCCGGCGGCCGAGGCGCGGTGGCGGTGCTGGACCTGGAGGTCGGCGAGGTCCCTCAGACGAAGAGCTGAGGGGCGTCTCAACCGAAGAGCTGAGATTGGGCGAGAGGGGCTACCCGGGGGCGCAACAGAGTGGTAACAGGATTCCGCTACGCTATGAGCGGAAGCCCCGGAGAAAGACCCCGGGAAAACCAACAGAGCGGCCCTTTGGGACCGCTCAGTCTCGGCGTCCGTACTGCGGTCCAAGACCGCCGCAGTACGGAGATACGTAAGTACGTAGATGCTGTGTTGAATTAGGTGCTGTGTCGCGCGGTCGTGCGAGAGCTTGCCGGGGGCAGGAAGCGCCGGGCTTGACTGAAGGCTTGAAGGGCCTGGTCAGGCCATCCGGCTGCGGGCCCGCGCGGCGCGACGCTTCAGCGCGCGACGCTCGTCCTCGCTCATCCCACCCCAGACGCCGGCGTCCTGGCCGCTCTCCAGAGCCCACTGCAGGCACTGGTCGACCACGTCGCAACGGCGGCATACGGCCTTGGCATCTTCGATCTGCAGCAACGCGGGCCCGGTGTTCCCGATGGGGAAGAAGAGCTCTGGGTCCTCGTCACGGCAGGCAGCGCGGTGGCGCCAGTCCATGGGGTCCACTCCTTCGGTTCAGTCGTGTACGTGTGTTCGGTTCCGCCGGCACGGAAGCGGTGACTCGACCAGGT
Source organism: Catenulispora rubra (assembly GCF_015356825.1). Lineage (GTDB taxonomy): Bacteria > Actinomycetota > Actinomycetes > Streptomycetales > Catenulisporaceae > Catenulispora > Catenulispora rubra. The sequence goes on along the minus strand of NZ_JAACYW010000066.1, from coordinate 21,879 downwards.
CCCCCACGGCCCTGGCGGGTCCGGTCGCGTCCGGTGTGCCGGTTACTACAGCCACAACGCCGGACGCGGGTGTCCGGTCACTGTGGGTCCTGCTGTTGTACGTCTTCTGTACGGCTCTACCTGTGTGGCGGCGGGCCCGCCACTGGACGACCGCCGCGCGGGTTCCCCGGTCCGACGTCCACCTTGTGAATGTGAACGCTTTCACTAGTAACCCCGGCGACCGGCGACCACTCGAACTACTGGGCAGTTGGCCTTGGTGGAGATCGCTGGCGCGCTCCACAGACGAAGGCATGACGCAAAGGGAGAACCGCGACCCGGACAAGATCCGTGCCGCTTTTCCCTCGCGCCCAACCGCACCGGGCCGGGTGATCCTCCGACAGGTGCCTTCACAAAGGGTGTCAGGGGATCCGGCCGGTGCACAAGAGGTTGGTCTGATGTTTTTGGATTCCAGGGTGTCTCCTCGCTCACACCTTGCCTTCCAAGGGGGTAACGAGGTGCCGATGACTAGTCCAAAGGCACTAGAGCGAGCTAGTACCTGAGAATCCTCGGCTACGTCAGGGTCCCGGCAACCGGCTGTGACTCCATGTCATCACATCGCGACGCGCAGCGCGTCGCGAATCGCGCGGAACGTCACACTTTCGCGTAGCCCCAAGTGGTCCCCGTCGACCTGGAAGTCGGTCGGGACCTCGGCGGTGAGCGTGAATTCCGTCAGGTCGTGCTGCAGGCTGACATTCTTCCCGCGGACCAGCTTGTCAGTGGACGTGAACATCTGCCGCACTATCCTCAACGCCGACCGGCCGGACATCCTGGTGACGCCGAACAAGTCCAGGCCGTCCTCGAACGAGGATTCCGGCGTGATCACGATCGGCTTGTTCCCGAGATAGGTCCAGGGCGAGGTGTTCGTGACGATCGCCATGAACAGTCGCGGTATCTCGGTGCCGTCGGCCATCTTCATGCCGATCGGCGGATTCCGGCGGTCCAGGCCGTGCCAGTAATGGCGCAGGGCCGAACGGATGTACAGCGAGCCGGTCGACTTGTGCCCGGCGCTGCGGCGCTCCTCCACTATCCCGACCACCGCGGCGTCGAAGCCGTACCCGGCGGTGAAGGTGAAGTAGCGGTCGTCGGCCAGGCCCATGGAGACCGGCCGGCGCCGGTTCTCGTGGATCGCGTCCAGCAGGACGCCGGTGGCCTCGACCGGATCGTTCGGCAGCCCGAGCGCGCGGGCGAAGACGTTCGTCGACCCGCCGGGGACCACGCCGAGGTCGGGCAGCCGGCCGCCCTGCGGGATCCGCGCGGTCAGTATGCCGTTCACGACCTCGTTGACGGTGCCGTCGCCGCCGAGCGCGACGATCAGGTCGACCCCGTCCTCGGCGGCGGTCCGCGCCAGCTCCACGGCGTGCCCGCGGTAGGCGGTCTCGCCGATCTCGGTGTCGAGTTCCCCGGCCAGGGCGTGGGCCAGTACTTCGCGCGTGCGTGCGGAGGTACTGGTCGCCTTGGGGTTCATGACCAGGAGCGCGCGCATGGGCACACGTTACTGGTTCGTATTACGACTGCGGTATGCGACCCGCCCGCACGCGGCCGGTGCGGCGCCGGGAGGTACCCTCGGTGTCTATGCCGAGCAATCCGACCCCGCAGGCCGCGCCAGCCGTTCCCGGTGTCCGGGAGCAGATCCCGCGCCCGCTCCTCGGCGCCGCCGCGGTGACGGCGGTGGAGAGTCTGGTCGCCCTGGTGTACGTGCTCTGGCTGCTGGTCGAGGCCTTCGTCGGCACGCCCCGGGAGCGGGGGCAGGCGATCGCGGTCGCCGTCACGTTCCTGATCTTCGCCGTCCCGCTGCCGCTGGTGCCGCGCGGCCTGGCGCGGGCGAGCATGCGGGCCCGGACCCCGGCCGTGATGATGCAGCTGCTGGCGCTGTGGGTCGCCTACTTCATGGTCCAGGCGCACTTCTGGATCGGCGCGGTGCCGACGGTGGCCGCCGCGGTCGTCGGACTGGTGTGCATCTTCGCTCCGGCCTCCACGGCGGCACTGACCCGGCACTGGCGCGAGGACGAGACCCCCGAGGGGACCTGAGACGGCGGTCCCGAGCGGACACGAGAAGAGCGGCGGCCCGGTCGGGCCGCCGCTCTTTGTGGTTCTGGCGTCTAACCGATCAATCGAGAGTTCACTCGTCGACCAGCAGTTGGGCCCGGAGCTGCTCCAGGGTCCGCGCGAGCAGGCGGGAGACGTGCATCTGCGAGATCCCGATCTCCTCGGCGATCTGGGACTGCGTCATGTTGCCGAAGAACCGCAGCAGCAGGATCTTCTTCTCGCGCGGCGGCAGCTGCTCCAGCAGCGGCTTGAGCGACTCGCGGTACTCCACGCCCTCCAGCGCCTCGTCCTCGCTGCCGAGCGAGTCCGCGACGGCCGGCGAGTCCTCGTCGCCGCCCTCGGAGACGTCCAGGGACAGGGTCGAGTAGGCGTTCGCCGACTCCAGCCCCTCCAGGACCTCCTCCTCGGAGATCTTGAGGTACTCGGCGAGCTCGGCCACCGTGGGGGAGCGCCGGTTGCGCTGCGAGAGCTCGGAGGTGGCGCTGGTCAGCGACAGCCGGAGCTCCTGCAGGCGGCGCGGGACCCGGACCGCCCAGCCCTTGTCCCGGAAGTGGCGCTTGATCTCGCCGATCACGGTCGGCGTGGCGTAGGTCGAGAACTCCACGCCGCGCTCGGTGTCGAAGCGGTCCACCGACTTGATCAGGCCGATGGTCGCCACCTGGGTCAGGTCGTCCAGCGGCTCGCCGCGGTTGCGGAAGCGCCGGGCCAGGTGCTCCACCAGCGGCAGGTGCATCTGGACCAGCTCGTCGCGGATCTGCTTGCGCTCGGTGGAGCCCTCGGGGAGCTCGTTGAGCCGGGCGAACAGCTCGCGGGCGCGGGCGTGCGCCTCGGCGTGCGGGCCGCCCTGCCGCGGCGTCCGGCGCAGCGGGAAGGAGGCGACGACCGGGGCGACGGTCTCGGCTTCGGCGTCGGGGTCCTCGGGCTCCACCAGGTCGCCGCCGAGGTCGTCCAGCTCCAGGACCGGCTCGTCGAAGTCGGCGTCCTCGGTGTCGGTGTCCGGCTCGTCGGGCTCGTGCGGCTCGTGCTGCTCCTGCTGCTCGTGCGGGGTGTCCGGGGTGTCCGGGGTGTCCGGGGCGTCGTCGTCCCCGGCCGCGCCGACGGCGGCCGCGGGCGTGCCCCGCTGCCCCTCGCCGTACCCGGCCCGGCGGGCGGCCGGGATCTCGTCGGGCTCGAAGGCGCGCACTGGGATCTCCTCGGCGGCGCTCACGGAGCTCCCACGCCGCGCTGCTTGAGCATGCTGATGGTGACGATCTGCCCGATGCCGTTCCCGGCCTGGCCGTCGGGCCCCTCCGCGTCCGAGACCTTCGCGTCGACCTGGCCGGCCAGGGCCGCCAGCACGGTCCAGGCGAAGGTGTCCCGGGCCGGCGGCCGGCCGTCCAGCGTGGGCACCGAGACGTCCACCGCGAGCGCGCCGTCGCGCAGCTCGAAGCGGCACGTCAGCCCGGAGCCGGGCACCGCCTTGGTGAGCAGGATCGCGCACGCCTCGTCCACGGCGATGCGCAGGTCCTCGATCTCGTCCAAGGTGAAGTCCAGCCGGGCCGCCAGGCCCGCCGTCGCTGTGCGCAGCACCGACAGGTACGCTCCCTCGGCCGGGATGCGAACCTCGACGAAGTCCTGCGGGGCACCGTTTTGTTGTCCCATTCCGCTTCCTGCGCTCGTTGAGGCGATTGTGGGGACGGCTGTCCGCTGGGCAGAGTGCTGATGCACGACACCTCCGCTGCTGGAGTGAATCATTCTGCTGCGGATCGTACGCCGAACGCGTGCCCGGGCGTGGCCCGGACGCACCCTCAGTGCTCGTCCCTCACACTCAACGTACCCCGAACGGGGGACAGACGAGCCGTCCCGCGCCGGGGAAAATCCGGCGCGGGACGGCTCGCGGGAGGCGCACTGATCGCTTAAGGGCCGATCAAAGCCGATCAAGAGGTGATCAGAGGGCGGGTTGTGACGATTCGCGGGATGCGGAGCCGCAGCTGGCCTCGAAAACTAGCGAAACGGTCTAGGAGCAAGCATGGCTAGACAGACGGCCCGCCGCATCCTGGTTGGCTGCAAGGGCCGTCTGGCGACGCCAGGCGCCGCTCATAGAGCGTTTCGCCCCGCTAACCGGCGCAACCCGCCCTAAGCCTGCTTGGTCTCCCAGAAGATCTTCGAGATCTCCTCGATCTTCGCCAGCAGCTGCTCGGCCACGGCCGGGTCCATGCTGCCCTTGGTGCCGCCCGCGCCGGCCAGCTTGGTGGCCTCGTTGAACAGGGTGTTCAGCTGCGGGTACTTCTCGAAGTGCGGAGCCTTGAAGTAGTCGGTCCACAGCACCCACAGGTGGTGCTTGACCAGCTCGGAGCGCTGCTCCTTGATGACGATGGCACGGGTCCGGAAGGCCTCGTCGGAGCTGTCGGCGTACTTCTTGGTGATGGCCAGGACCGATTCGGCCTCGATCCGGGCCTGCGCCGGGTCGTAGACGCCGCACGGCAGGTCGCAGTGCGCGTGGACAGCGGTGGTGCGGGAGAAGATCCGCGAGAACATGTCAGGTTCCCCTATCTTGTTTGCCGGATTGCCGGACAACGTGATGCCACGACCCTACTGCCCCCCTGGGGGCGGCGCGTGACAAGGTGGCGTCCGTGAGATCGTCGTCCGGCCCCGGCACCGCGCGGTGGTCCGTGCTGCGGGTGAGCGGCCCCTCGATGGCCCCGGCGCTGCGCGGCGGCGACTTCGTCCTGGTGCGCAGAACGCGTCCGGGACGGATCCGAACCGGTGACGTGGTGGTCGCGCGGCATCCGGCGCGGCAGGACGGACTGCTCGTCGTCAAGCGCGTGGCCCGGCGCGAGGGCGCGGGCTGGTGGCTCTTGAGCGACAACGAGTTCGTGACGTCGGACTCCCGCGAGTTCGGCGCGGTGCCGGACGCCTCGGTACTGGCCCGCGCCGTGCTGCGGCTCCGGGATCCGTGCCGGATCGCGCGGATCCCGAAGAAGCGCTGACAGCGCCGAAAACACTGCCCGCGCTTGTGGATGGAGCCTGCGAATCGGCCCGTGCGGCCGGTGAGGGCCGCTGAGCCGATCGCAGGCGCCCGGTGCGCCGGCGAGCTCCCAGTGGGGCTGGGAACTCGTCAGCGGCCGGTTGCGGCGCTTCCGGCGGCGGCCATCACCTTGCCGGTGGCGCCTCCGGCGGCTTCGGCCTCGCCGGCCGCCGCGGCGGCCCGCGCCTGCTCCTTGCGCCGGGCCCGGTAGGCGGCCACGTTCGCGCGGGTGGCGCAGCGGTCCGAGCAGTAGCGGCGCGAGCGGTTCGTCGAGGTGTCGATGAACACCTCGCGGCACGGCGCGGCCTGGCAGACGCCGAGCCGGTCGAAGCCGAGCTCGGTGGCCTGCACGGCCAGCCCCATCGCGGCCTTGGCGCCGTACACCGCCGCGATGGTCGGCGCGCCCTCGGCCAGGTGCAGGTGCCACGAGGCGCCGTCGTGGTCGGTGACCACGGGGCGGATCGGGTACTGCTTCATCAGGGAGTTGAGGACCTGGACGGCGCGCGGCACCCGGCCGGACTCGGCGGCGTCGAAGACCTCGCGGAGCCGGTCGCGGATCGCGCGCAGCTCCGCCACGTCGGCATTGGTGACGCGGCACCTGCCCTCCGGCGCCAGCAGCTCCTTGGCCTGCTCACACGTGGTGAGGGTGTCCCGGTGCCGGTAGGGGTCGGCGGTGTTCACCAGCGACACCGCCCGATCTGCGTAGGATGCGAGTTCCACGGCCTTCGTCCTTGTTCGCCTTTAGTTAGCGCCAGGCGTCCGATGCCCGACGTTCTGCTCGTTTAGTAGCCCTGACGGTACGCCGTTCGGGGTCGCAACGCGAGGGTCAAATCATCGTCGTTTCAACAACCGAGTCGTCCGACCTTTGTGGAGAACATCCAAAGGGACGGCCGCGGAACGTTCTTGGAAACAGTCCGCGGCCGACTCGATGCAGCAGCTCGGCCGGGTGTCAGCGCACCTTCGCCAGGAACGCCTGCGTCCGCGCGTGCTGTGGCTCGGCGATGACCTGCCGGGCGTCGCCGTGCTCCACGATCACGCCGCCGTCCATGAACGCCACGGTGTCGCCGACGTCCCGGGCGAAGCCCATCTCGTGGGTCACGACGATCATCGTCATCCCGGACTCGGCCAGCTGGCGCATCACCGCCAGCACGTCTCCGACCAGCTCCGGGTCCAGCGCCGAGGTGGGCTCGTCGAACAGCATGAGCGCGGGCTGCATGGCCAGCGCCCGGGCGATCGCCACCCGCTGCTGCTGGCCGCCGGACAGCTGGGTCGGGTAGTTGTCCGCCTTGTCGGACAAGCCGACCTTCTCCAGGTGCTCGCGGGCCTCGGCGACGGCCGTGGCCCGGTTCTTGCCGAGCACCTGGATCGGGGCCTCGATGATGTTCTCGATGGCGGTCTTGTGCGGGAACAGGTTGAACCGCTGGAACACCATGCCGATCGTGCGCCGCTGCTTGGCGACGTCCCGGTCGTGCATCTCGTGCAGCCGCTGGTTCTTCTCGTGGTAGCCGACGAGCTGGCCGTGCACGCTGATCCGTCCGGCGTCGATCTTCTCCAGATGGTTCACGCAGCGCAGCAGCGTCGACTTGCCCGAACCGGAGGGGCCGATGAGACAGGCCACCTCGCCCTCGCGGACCGTCATGGAGACGCCCTGGAGGACCGGCACGCGGCCGAAGGCCTTGTACACCGTGTCGATCTCGACGGCCACCTGGGTGCGGGAGGCCTCGGGAACGCTGTCGGCGGTCATCGCAGCGCCTCCCTGACTTCCGTGAAGGGGCTTTTCCGCCGGCGGAACGACAGGTTGGCCCGCATCAGCTTCTGGAACGGCGTCGGCGGCAGGTTCCGGCTGGAACCGCGCGCGTAGTACCGCTCGACGTAGTACTGGCCGATGGACAGCACCGTGGTGAAGAACAGGTACCACAGCGAGGCCACGACGTAGAACGGGATCGCCTTGAAGTACAGGTGGATCGCCGACTCGCTGGCGTCCGTCAGCTCCACCACGCCGATCACCGAGGCCAGCGACGAGGTCTTCAGCATGCTGATGGTCTCGTTGCCGGTCGGCGGGATGATCACCCGCATCGCCTGCGGCAGCACGATCCGGCTCATGATCTTCGCGCGCCGCATGCCCAGCGACGCCGCGGCCTCGGTCTGCCCCTCGTCCACCGACAGGATGCCGGCCCGGACGATCTCGGACATGTAGGCCGCCTCGTTCAGGCCCAGGGCCAGGACTGCCGCGGTGAACGCGGTGATCGTGGAGTTGGTGTTCAGGTGGAAGTACTGCGGCCCGAACGGGATGCCGAAGCCGACCTGCTGGCCGACCAGGGCCGCGATGTTGTTCCAGAACAGCAGCTGGACCAGGACCGGGGTGCCGCGGAAGAACCATGTGTAGGCCCACGCGGCGCTGGAGGACACCGGATTGCTCGACAGCCGCATCACCGCCAGCAGCACGCCGCCGACGATCCCGATGACCATCGCGTAGACGGTCAGCTCCAGGGTGACCACCACGGCCTGGACGATGGTGTGCCAGAACAGCCACTGCCGGACCAGGTCCCAGCCGAAGTTCTTGTTGAACACCAGCATGTGGAAGAACATCAGCACGAACACCAGCAGGATGGCCGCGCTGATCCACCGCCCCGGTCGCCTCACCGGCACCGCACGGATCGCGGCGGGCACGAAGAGCGAACTTGGCGCGGCGGGCACGTCGTCCGTACCCGCCGCCGGATTGGTTTCAGTCACGCGCAGCTCAGCTCGTCGCCTGGTTCAAGCCCGGGGTCGTGTAGTCGCCGGCCTGGATCCCGTACTTGGTGGTGAGCTGGTGGTAGGTGCCGTCGGCCACCAGGTCCTTCAGAGCGGCCAGGAACGCCTGCGACAGCCCGCTGTTGCCCTTGGCGATCGCGATGCCGTAGGGCGCGCCGGAGTAGATGTCGCCGACCGACTGGAAGTTGCCGCTCTTGGCGTAGTAGTCGACGACCGGGGAGTCGGCGAGCACCGCGTCGCAGCGGCCGGACTGGAGCGACTCGTTGATCTGGTCCTGGGTGTCCTGGGACAGCGCCTTGACGGCCGGCTTGCCGGCGGCCTGGCAGGCCTTGCTGCGGTTCGGGATGTCCGGGCTCTCCTGGATCGTCCCCTTCTCCACGCCGATCGTCAGACCGCACAGCGACAGGTCGGTGGGGGAGGTGTCCGTGAGGTTCTTCGGGTTGCCCTTGACGACCATCAGCTTGGTGCCGGCGTTGAAGTAGGTGACGAAGTCGTCGACGCCCTCGCGGGTCTTGTTGTCCGTGATGGAGGACATGCCGGCGTCGTACTTGCCGGTCTGGATGCCGGTGACGATGTTGTCGAAGGTCACTTCCTGGAAGTTGGCCTTCAGGCCCAGCTTCGCCGCGATGGCGTTGCCCATGTCCACGTCCCAGCCGATGATCTTGCCGTTCTGGTCCTTGGACTCGTTCGGCGGGTAGCTGGGGTCGGTCGCGATGCTGATCTCGCCCTTGCCCTTGATCGTCGCCGGCACCAGGGCCGCGGCCGCGGCGTCGACCGAGCCCGACCCCGAGGAGGCGGTGGAAGACGACCCGGAGCCCGTCGATGCGGTGGTCGAGCCGCCGGTCGAGGACGAGCTCCCCGGCTTGCTGCCGCTTCCGCAACCCGCGGCGGTGAGGACCAGCGCGATCCCCGCGGCCCCGACTATGACAGCCCTGGAAGTTCTCCCGGCTCGCATCTGTTCTCCTCCTGGTGGGTGATCCATTACCCGCTCAAGCAACGTTCATGGGGTACGGTGCTGGAATCCTTGCACCGGTAATTGGCCGTTGAACATAGGCAGCCATGTAAAAATCGCATCACGGGCGAACCCCGCGTCGTCGATGCGACAGCGTCGAACGGACCGAACGGTGCTCGTGGAACGCGGTACGGACCACCATCCGACGGCAGCGAAGCGGGCTCGGCGAACCTCCCCCTCATCCCTCAACAGGTTCACGGTCCGCCCCTTTTCCGTTCCCTCAACACGCCGCTCGCGGCAGCTAAGGGGTAAGCCATGTCAGGGCAGCTCATCCCGACCCAGTCCATCGACAGTGACACCGCCGGAGGTCCCGCCGTGGGCGAGTCGCCGGTCTTCGACCTGCACCGCGGCGGCAAGATGGAGGTGCGCGCCACCGTCCCGCTGCGGGACCGCGCGGACCTCTCGCTGGCCTACACGCCGGGTGTCGCAGAGGTCTGCACCGCCATCGCCGAGCGCCCGGAGCTCGCGATGGACTACACCTGGAAGGCCAACACGGTCGCGGTGGTCACCGACGGCACCGCCGTGCTCGGGCTCGGCGACATCGGGCCGCTGGCCGCGCTGCCGGTGATGGAGGGCAAGGCGGTCCTGTTCAAGCAGTTCGGCGGCGTGGACGCGGTCCCGGTGTGCCTGGACTGCACCGACGTGGACGAGCTGGTCGAGACCGTGGTCCGGCTGGCCCCGGCCTTCGGCGGCATCAACCTGGAGGACATCTCGGCCCCGCGCTGCTTCGAGGTGGAGCGCCGGCTCCAGGAGCGGCTGGACATCCCGGTCTTCCACGACGACCAGCACGGCACCGCGATCGTGCTGCTGGCCGCGCTGCGCAACGCCGCCAAGGTCGTGGACCGGCCGCTGGCGGACCTGCGCGCGGTGATCTCCGGCGCCGGCGCGGCGGGCGTCGCGATCGCCAAGATCCTGGTGGACGCCGGCATCGGCGACCTGACCGTGGTGGACTCCCGGGGGATCGTCTCCGCCGACCGGGCCGACCTGACCTCGGTGAAGACCGAACTGGCGGCGATCACCAACCGCGCGGGCCTGTCCGGCGGGCTGGCCGAGGCGATGCGCGGCGCCGACGTCTTCATCGGCGTCTCCAGCGGCCGCGTCCCGGAGGAGTACGTCGCCACGATGGCCCCGAACGCGATCATCGCCGCGATGGCCAACCCCAACCCGGAGATCCACCCCGACGTCGCGCACAAGTACGCCGCCGTGGTGGCCACCGGCCGCTCCGACTTCCCCAACCAGATCAACAACGTCCTGGCCTTCCCGGGCGTCTTCGCCGGGGCGCTGTCGGTCCGCGCCTCGCGGATCACCGAGGGTATGAAGCTGGCCGCCGCCGAGGCCCTGGCGGCCGTGGTCGCCGGCGAGCTCTCGGCCGACAAGGTGATCCCCAGCCCCTTCGACGAGCGGGTCGCCCCGGCGGTCACCGCGGCCGTGGCGGACGCCGCCCGCCGTGACGGGGTCGCGCGACTGTAGTCGAGGGGAGTATTAATGCTCACGGGACACCGGATTTCCGGCAGCTGCTCAGGAGCTGCCGGGGGCCGGTGTCCCGTGTCTTTTCCGCCGCGTCTTTTCTTTTGTCTTGCGTTCTGATGTCCCCCTATCTTCTGTCTCGTTCGCGCCGGAACGCCCGGTCGGCGGGGCGTTTTCCGCCAAAGCTCAGTTCGCGGGCCCCGGACCGCATGGCGCCCTCGCCGTCCATGCGGTGAAGTGGAGCCATGAGCTCTCACGATCCTGATGCCTCCGTCATGGCCTTCGACCTGGACGGGACCCTCGCCGAGTCCAAGTCCGCCATCACCGCGCGCATGGCCGGACTCCTGGTCCGGCTGCTGGACGAGGTCCAGGTCTGCATCATCTCCGGCGGCGCCTTCCCTCAGTTCCAGACACAGGTCCTGGACCACCTGGACGCCACCCCGCAGCAGCTCGCCAAACTGAACCTGATGCCCACCAACGGGACCCGCTACTACCTCTTCCGCGACGGCACCTGGCGCGAGATCTACTCCGAGGACCTGCCCGACGCCGCCAAGCGCCAGGTCATCGACGTGCTGACCGAGGGCGCGAAGAACCTGGGCCTGTGGGAGGACAAGACCTGGGGCGACATCATCGAGGACCGCGGCAGCCAGATCACCTTCTCCGCCCTGGGCCAGCAGGCCCCGGTAGCGGCCAAGACCGAGTGGGACCCGGACGGCTCGAAGAAGGAACGCCTGCGTGCCTGGGCCGCCGAGCGCCTGCCGGACCTGGAGGTCCGCAGCGGCGGCAGCACCTCGATCGACGTCACCGCGCAGGGCATCGACAAGGCCTACGGGATGCGCAAGCTGATGGCCGAACTGCACGTCGGCATGGAGGACATCGTCTTCGTCGGCGACCGCCTCGACCCGCAGGGCAACGACCATCCGGTGGAGGCGATGGGCATCCGCTCGGTGTCGGTGAAGAACTGGCAGGACACCGCCGACTTCGTGGATCAGTGGCTGGAGAGTTAGTCGGCGGCGGCTCGCTACAGTGCGTCCCATGGCCGAGACCCAGCGCCGCCCGGTACCCCGCAACGACGCCGGCGAACGCGATACCGCGTTGGCCTTCCTGGCCTTCGCCAGGGGAATGCGTGGTGAAGAAGACCGACGGGCTGACCGAGGAGCAGCTGCGCCGGGTCCTGGTGGAATCGGGGACGACGCTCCTGGGCCTGGTCCACCACCTCACTCTCGCCGAGCGGCTCTGGTTCGGCCATTGCGTGGCCGGCCGCGAGGGCGACGACCCCGGGGACGTCGACATGTTGGTGCCCGCGGGCCACAGCGCGGAGCGCGTGCTCGCCGACTACCAGGCGGCGATCGCGGCCAGCGACGCCGCGATCCGCGCCGTCGACGACCTCGGCGCGCCGGTCGCGATCCCGGTGGGGGACACGCGCCAATCGGTGCGGTGGGTGATCGCCCACATGACCAGCGAGACCGTCCGGCACGCCGGCCACGCGGACATCCTGCGGGAGCAGATCGACGGGACCACCGGGCGCTGAGCTGGCGGCGGTTCGGCGAGGGCCTGGCGATGGTGTAGCGACGGTCCGGCGGCGGCTCGGCGAGCGATCCAGCGACGGTCCAGCGACAGCCCGGCGGTGGCTCGGCGACGGTCCGGCGGCGATCCAGCGATGGCGCCGGGTCTGTCTCAGCCCGAGCCCCGGGCCTCAGCCCCGCTGGATCTGCGTCAGCGCCGGCTCGATCTTCGCCTTGGCCAGCAAGCGTTCCCAGGCCCGGGCCCGCGCCGCCGGCAGCCGCATCGGCGCGGCGACCCGCAGCACGTCGCCGTCCCCGAGGATGATGCGCTCGGTGGTCTCCGTGACCAGTCCCCAGCGCCCCTCGATCTGCCGGGGCAGACCCATACGCCACGCGGCCTGGGCGTCGGCGTCGCCGTCCCGCGTCTCCCACAACAGCGTCCTGGCGAGCGTGCCGGTCACCGGATGCGTGATGTAGTGCTCGATCCAGTCCTCTGCGGGGATCTCACGATGTTCCTTCTGCGCGGACTCCAGGCGCGTCCGGGCCGCGCGTACCGCGGTCCGTAGCTTCGCGGCCAACTCCGCGACGTCCCGCATCGCGTCCTGGTCGACCGTCGAGGCGGTCGGCTTCCCGGCCAGGGCCCGTCCGTCGGCCGAGGCGCGGCCGTGGCTTTCGTGGTAGCCGATCTTCACCCGCCCGCCGAGCTCGATCCGCACCACCGCGACGTGGTCCGGCCCCACCGTCGTCCGCAGCCGGCTGTCGCCGTCCAGCCCGAAGGTGTCGACGGTCCACTCCGGCGCGTCGGAGAGCGTGCGCAGGCGGCGCTTCAGCTCCGCGTAGGCCGCCTTCCGCAACGCCGCCAACGGCGACTCCGAAGCCAGCCGGTGCAAAGCCGGCGGCACCAGCTCCCCGGGCACCGCGGCGAGCGCCCGGATCGCGGCCCGCGCCGACGGCATCGACCCGGCCGTGAGCCCGGACTCCTGCGCCGCCAGCCGGACCAGCAGCGGCACCGCCTCCTCGGCGGGCAGCAATGCCAGGACCCTGATCACCCCGCCGACGAACTCGGCGGACTCCGGCCCGGCGGCCTGCTCCCTGCCGACCAGCCGGCCCAATGCCTCCCCGGCCTGCGGCGCTTGCCCGACAAGGCTTTTCGCGGTGCCGGACGGCCCCTGCGAGCCCAGCTCGCAGTGGTCCAGAAGCGCGCCGACGCCACCGTCGTCCGCGAGCGGACCGAGCAGCCGCGGGTACACGCCGCCGTCGAGGTGGCGCCACGGGATGCGGTCCGAGACCGGGCCCGGGGCCCCAGCCGCGGCGGCCGGCTCCTCGCCGAAGTCAGAGCGCTCCGTTTCCGGGCGCGCGGCAGCCGACGCCTGTCGAACGCCCGCCGCCTCCGTTGCTATACGGTTCGCCGCCGCCCGGCCGGGAGCCTCCGCGGCCGGCTCCCCGCCGCGCCGCTTCCGCCGCCCCCGAAACCACCCCATCGGGTCCGTCCCCTCGATTCGTCAGCCGCCGGCCGCCATGAGCGGCCGCCGCCCTCGGGCCATCTTCAGCCACCCTCAGCCCTGCCGCGCCGCCCAAGCCGCGTGGTGCTCCCACACCCGCTTCCACAGCCGCTCCTGCGCGACGTCCCCGACCCCCGGCAGCCGCAGTCCGAACACGTCGGCCAGCGCGTCGAACCACTCCTCGGAGTCGGTGATCTCGCGCTTGGACACGGTGGTCCCGTCCGAGCGGGTCAGCACGCAGCCGCGCAGGTGGTCCACGCCGGTGGCGTCGCGCCGGTACACGTCGAGGTTCTTCACGAACCCGGACTCCGGGTTCGTCTCCATCCACTCGTGCCGGGCCAGGAAGTCCGACGGCGACGCGATCCGCTCCTCGAACACCATGCCGGTGAACGAGTCCGCCTTCGGGTCGTGGGTGAAGCTCCAGCCGGACGCGCCGTTCTCGAACCGGGTCCGCTCCAGCTTGTACGTGTACGGGCCCTGCGTCGTCTCGCCGGGCACGCACAGCACCGGCTCGTGCAGCCCGTCGCCGAGTCCGGCGTCGCAGTAGTAGAGCGTGCTCTCGGCCTCCACGAGAAGCACCACGTGGTTCGGTTCGTCGGTGATCGGCCCGAGCCCGCGGCCCTCCGGCGCCGCGCGCCAGACCCGGCCGCGGTGCGTCGTCACGTCATAGCCCAGCGTTTCGAGCAGCGCGCCGAACGCGCCGTTGAGGTGGTAGCAGTACCCGGACTCGCCGGCCACGATGCGGGCCGCGGAGTCGTACGGGTCCGGCGTCGTGCGCTGGCCGAGATGGAGCTGCAAGGAGGTGTACGCGACACGTTCCACGTGCGCGCGGTGCAGCGCGAAGAGCCCCTCGATCGTGGGCTTTCCGGGATGCTCCGTGCCCAGGCGGCGAAGATACCCCTGGACGTCTATGTTCGCCATGGTGACATAGGGTAAAGCAGTCGTCAGGCGTTGGCGGGCGCGATCTCGTCAAGGACGTGCGCGGGGGTGGCGTAAGCCCCTGATTCCCGCGGATAGTGGACCACGAAATCGGTGAAGCCGAGCGCTTCCACCCGCCCGGCCACGTCGTCGAACCGGGCCTTGGACTCCATGGTCCGCAACGGCGAGAGCCCGGTCAGCAGCAGCCGCGGCAGCGAGGCCGGGTCGCGGCCCTCCTTCTCGCAGACGTCGTCGAGCTTCCTGCTCACCTTCTCCAGCGCGGCCCAGGTGTCGGCCGCGGTCGGGCCCTCCCCGTCGCGGCCGGCGAGCGTGTCGTCGGCGATCCACATCTGCGCGTGCTTCACGACGGTGCGCAGGCCCAGCGGCCCGGTCGCGGCCAGACCGAACGGCACCCGCGGCTGCTGCACGCAGCCCGGTTCCATCCGGGCGTCGACCGCGTCGTAGTACGTACCGCGGTAGGTGCTGCGCGTCCGGCCCTCGGCACCCCCGCGCAGCAGCAGGTCCAGGATCTCCACCGACTCCCGGTAGCGCTCGCCGCGCTCCTTGGCCGACCAGCCCGCGCCCTCCGGGCCGTAGCCGAGCACCTTGGCGTCCGGGCCGAAGGAGCCGGCCCCGTAGCCGAGGACGAAGCGGCCCTGCGAGGCGTCGTCCAGCGACATGATCTCCTGGGCGAACGGGACTGGATGGCGGTAGTTCGCGGACGCGACCAGCGTTCCAAGCTTGATCCGTTCGGTCACCGCGGCCGCCGAGGCCAGCGTGGTGACCGCGTCGTACCAGGGGCCGTCGGGGATGCCGCTGAAGGTGATGTGGTCGTACGTCCACGCGTGTTCGAAGCCGAGTTCCTCGGCCCGGCGCCAGCGTGCGGCGGCCTCACGGAAGGGACGGTCGGGCAGGACGCAGACGCCGAGACGCAACATGCCTCCGAGCCTATTACGATCACCCCAGGAAGGAGCAGGGCAGGCCGCGGTTCAAACGCAGTATCGACGATCAACGGAGCTGGCGCTGTGCGGACGATCTGGGGCGTGGCCGGGGGTCTGATCGTGCTGGGCACGTTCATGTCGGAGGTGCGGACCCTGGTGGTCCCGCGCGTCTTCCGCCCCGGGATGTCGAACATGCTGGGGCGCGCCGTGTACGTGTCGTTCCAGTTCCTCGCCAACCGCTTCGAGCGGTACGAGACCAAGGACCGGATCCTGGCCTACGCCGGGCCGCTGTCGGTGGTCGCCAAGCTGGTGGGCTGGCTCGGGTCCTTCCTGGCCGGCTACTCCATGCTCAACTTCTCGCTGGGCGCCCTGGACCTGCGGGCCTCGATCCGCGAGGCTGGCTCCTCGCTGTTCACCCTGGGCTTCGCCTCGGCCGACAAGTCCCGGCTGAACGCCGTCGACTTCTGCGCCGCGGTCACCGGACCGGTCTCCATCGGCCTGCTGGTCGGGTACCTGCCGGCGCTCTACGCCGCCTACGCCCGGCGCGAGACCGAGGTGACGATGCTGGAGGCGCGCGCCGGGGGACCGGCCTGGGGCCCGGAGATCCTGGCCCGCTACGCGATGGTCAATCTGAACGACCAGCTCCCCGACCTCTACCGGGGGTGGGAGCGGTGGACGGCCGACGTCTCGGAGAGCCACACAAGCTATCCGGTTCTCATCTATTTCCGTTCCCCGCGTGCCCAGCGCAACTGGCTCATCGCCCTATTGGCCGTCCTGGACGCCGCCGCGCTTCATGTGTCGTTCAATCCGTCGCAGAACGTCGGGGAGATCCGGATGGCGTTGCGGAGCGGATATGTGACTCTGCGGGAGATCGCGCGTACGGAACGCGTTCCCTATAACCCGGACCCTTCTCCGGACGATCCGATCGTGCTCACCAAGGAGGAGTTCCTTTACGGCGTCCAACGGATGCGGGCTCAGGGATACGAGTTCGAACGCACGCCCGATGAGGCCTGGCCGCATTTCCAGGGATGGCGGGTGAATTACGAAGCGGTCGCCTATGCGCTGGCCTACCGGATCGACGCCGTCCCGGCCCGTTGGTCGGGCCCCCGGCGCAGCTCGGAGGCCCAGATCGACGTGATCACCCCGGTGGACCGGCAGCCCGGGAAGCCGCAGAAGGTCGCCGACGAGGTACGGGGTTGACGGTTTACGGGGAGATGATCGCGGTGAAGACTGCTGATGATCGAGGTCTTCCACCTAATGGATTCCCTATCCGCAGGCCATGATCACACAGTAGGTTCCCTACGCTACTCAGTCGACTTTCGGAGGGGATCACATGTCTTCAGATCAGTACGGACCCGGTTACGGTCAGGGCGGCCCGGGGTACGGCCCCGGCGGACCTGTGGGTCCCGGCCCCGGGCCGAACCCCTACGGCCAGCCGCCGCAGGCTGCCGGCTACCCGGTGCGAGTGCAGTTCCAGTACCCGGAGAAGCTGAGCCGCGGGCTCATCTTCGTGAAGTGGCTGCTGGTCATCCCGCACCTGATCGTGCTGTACATCCTGTTCGCGTGCCTGGGCATCGTGTCCTTCATCGCGTGGTTCGCGATCCTGTTCACCGGCCGCTACCCGCGCGGGATGTGGGACTTCACCACCGGCGTGATCCGCTGGCAGACGCGCGTGGTGAGCTACATGTACCTGCAGCACGACGCCTACCCGCCGTTCTCCCTTCAGGACGAGTAACCCTCCTCGATCATGCGCTCGAGGGTGGCCGCGTGGTTCACCAGCCCATCCGGTTCGTCGGGAGCTTCCTGCTCCCCGAACCGGATGCGGCGCTGGTTCACCCGCCCCATCACGATCCCGTGCCGCAGCGCCGCGTAGACCTCGTAGAACTCCTGATCGCGGACCCGGTATCCGGTCAGCGCGGTGTACTCGGCGGCGACGTCGCCGAACGCCAGGAAGCCCGGCAGGCCCGGCAGCTCGAAGAACTCTGCGAGGTCCTGGAAGAAGCGGTGCAGGAAGACCAGCCAGCCGAGGTCCACCTCGCGCGGCGCTATCCCGGCCATCTCCCAGTCCAGGACCGCGACCGGGGCGAAGTCCCGGTACATGATGTTGCCGATGCGGGCGTCGCCCCAACTCAGGACCGGGGCGTCGATCGAGGCCGGCCAGTGCGCGTCCAGCCAGGCGAACGTCTTCTCCAGGACGGGGATCGGGTGGTCGCCGTGGGCCCACGTGTAATAGGAGCGCCAGCCGTCGACGTGCGCGCGCAGCGCCGTGTCGCCGTCGGCGCCGAGGTCGCCCAGAAAGGTGACTTCCTCAGCCGTCGCGGGGATGGCGTGGATGCGCGCGAGGGTGGCGACTGTGGCGTCCTGGAGACGCCGGCGTTGGCCGTCGGTGGCCTGCGAGAGCCAGTTGTCGCCGAACGTGTAGGGCAGGATGTCCGGTGGCACCAGGCCCTCGACGCGCTCCATGACGAAGAACTCCGCACCGAGGATTTCCGGGTCGGATTCGTACCAAAGTGTGCGCGGGACCGGGACGGCCGTGCGTTCGCCGACCAACGCCATGACAGTGAACTGATCCCACATCCGGTATTCCGGGAAGATGGGCATAGCGTCGGCAGACGGCGCGAGTCGCGCCACGCATTGGTTTAACTGCGCTTGGTTGTCAGGGTCTGTCCATCGGGCGTCGAACAACAACGTCTCCGAGGACATCCCGTTGGTTTGGGGTGTTCGGACATCGGATATCCGGACATCGGTGCCGCCGGTCCGGCTGGCCAGCCAGGGTTCGAGGGCGGCCCGCAGCGCTTCGGGGTCGCGAGTGCTGGTCCGGGGGCGGGTGGCGTCCGGTGCTGCTTCGGCGTTCCTCTTCGGTTCGCTCACGGCGCGGACTATAAGCAAGGTAGCGTCAATGCGACATACACCTGTCGGGGATGGCAGTCTGTGATCGCCGATCGCAATGCGGATGCCACTTCAGAACGACGCAGGGGGACGGACTGTGAATCCGGACATCGACCACATCAGAAGGCTCATCAGTGACCGTCTCACCACCGAGGACAACGGTGAGGTCGGCCTGGACCTGTCCAATCTGGGTCTGACCGGGCTGCCCGCGGAGTTCGGCCGCCTGCCCGAGCTCGCGCCGGTCACCTTCCTGAACCTGTCGGGCAACCGGCTCCGGGCGCTGCCCGAGACGCTCGGCGAACTGTCGGGGCTGCGTCGGCTGTGGCTGGACAACAACGAGTGCGAGGAGCTGCCGCCGCAGACCTCCCTGCTGATCGGCCTGGTCGAGCTGAGCCTGACCGGCAACGGCCTGTCCACGCTCCCTGACGACTTCGGCCAGCTGGAGCGGCTGGTCAGCCTGTGGCTCGACGAGAACGCGTTCGCGGACCTGCCCGACGTGATCGGCCGGCTGACCAACCTCACGCACCTGTACCTGCAGAAGAACCAGCTTCCCGGGCTGCCGAACTCGCTGGGCGCGCCGAGCCTGCGCTCGCTGGTCGTGGACGGCAACCGGCTCACCGAGCTGCCGGACTGGATCGGCGACACCCAGACCCTGGTGACCCTGTCCGCCGACGACAACGTGCTGACCGAGCTGCCGCCGAGCATCGGGGCCCTGATCCGGCTGCAGGAGCTGAGCCTGACCGGCAACCGGCTGCGCAAGCTGCCGACGTCGATCGGGGACATGGCCTCGCTGACCAAGCTGTACCTGCAGAAGAACCAGCTGCAGACGCTGCCGGCGTCCATCGGCAACCTCAGCGAACTGCAGACGCTCGCGCTCAGCGGCAACCACCTGGAGGAGCTGCCGGCCTCGGTGGCGGACCTGAGCCGGCTGACCGACCTGAACCTGGCCGACAACTGGCTGACCCACGTCCCGGAGGCGATCGGACGGCTGGCGTCGCTGGACAAGCTGAGCCTGACGTACAACCGGCTCACCGAGCTGCCGCCGTCGCTAGGGGCGCTGCGGGTGCTGACGTCGCTGGACGTCTCCCGCAACAGCCTGCGCGATCTGCCGGACAGCTTCGACGGCCTGGCGAACCTGGACACCCTGAACCTGGCGCAGAACCCGTTGACGTCGCTGCCGGCTTCCGTCGGCGCGCTGAAGCGGCTGACGTGGCTGTCGCTGGCGTACTGCGACCTGGAGACGCTGCCGGCCGGACTCGGCGGGCTGCACCGCCTGGAGACCTTGGACCTGGTCGGCAACAACCTGCGGGAGCTGCCCTTCCAGCTGTCCGGCCTCGGCGCGCTGACGACGCTGAACCTGGCCTCGAACCAGCTGGCGTGGGTGCCCCGGACGCTGGGCCTGCTGCGCAACCTGGTGAACCTGGACCTGGCGGACAACGAGCTGTCGTCGCTGCCGCGGGCGCTCGGCGGGCTGGAGTCGTTGCGCAAACTGGACGTCGCCGAGAACCAGCTGACGTGGGTGCCGCGCTCGGTGTGCGACCTGCCGAAGCTGGAGTCGCTGGTCCTGCGCGGCAACCGGCTCTCGGACCTGCCGGCGAGCAACTGGCAGAAGCTGACGCTTAAGGAGCTCGACCTCAGCGACAACCCGCTGCTGGCCACCGTCCCGGAGAACTGGGACGTCGCCACCATGGCGCTGGCCGCGGACAAGGCCCTGTTCGGCGCCCTCGGCGACCGCGTCCCGGCCGACAAGCGCGACGCGGTCGCGCAGGCCGGCGTCGAGGAGGCCGAACGCGCCCGCCGGCACGAGGCCGACGCCATCGCCGGCATCGTCGGCGGCGTGGTGCACGCCGAAGCCGAGCTGATGGCCCAGGCGGCGGGCGCCGTCGGCCAGGCCGCGGCAGAGGCGGCGGTGGAAGCGGCGGTCGAGGAGGCCTTCGCCGAAGCAGCCGCCGCGGCCGCCACCCCGGAGACGGAATCCGAGCCGGACACGATGGCCACGGTCGAGGCGGTCCTCGCGGACGCCGCCGCGGCCGACGCGCTCGCCTCGGCCTCCGCCCTGACGCAGGCGGCCACGGCCCAGGCGATGGCGCAGGCGATCGTGTCGGAGTCGATCGACTCCGAACTCGCCGAGGTCCTGAACGCCGGCGGCGTCCTCGACACGGCGGTCGCCTCGGCCGAAGCCCAAGTCCTGGCCGCACTGCACGCGGCGGACGAGAACGCGCTGCGGGCGCTGGCGCGCGCGGTGCTGGAGGCCGCGGCGGAGGACGTGCGGCGGGCGCTGGGGGCGGAGGTGATCGTCGGCGGGGCGGTTGCGGTTGCGGTTGAGGCCGAGCCTGACGCCGCGACTGAGGCTGATGCCGAGGTCGAGGCGGTCGATGGCGGTGAGCCGGCCGCCGAGGTGATGGAAGCCGAAGCCGAAGCCGAAGCCGAGGATGCGGCCGACTACGCGACCGAGGATGCGACCGAGGAAGGCGCCCCGGAGCTGGCGGCCGAAATCGCCGACGCGGCCGCGGAATTCGTGGACGACAAGGCGGTGGCGCTCGCGGCCCAGGCCGTGGCCGCGGCCGAAGCGGGCGACGAGGAAGCGGCACTCGCCGCCGCGAACGAGGCGGCGGCGGCCGAGGAGGCCGCGCTGCTGGCGGAGCTGGTGGCCGCGGCGAACCGTGCGGATGAGGCGGAGGCTGCTGCGGCCGCTGCGGCTGCGGAAAATGCGGCGGCTGAGGCGGCGGTGGTCGAGGCTGCGCCGGCCGAGCAGCAGGACCTTCGCGGTGCACACGCGGCCGAAGGCGGTTCGGCGGCACCGTATGGCTTCAACGGCGTGGCCGGCGAGCAGCAGGCTGATATAAGGGCGGCCGGCCCGTTCGCGGCAGCTCCGGTTGAGCAGGACTTGCCTGGCGCACAGACTGGGGCCGGCTCGCATGCCGCTTTCGGCGGCACCGAAGTCGCCGGCGAGCAGCAGACTGATGCACCATTCAACCCGTTTGCGTCGGCCCCAGGTAGCAACAGCTCGGCGCCCGCGCAGGCCGATATGGCAGGACCCGGCTCATATCCGGCGCCCCTGGATGCCAACCGCGCGGCGACGCCGGCGGCCATGCCCGCCGAGCAGCAAGCCGCAAGTGCCCTCCAGGCCGATGCCGCGTCGCAGCATGCTGCCACCGACCAGCCGTACACCCGCGCGCCCCAGCCCGATGCTGTTGCCCCTGTCGAGCCGGAGCCCCAGCCTGATCTCGCCGACAGCGTCCAGCAGGTGGAAACCCTCTCCTTCGAAGAGCGCCGCGCCCGGGCCGACCGCCGCGCAGCCGCCGTCGCCGGCGAGCCGCTGCCTCCCGTCGGTATCGGCGTGCCGTTGCAGCGCGTGCCCGAGGACCGTGGCGGTATCGAGGCGTTCGCGGCCGCGCAGCGCGAGGCCGAGGCTCTGGCCGCCGCCGCGCATGTCGAGGTCTCCGACGTCCTGGCCGCGCGGACCGCTGCGGAGCACGACGCGGAGCTTCAGGCGATGGCGCGCTCCATGGGCTTCGCCGAGGGCGAGAGCTTCATCCTGCGCGGGCCCGACGGCGCCGTTCTCGGCGAGGGGGTCGTGCGGGCTGAGGAGGACATCGTCGTGGAGACGCGCGAGGGGGAGCGGCTACTGAACACCGGGACCAGTGACGTCGTGGTGGTCGAGGAGCCCGTCGCGGTCGTGGAGGAGCCGTCGCTGGTGTTCCAGCCGGTGGCGGACCAGCCGACCGTCGTCTACGACGGCCCCGCCGTGGTGGTGGACGAGGCGGTGGTCGACATCGTGGAGGGCCCGGACGCCTTC
>NZ_JAACYW010000659.1 GCF_015356825.1 Catenulispora rubra | reverse complement strand
AGGTCCAGATAGTAGATGCCGTCCTCGAAGAAGTCCGTCCCATGATGACGGATCCAGTACAGCAGCATCGTCGACTTCCCGATGCTCCGCATTCCGGCGAGGTGCAGGAGTTTCGCCACGTCGCCTCGGGCGCAGGCGGCCTCGACGATCCAGGCACGCTCTTCAACGCGATCGGCGAACGCCGTGGGCTCGGGCGGATAGTTGGCATCGGTGCACCTGAACTGGAACTCGGGGCCGATGATGTCGTTCTCGATGTGCTCCGTCAGCATGGCACGGTGCAACCGTGCGGATTGCGCGTCGTCGGAGTCGGCTAGCGTCAGCTGCGTCATCAGCCGTGCGATCTCGGCGATCGGATCCTTCTTCGCCTTGATCATTTTCCTCAGCTTCGGAAGGCGCGCAACCATCGCCCTCACGAACGCAGCGGCAGCCGGCCTGCCCACCTTTTCGCCTGCGCTTTTTCCGAGAGCACCACCGGTCGCGATCAAAAACTTCTCGAGCGATTCCTTCGTAATCTCCTCAATCAACTCGGCCCCCGCCCCGCTCGTCGACCGCCGACTGCAGCCGAACTTCATCAGAGGTCTGATCCTAGACAACGCACCACTACCCGGCGCAACACTCCGCTACGGCAGTCGTGATGTACCCCGACCGTTCGGGCACCGTCACCACGCCGTCGGCGGCTCCCATCGGCCAGTCGCTCGACATGGGCCTCGCCCAGAGCGGCGTTGAGCCTCTAGTTCTCGCGCTCCAGCTGCGCCTCATGCGCCGAGGTTCCCGCCCTGCCTGCCACCCCGGGGCAACCCGACCCAAGTCCAGGAACTGCCGCTCCCAGATCCCAGCGCTCTACTCGGACACATTGGTCCGCCGCGCCGCCTCGACGACTGCCACCTCACCGGCCACGATCGACAGCACGATCCTCAG
>NZ_JAACYW010000658.1 GCF_015356825.1 Catenulispora rubra | reverse complement strand
CAGTTCCGGCTGCACCGCATCGGCATCGCCTGCTGGGCTTGGCCCGACGTGCACAACGCGCTGACCAGCGCCGCGCAGTTCGGGCCGGACGACCTCGCGGTCGGGATCTCGCACTCCGGCAGGGTGCGGGAGACCATCGAGGTCCTCGAACTGGCCCGGGCACGAGGCGCCACGACCGTGGCGCTCACCGGGGATCCCAAATCGCCGCTGGCCCAGGCCGCCGATCTGGTGCTGGCCGCGCACGCGCCTGGAACGACCACGATCGGGGCGCCGGACGACGCACTGGCCGGCCGGTACTCGCAGATGTTCCTGCTCGACGTCGTGTACACGCGGCTCGCGCAGCTCAACCACGGGGAAACGGTGACGAGGCTGGAGTCCACGGCGCGCGCTGTCGACTCCCATCGCTTGGCCGACTAGCGGCCAAGGCCGGCGTGCGGCGCGGGTGGAGCCGCTCCGCACGCCTATCCGACACAAAGACCACCCTGGAAGGAAGCCGATGAGCATCAGATGTGCATCAAAGCTACTACACCGTAGAGCATCAGCCTTTACCGCGATCACCGCGGGTGCGGCGGTCCTGGTCGCACTGGTCCCTGGCGCCGCCTCCGCGTGCGGCGGGGCGTCCGGCAGTCCGGCGTCTTCGACACAGACGTCGGTGAACAAGGCGTACACCTTCCTGGACCAGTCCACTGACAAGTACGGGAACGGCACGACGCTGCGGCTTCCGCAGTCCTTCACCGGCGGCTACCTGGGATCGCTCAACTTCGTCTCGTCCTTCGTCTACGACGACGCCTTGACGATCATGGCCTATCTGCAGCGCGCCACCGCGTCCGACCTCGCCCACGCGAAGGTCCTGGGCAACAGCCTGATCTACGCCCAGCAGCACGACGTCACGCCGGACGGCCGCCTGCGCGCGTCGTACCAGCCCGATCC
>NZ_JAACYW010000657.1 GCF_015356825.1 Catenulispora rubra | reverse complement strand
CCAACCCGCCATCCCCAGCGCCCAACTCAAACCACACAATCTTCCCGTCCCCCGTAGTCCGCGTTCCCCATCGCGTCGCCAGCTGGTTCACCAGCTGCAACCCGCGCCCGCCCTCGTCCGTCTCCTGCGCCCGGCGCACCTGCGGCACCACATCCAGCGCGTCCCCCACCTCGACCAGCAGGCGGTCCGTCTTCAGCATGTCCAGCGACACCGGCGACCTCCCATACCGCTGGGCGTTCGTCACCAGCTCGCTGACCAGCAGCTCCGCCGTGTCCGCCAGCCCGCTCATGCCCCACTCCGCCAGCCGCTCGCGCACCTTCCGCCGCGCGTCCGACACCGCCGACGGGTGCGGGTCGAGCTGCCAGTGCGCCTTGCATTCCGGGGGGATCGACTGCACCTGCGCCAGCAGGAGGGTCGCGTCGTCGGAGGTGTCGCCCGTGATGCCCAGGACGTCCGTCACCGCGTCGCAGCATTCTTCCAAAGAGTCCGGGGGGCAGTTCGCCAGCAGTGCCGCCATCACGCCGATCCCCTCGTCGATGTCGCGTCCCTTGTCCTCGACCATCCCGTCCGTGTAGAACGCCAGGCGGGAGCGGTCCGGGATGTCGAACTCCTTGGTCTCGAACACCCAGCTCCGGTACGCCCCGCCGCCCACGCCCAGCGGCGGCGACGGCGGCACGTCCAGGCCGCCGACCGTGCCGTCCGGCGACAGCAACAGTGGCGGCGGGTGCCCTGCACGCGAGACCGCGAGCTTGCCGGTCGCCGGGTCGTAGACCGCGTAGATGCACGTCGCCAGGTGGTTCTCCGACAGCGACGCGCCCAGCTCGTCCAGCTGGTGCAGCACCTGCGCCGGGGACAGGTCCAGTCCGGCCAGCGTCCGCGCCGCGGTGCGGAACTGGCCCATGATCCCCGCGGCCCGCACCCCCACGCCCATCACGTC
>NZ_JAACYW010000656.1 GCF_015356825.1 Catenulispora rubra | reverse complement strand
CCCGCATCCCCACCCGCGTCCGCGACAGCCCGCAACCGCAGGGTGTTGTCGATCATCGGATGCGGCCGGCCGCGGGTGTACGCGTCATCGCCGAAGTCGGTGAGGTCGAAGGCGACGGCAGCACGGTCCGAATCCGCGGCAGCCCCGGACACGGCGGCCGCGCCGAGCGTTCCGAGCGCTCCGTCGGTGTCGGCCGTGCCAGGCGCATTGTCGGCGTACGCGGCAAGCCGGTGCGTGGCCCCGGCTTGGCCAGCGGCGGCGCCATGCGGGTGCGTGTTCTTGACTTGGCCAGCGTCAGCGGCACGCGTCTGCGTGGTCTCGGCTCGGCCAGCGTCGGCGGCAAGCGCGCGCGTGATCTCGGCTTGACCGGCGTCAGTGGCATGCGTCTGCGTGGCTTCGGCTCGGCCAGCGTCAGCGCCATGCGCGTGCGTGGTCTCGGCTCGGCCGACGTCGGCGGCATGCGCGTGCGTGGCTTCGGCTCGGCCAGCGTCAGCGCCATGCGCGTGCGTGGTCTCGGCTCGGCCGACGTCAGCGGCAAGCGTGTGCGTGGCCCTGGCTTGGCCAGCCTCAGCGGCATGCGTCTGCGTGGTCTCGGCTCGGTCGGCGTCGGCGGCAAGCGTGTACGTGGCCTCGGCTCGGCCAGCATCAGCGGCAAGCGTGTACGTGTTCTCGGCTTGGCTGGCGTCAGCGGCATGCGCGTGCGTGGCCTCGACTTGGCCAGCATCGGCGGCAAGCGCGTGCGTGGCCCCGGCTTGGCCAGCATCGGCGGCAAGCGCGTGCGTGGTCTCGGCTCGGCCAGCATCGGCGGCAAGCGCGTGTGTAGCCTCGGCTCGGCCAGCGTCGACCGCGTTGTCAGCGCTCCCGGCGTGCGCGCGTGCGGACCCGTCCGGGCCACCATCGGCGGCGGGCGTTTGCAGTCTTCTGCTTTCCCCCTCCCCCCACC
>NZ_JAACYW010000655.1 GCF_015356825.1 Catenulispora rubra | reverse complement strand
GATCTGGGGAGGTCCGAGGGGGATCCGGTGAAGGCGGCTCGGCGCGCGTTTCGTGCGCCGGGCTTCCTCGTTTTCTCCCTTGCTCCGATAGCTTGACCTGTTGCTCGACCCTTTGCTTGACCCTTTGCTTGACCTCGCCCTTGGGGCAGGCCCGAGGCTTGATCCCGAGCCGCCCGGCGAACCGGACGGCCGTACCGATCCGATGAGGACACCGAATCGCGATGCCCGACGACGAACTGCTGACCAGCGGCGAGTTCAGCCGCCGCTCACGGCTCTCGCCCAAAGCGCTCCGCCTGTACGAGCAGCATGGCCTGCTGGTCCCCGACGAGGTCGACGCCGCCAACCGCTACCGCCGCTACCGCGTGGCGACCCTGGCCGACGCCCGCCTGATCGTCTGGCTCCGCCGCCTGGACATGCCGCTGCCCGACGTGGCGCGCGTCCTGGCGGCCCCGCCGGCCGAGCGCGAGGAGCTGGTCACGGCGTACTGGGACGCGGCGGAAGCGAAGTTCGCGGCCCAGCGCTGGCTGGTCGCACGCGTCCGCGAAGAGGTGTCCGGCCACGAAGGAGGCCCCACCATGACCCAGCCGATCCACACCCGCGACGTCCCGGCCCAGCTGGTCCTGACGGAACAACGCCACGTCACCCCCGAAGAACTCCCCGACTGGATCTCGCAGGCGATGATGCGCCTCCTGACGGCCGCGGGCCCCGCAGGCGGCCCCGCCGCGGAACCCTTCGTGGTCTACCACGGCGAAATCAACCACGACAGCGACGGCCCCGCAGAAGTCTGCGTCCCCGTGGACCCGACCCGAGCCGCCACCCTCACCACCCCGACCCGCGAGGAACCGGCCCACCGCGAGGCCTACCTCCGCATCACCAAAGCCCAGGTCGGCTTCCCCCAGATCCTCTCGGCCTACGACGCCGTCTCCCGCTGGCTCACCACCAACG
>NZ_JAACYW010000654.1 GCF_015356825.1 Catenulispora rubra | reverse complement strand
CCGAAGCCCAACTGCCGCGAATACAGCGCGACGATCGTCACCTGCGCCGGCGTCCCGTCCGGCAGCGTCATCGAGACCTGAGACCCGACGCGGTATCCCTGCCCGAGCGCGGCCGCCGCCGTGTCCGGCCCGGTCAGCGAGCCGATGCTCCCGGCCGTGACCCCGAGGTCCAGCGTGTCGCCGAGCCCCGCGGGCGTCACGCCGAGCACGTTCCGATCGTTCAGCCCGGTCCGCACCGTCGCGTGCAGCACCTGCGTCACCGTCCGCACCCCCGGCACCGCCTTCACCTCCGCCGCCGCCCCCGTCGGCACCTTGCTCCCCACCACGTAGTCGGCCACGTTCCCCGCCGCACGCTGCGCCGTCGCCGCGTCCGCGACGCTCGCCTGCGAGAACAGGATCGTGCACGCCATGGCCATCATCAGCGTCAACGGCGTGATCACCGACGCCAACCGCGGCGCGGCGGCCCGCAGGTTGTTCGCGGCCAGATACCCCCCGACCCGCGACAGCCGCAACGGCACCCCCAGCACCGCCACCGCCGACCGCGCCACCCAAGGCCCCAACAGCGCCAGCGCGATACACCACAGCAGCACCGCGTTGAAGCAGACCGGCGTCGAGGCCCCGTCGCTGTGCAGCACGGTCAGCAGCGCCGTCAACACGGTCGCACCGACGATCGCCAGCACCCCGAACAGAGCCCTGACAACCGACACCCGCGGCGGCTTCAACTCCGCCTCCCCCAGCGCCTCCACCGGACGGATCCGCGTGGCCCGCCGCGCCGAGATCCGCGCCGCCGCCCAGCCGGCGCCCACCGTGGCCAGCACCGAGGCGAACACCGGGAACACCGACAGCACCACCGGGACGTTCGCCGGGATGATGCCCAACGACACGAACTCGCCGTGCAGCCAGGCCCCGAGCGGCAGCGGGAGATCGCGGTGCTGCGGGCCGTGGCGGCGACGGGCAAGCA
>NZ_JAACYW010000653.1 GCF_015356825.1 Catenulispora rubra | reverse complement strand
CGAGGGGGCGCTGATCGCGACCGTCGTGAAGGAAGGGCTGCTCCGGGTCCACCCCGCACCCTGAGTCGTCTTCGCATCGGCTTCCCATCGTCTTTGCGTCGTCTTTGAGCCGCCACCGGACCGAACCGCCGGCCGGCACCTACCCCCTACGGGGATCCGCTAGTCTCGACGGCGTCCCCACCGACCCGCCGCGGCGAAGAAGAATGAGGTCAGCGCGCAGATGTCCGTGTACCAGGCGGCGAAATTCTTCGTCGAACCCCTCGTGAAGCTCGTCTACCGGCCGCGCGTCGAGGGCCTGGAGAACATCCCCGCCACCGGGGCCGCCATCCTGGCCGCCAACCACCTGTCGTTCTCAGACTCCTTCTTCATCCCGGTGGTGGTCCCCCGCCACGTGACCTTCATCGCCAAGGCCGAGTACTTCAACACCCGCGGCCTGAAGGGGATGTGGAACAAGTACTTCTACGCCCGCTTCGCCGGCGCCGTCCCCATCGACCGCTCCGGCACCCGCAACGCCACCACCGCGGCCCTGGAGGGCGCCGTGGCGGTCCTGGACGCCGGCGACCTGTTCGGCATCTACCCGGAGGGCACACGCTCCCCCGACGGCAAGCTCTACCGCGGCCGCACTGGCATCGCCGAGATCGCCCTCCGCTCGGGCGCGCCGATCATCCCGATCGGCATCGTCGGCACCGACCGCGTCC
This sequence comes from Catenulispora rubra, assembly GCF_015356825.1. GTDB lineage: Bacteria > Actinomycetota > Actinomycetes > Streptomycetales > Catenulisporaceae > Catenulispora > Catenulispora rubra. Next base: position 275 of record NZ_JAACYW010000653.1, on the reverse strand, counting down.
AGCCGCCCGGCAAGAAGATCCCGCGCCTGAGCCGCGTGACCATCCGCATCGGCGCCCCCCTGGACCTGGCCGCGGCCAAGGCGCTGGGCAAGCCCGCACTGGTGCGCCGGGCGATCACGGACGAGGTCATCGAGGAGATCCAGAAGCTGTCGGGGCAGGAGTACCGGGCGGTTTACGCCTCCGACGTCAAGGAAGGGAAGGCGGCGGCCTGAGCCGCCCCGACCTGCTAAGGCTCCCGACCTGCTAAGCCTTTTGAGACAGCGTCAAGGGCCGGC
>NZ_JAACYW010000652.1 GCF_015356825.1 Catenulispora rubra | reverse complement strand
GGTGACGGGGCAGCGTGGCTGGTGGTGTGGTGAGGGGGTCCGAAGGACCATGGAGGGGTTTGGTTCTGGGTCCCTCGCCGCGTCAGCGGGCGCAGCCAACCTGCCCGGTTTGGCGGTGTCAAGCCGGGCGAGGCTGGACCACAGCAGGTGGGGTGCGGCTTGATTCCGCCAAACCGGGCTGGTTCCGTTTACGGCGATGACGCGGCGAGGGACCCAGAACCCGGCGACCACAAGCAACACCGCCAGCGCACAGCGCGACGCAGGCAACAGCGGACAGAAAGCCGAACAGTCGCGGACCGCCGCCAAACAACCCGACGCGCGGGTCGCCCCCTCGTCGAGGAGGCCCGCCAGAGGCCTCAAGGTGCCCACCAAACGCGGCAGGCAGCCGCCAGACCAAACGTGTGCGCAGTGACTCGGGCTCATGCGCGGTCGTGCTCGCGAACACCAGCGGCCGCCAGCGCAACCTGCGGGGCACAGCCGAACTGCGTCCCCCTGCGAGGTCATCAAACCCTGTGCGAAGCCGTAAAGATCACCTGTAAACCCCAGACAAACCGCACCCCGGGCGCCCAAGGCACCCCACGGACGACGACCGGTGACCGCCGACTGACGGCCACCGGCCACCCGCCACAGCCACCGGCCACAGCCACCGGTCACAGCCACCACACCCCTACCGCACAACCACCACCACCGCACTCCCAGCCGGCACACTCACCGTCATCTCCCGCCCATGCACCACAACCGCCTTCGCCACCGGCGCGAACGCCCCGTCAGCGCCGACCGTCGACCCGCCGATGGTGACTGCCTTCGACGTGAGCGATGGCGCGGTCAGCACGTAGGCCTCCCCCGAAGCCCCCGACGCCGCCAACGTCACCTTCGCCGTGATCGCCGCCGTCCCCTTGTTGTCGACCACGACATTGCCGCCGATCCCCCACGCCGACACGCCCGGCGCCCCACTCCCACCACTCCCCCCACTCACCGAAGT
>NZ_JAACYW010000651.1 GCF_015356825.1 Catenulispora rubra | reverse complement strand
GGGCGGGGGAAGGCTACGGTGGAGCGGGCTGTGGCGGCTGTTTGAGGGGCTGGCGGCGGGGCCGATCGAGTGGTCTTCGGGCCGAAGTACTTTGATTGGCGGTTGACGGTGGCGGACAATTGATCGAGGGTGGTTGTCCCCCGGATTGGGGCGGGGCGTGTTTGGGGCCATGCGAAACTTGAGCGCCGATGAGGTGCGGTGGCTACGGGTTCGGGCGCAGGGGCTGGCCGGCGATGGTGCTGACGCCGTCGCAGCCGCCGTCCGCACCGCCGCGGCGCTCCAAGCGCAGGCGGCCGGCCCGGTACGCCTCCAGGTCTGGGCGCGCACGAGCGGCCTGCGCGCCGCCGACGTCGACGCGGCGGTCGCCGAGGCCGCGGTCGTGCGTACCTGGCTTATGCGCGGCACGATCCACCTGGTCGCCAGGGACGACCTGCGGGCGTTCCTGGCCGTGCTCGGGCCGGTGAACCTGCGCGCGGGTCGTCGGCGGCGAGAGCAGTTGGGGCTCGGCGACGCGTTGTGCGCCCGGGCGATGGACGCGCTGTCGAAGATCCTCGGAGGTGGCAGGGCTCTGACTCGGGCTGAGATCGTCGCCGAGTTGGCCGGGCACGGTGTCGTCCTCGATCTGAAGAGCCAGCAGCCGCCGCATTTGCTCGCGTACGCCGCCAACAGTGCCCTGATCTGCCGGGGCCCCGACGCCGCGCGCGATGAGCCCACCTACGTGCTCCTCGACGACTGGCTGGAGCCCGCCGCTCTGCCGGACCGCGAAACCGCCCTTACCCGCCTCACCGAGCGCTACTTCGCCGCCTACGGCCCGGCGACCACCGCCGACCTCGTCGCGTGGTCCGGCCTGCCCGCCGCCGATGCGCAAGCCGCGGTCGCGCTCGTCCGCGACGGCCTCGAAGAGGTCGAGCACGACGGCCAGCGCCTGCTGCTGCCACGTAGCGCCGGCGCCGGCGCCGAAGCCACACCCACCCCGCCGCAAAAC
>NZ_JAACYW010000650.1 GCF_015356825.1 Catenulispora rubra | reverse complement strand
CAGCAGCAGGAGGACATGAACAACATCATCGACTACACCCGGAACTGGGGTAAGTCGGTGGTGAAGTGGTCGCTGGCGGTGGACCAGAACATGGGCCCGCACAACGGCGGCTGCGGGACCTGCAGCGGGCTGATCACCGTGCACAACGGCGACTCGCGCTCCGGCCAGGTCGACTACAACATCGAGTACTACGACATGGGGCAGCTGACCAAGTTCGTGAAGCCGGGCGCCTACCGCATCGACTCCACGGCCAACAGCAGCATCCCCAACGTCGCGTGGCAGAACCCGGACGGCTCGAAGGCACTGGTCGCCTACAACGAGTCGGGCAGCACGCAGACCCTGACCGTCAACTGGGGCAACGAGAACTTCAGCTACTCGCTGCCGGCCCAGACCTCCGCCACCTTCACCTGGAGCGGCACCCAGGGCACCGGCGGCGGAGGCGGAGGCGGCACCGGCCAGATCACCGGCTACGGCGGCAAGTGCGTCGACATCGCCGGCGCGAACTCGGCCAACGGCACCGCGGTCCAGCTCTACGACTGCAACGGAACCGCCGCCCAGCAGTGGACGGTGGCATCGAACGGCTCCCTGCAGGCCCTGGGCAAGTGCATGGACGTCACCGGCGCCGGCACCGCGAACGGCACGAAGGTGCAGCTCTACGACTGCAACGGGACAGCAGCGCAGCAATGGCAGCACCAAGCCAACGGCGAACTGGTCAACACCAACTCAGGCCGCTGCCTGGACGCCACCGGCCCCAGCTCCGCGAACGGCACCAGGCTCCAGATCTGGGACTGCACCGACGGAGCAAACCAACAGTGGAACCTGCCGTCGTGAGCCGAGGGAACTGACGACGGACCGGGTGGGTCGCGCGCCGGTTTCGGTGGCGCGCGCCCCGCGCATGCGAGCATCGGCGGGCGGCGGGCCCGCCGGCGCTGCGCGGCAGTGAGAGTGGTGGTGGGGGCGGTGGCGAGGCCCCCACCACCACTTCGCTGTGGG
>NZ_JAACYW010000065.1 GCF_015356825.1 Catenulispora rubra | reverse complement strand
CCCGCAGTCGACGACCCCGCCGAGGCCGACCACCACGGCCCCGCCCCCGCCGCACAGCACCACGCCGACGGGCCCGGTGATGGGCTCGCGCCCGAGCGGCGGGCCCTCGACCCCGCCGCCGTCGATGTCGACGCGCTGAGGGGCACCCTGAGACAGCCGAAGGGGCCCCGGTGAAAACCGAAGCCCCTTGGCACGTACCTGCTCGCGCGTCGGCCCCCGAGGCCGGCGCGCACACAACCGTCGAATCAGCCCAGCCCTTGAGCCGGCTCGGCCCGTCAGCGGGTTCAGCCCTCGAACTTGTACCCGAGCCCGCGCACCGTCACCAGGTGCACCGGCGTCCCCGGGTCCGGCTCGATCTTCGCGCGCAGCCGCTTGACGTGCACGTCCAGCGTCTTGGTGTCGCCGACGTAGTCGGCGCCCCAGACCCGGTCGATCAGCTGCATGCGGGTCAGCACGCGGCCGGAGTTGCGCAGCAGCATCTCCAGGAGCTCGAACTCCTTCAGCGGCAGCTCCACCGGGCGGCCGTCGACGGTCACCTTGTGCCGGTCCACGTCCATGCGGACCGGGCCGGCCTCCAGGGCCCCGCCGTCCGGCTCGTCGCTGGCGGCCTGGCGGCGCAGCACCGCGCGGATGCGCGCCACCAGCTCGCGGGCCGAGAACGGCTTGGTGACGTAGTCGTCGGCGCCCAGTTCCAGGCCGACGACCTTGTCGATCTCGCTGTCCTTGGCGGTGAGCATGATCACCGGGACGTTGGACTTGGCCCGGATCTGCCGGCAGACCTCGGTGCCGGGCAGCCCCGGCAGCATCAGGTCCAGCAGGACCAGGTCGGCGCCGTGCCGGTCGAACTCCTCCAGCGCGGCCGGGCCGGTGTCGGCGACCGCCACCTCGAAGCCCTCGTTGCGCAGCATGTAGGACAGGGGGTCGCTGATCGAGTCCTCGTCCTCGACCACGAGTACACGGGTCACTTCGGGGTCCTCCCACTTGGTTTGTTCATGGCCATCACATGGCCCGTGCCAGATCGCGTTCCTCGACACAGACCGGGAGCTTCAGGGTGAAGGTGGAGCCGTTCCCTTCGGAGGACCACACCGACACCTCCCCGCCGTGCGTGGCCGCGATGTGCTTGACGATCGACAGGCCCAGACCGGTGCCGCCGGTCGCGCGCGAGCGCGCCGGGTCGACACGGTAGAACCGCTCGAAGATCCGCTCCAGGTCGCGTTCGGGTATCCCGATGCCCTGGTCGGTGACCGCGATCTCGACCAGGTCGCCGTTGTGCTTGACGGCCACCGCGACCCGGGTGTCGTCCGGCGAGTAGTTCACGGCGTTCTCGACCAGGTTGCCCAGGGCCGCGGCCAGCTGGGTCCGGTCGCCGCGCACCGCGACGTCTTCCTCGGCGTCCGCGATCAACTCGATCCGGCGCGCCGCGGCCGTCTCGTAGCTGCGGTCCAGGGCGTCGGCCACCACCTCGGCGACGCGCACCTTCTCCGCCGAGGCGGACAGCGGGGCGTCGATCTGCACCCGGGACAGGTCGATCAGGTCCTGGATCAGAGAGGTCAGGCGGGCCGACTCCTGCTGCATCCGGGCCGCGAAGCGGCGGACCGCCTCGGGGTCGTCGGAGGCCGACTGCACGGCCTCGGCCAGCAGCGACAGCGCCCCGACCGGGGTCTTGAGCTCGTGCGAGACGTTCGCCACGAAGTCCCGGCGCACCTCGTCCACCCGCCGGGCCTCGGTGCGGTCCTCGACCAGCACCAGCACCAGCGTGGCGCCCAGCGGCGCGATCCGGACGGTGGAGTGCAGCACGGCCGTGGCGCCGTGCGGCACGTCCATCTCGACCTGGCGTATCTCGCCGTCGCGGCGCACCTGGCGGGCCAGGTCGAGCAGTTCGGGCGAGGTGAGAGAGCGGGACTTGACCAGTCCCATGGCATAAGCTGCCGGTGATGCCTTCACGACGGCGTCGCTGGCGTCCAGTACGACAGCCGAGCTTCGCAGGACCTGCAGGACACCGGCCACGCCCGGCGGGACCGGATCGTCGCTCGGCGGTTCGGGTGGACCCACGCGTTCCCTTTCACTGAACCGGAAGGCCAAAGCTCCGCTGACCCCGGTACCGAGGCCGATCAGCGCGGCCAGCCCGGCGGTCGCAGCATTGACGTTCACACAGCCAACAGTAAGGGCGCTTCGCACCGGCACAACTCCCACGGATCATTCCGCCGTACCGACGTGGCCAAGAGTTCACTTTCCGGCCCCAGTCGATTCACCGGCGGCATTGTCCCGGGATGCCTGGACGGGGAAGAGTAGTCCGCGTCCGTACAGCAGATCACCAGCACACGCGACGACAGGAGCGGTAACCCCCATGCGCGACGCCTTCCACGAGGAGCTCGACTCGATCAGCGAGACCCTGGTCGAGATGACGCGGCTGGTCGGCTCGGCCATGGCCCGGGCCACCACCGCGCTCCTGGACGCGGACCTGACCCTGGCCGAGTCCGTGATCGACGCCGACGACAAGGTCGACGAGCTCCAGCACACGCTGGACGACAACAGCTTCGACCTGCTGGCCCGCCAGCAGCCGGTCGCCGGCGACCTGCGCACCATCATCACCAGCCTGCGTATGAGCGCGGACCTGGAGCGCATGGGCGACCTGGCCCGGCACGTGGCCAAGGTGGCCCGCCGCCGCTACCCGCAGTCGGCGATCCCGCCGGAGATCCGCGGCACCATCGTGGAGATGGGCGACATCGCCTCCGAGCTGGTCGCCAAGGTCGGCTCGATCATCGCCGCCCGCGACGTGGAGGCCGCGCTGGCCCTGGAGTCCGAGGACGACGAGATGGACCGCCTGCACCGCGGCCTGTTCAAGTCGCTGATGGACGACAAGTGGAAGCACGGCATCGAGACCGCCGTGGACGTCACGCTGTGCGGCCGCTACTACGAGCGGTACGCCGACCACGCGGTGTCGGTGGCCAAGCGCATGGTGTTCCTGGTGACCGGCGAGCACCCCGAGGCCGTCAGCTGAGCGAAGTACTCGGGCCGACCTGTACTTGACTCGGGCCGACTTGCACCAGACAGACACGGCTCCGGCCGGCTGCCGGGAACGGCAGCCGGCCGGAGCTGTTTCTTCACTGGTCAGCGGACCCAGGGCAGCAGCGGACCCAGGGCAGAGGGGTCATCGGGTCAGTACAAGGCGGCCAGCTTGGCGACGTCGCCGATCACCTTCGCCGCGCCCGGCGCCTTGACGATCGCCATGGCCTGCTGCGGTGTCAGCCCGGGGCCCTGAGGCGCGGTCTCAAAGGGCTTGCCCATCTGCGTCGGCTCCACCGACTCGCCCAGCTTCGACTCGCCGAAGACATCGATCACGACCGACGAGTCGGCGGACTTCCCGGTCCATCCCCCGTAGACACCGAGCCGCGCCTTGCCGTCGGGTCCGACCTTGGTTCCGAGCCCTACGCCGCTGTACGGAGCGAAACACAACGACTGGGCAGGGCAGGAAATCTGCTGGTCCTTGCCCAGGAGACTGAACCACTGGAAAGTGTTGACCCCGCCAGGGCCGACGAGTTCGAGCGCGCCCGGCGCGCCCGGGTTGAACTTCAACCGGAATCCCGGCGGCAGGACCTTCTGCGCCTCGGCGTTGATCTTCGCCTCGGTGGCGTACCGCTGCCGGACGGCGTCGGCCGAGGCCGGGACCGACGGGTCCAGAAGCTGCCGGAGCTTTGCGAACGCCGGCGATTCCACCATCTTCTTGAAAGCCGTGGAACTGATGGGGGTGGCACTGCCGGAGCCGTAGAGGTAGAAGCGGAACACCTGCTTGGAGCCGGTGGGCTTGAACTCGTACCACGCGGTGAACTGGTGCTTCGGCGACTCGGTGCCACCCTGCACCACCGCCACCCGGATCGTACCTCCGGCCACTGCGATCGAGGGGGCGGAGGTCCTCGCAAAGGCGTCGGTGTACCCCGCGTTGTTGTCGGAGTTGTCGAAGCGCAGGAGGTAGTCGTCGCTCCCGGAGCGCACCACGATCGCCGGCACGTAGTCGCCGGTCATCGTGTACGAGACGCCGGTAGCCTGCATCTGATTCGGGCTCACCGTCACCCCTGCCGGGAGCAACGGGCGGAACACCGACGGCAGCTGCTGGACGATCTCCCGCTGCCGGTCCGCGTACGTCGGGCCGGAGTCTTCGTAAGCCTGCGGCGCGATCTGCGCCGTGGAGTCGGTGTTGATCGACCAGTCGCCGCCGACGACGGAAGGGCTCGCCCCGCCGGTCATCGCGACGACCCCGCCGATCACCGCGACCACGCTCAGCGTCGCCCCGGCGACGGCCAGGCCCCGGCGGCGCGACACCGCCATGCCCTGCGCGATCGCGCCGTCGGCCAGATCGGTGCGGTGCAACGGCTCCGGCTCGTCGAAGAGCCGGCCGATCATGGCGTGGACCATCAGGTCCGTGGTGTCTCGGTTCTCTGAGTTCGCTGGTGTCATTTCCAACTCACCTGGTTTCTACGGAGTCGGGAAGCAGGCTCGCGAAGTCGCCCAGCCGCCCGCGCAGCTGGGCCAGCCCGCGCGCGGACATGCTCTTGACCGTGCCCGGGCTCATGCCCAGCGCGGCCGCCGTCTGCTCGACGCTCTGGTCCTCCCAGTAGCGCAGGGCGACGACCGCGCGCGTGCGCGGGGCCAGCTCGGCCAGCGCCGCCAGGATGGTCAGCCGCATCGCGGCGTCGCCCTCCTGGGCCGGCCGGTCGACCAGCGCCTCGATCGAGGCCGCCTCCCGCTGCCACTTGCGGCTGTCGAGATAGCAGCGGTAGACGACGCGGCGCGCGTACGCGTCCGGCATGTCCACCAGCCGTATCCGCTGCCAGGACCGGAAGATCCGCTGATAGGCGGTCTGGACGAGGTCTTCGGCAAGGTGCCAGTCGCCGCACAGCACATAGGCCGAGCGCCTCAGGTGGCCCTGACTTCCCGTGACGAAGGCCCGGAACTCCTCTTGGGGCTCCGGGCTGGTGCCTTTCCTGAGAGATCTCACGCAGATACAACCGGTGTCCGCGCGCTCAGGGTTCTAGCGCCTCTCCGTACTTTCTCCAAGCGTTCTCCCACAACGGCTCTACGCCTTCTCCAACGCCAGGTGACGCAGGTACTCCCCCAGCTCGGCCGGATTCCCGTCGGTCCGCTCCCGGGCCGGCGGCCGGCTCCGCACCAGCCGGTCCCCCGCCGCCTGCGACAGCCAGACCGCCTCACCTCGCGTGAGCGCGGGCAACGTCTTCTCGACGTCCTGCACCGTACGCGCCGGCAGGTTCCCGCGCAGGGACCACGACGCCGTGCCGCCCTCCGACAGCTCGATCTCGGCTTCCGCCGCGATCAGCGCCGACAGCACCGCCGAGACCGTGTCCGCCGGGACGTCGAGTTCGAAGGCGTGGCAGGGCTCGTGAACGTCGGTCCCGGCCTCGGTCAGCGCCCGCATCAGCACGAACGGCGCCAGCTTCCGGAAGTCGGCCGCGGTGCTGGTCACCGAGCAGAAGCCGCTGTGCACCATGGTCACCACCACGTCCGTCACCTCCCAGCCGTCGAGCCCCTGGTCCAGCGTCCGCAGCACGGTCTCCTCGGTCGCGCGGTGGTACACCGGCGGCAGCGCGCCGAGCTCGGTCTCATAGCGGAACACCCGGCCGCTGCCCGCCTGGCCCGGCGCGACCCGGAATCCGAGCGTCGCACGGAACCGGGTGCCGGGGTCGTGGGTCATGTCCTCGCGGTACTCGCCGACGCCGACGGGACGCTCGGTGTAGACGGTGCGGCTCGGTTCGAAGAGCGCCTGGACGCCGTACTCCTCGGCCAGGGTCGCGGCGACGACCTCCTTCTGGACCTCGCCGTAGAGGAGCACCGAGCTTTCGCCGCCGGGCAGCGCGCGGGTACGGATCAGCGGGTCCTGATCCGCCATGGCGACCAGGGCGGCGTGGAGGCGGGTGCGGTCGCCGTCTGCTGCGTGGACGACGGTTTCCAGGCTTGGGGTGGCGAAGTCTGTTGAGGTGTTGGCATTCACAGATCGATCGGTCTCGCCGGATCCGAAGCGGTCGCCGACCCGGATTCCCGTCAGCCCCCTGACCTTCGCGATGTCGCCGGGGCGGGCCTCGTCGGCGCCCTGGAGTCCGACCACCTCCACGCCGGTGACCGTGCCGAACTCGGTGCGGTCGCGGACGCGGAGCACGCCGTTGCGCACGCGCACGTAAGCGATCTTCTCTCCCGCACGTCCGCGCTCAATGGCGAAAACGGTGCCGCGGGTCTCGCCATCGGCATCTCCGCCAGCACGCGGCAACAGATCACGCACCCCGTCGACGAGTTCCGCGACCCCGACTCCGGTGATCGCCGAGCCGAAGTAGACCGGGTACGCACGGCCGAGCGCCGTCTGGCGCGCCAGGGCTTCGCGCAGCTCGGACTCGCCGGGGAAGCGGTCGTCGACCAGTGCGGCCAGGACGGCGTCGTCGTGCTCGGCCAGCCGCTCGGCGTCGGCGGCGCCGAGGATCGCGGGCCGCACACGCGCCGCCTTCGTCCCGGCGTCCTCGGCCGCGGTCACGGCGACGGCGCCGGGCGTCAGCAGCCTGCGCACATCCGCGAGCAGCTCTTCGTGCCTCGCACCGACCCGGTCGATCTTGTTCACGAACAGCAGCGTCGGTACCCGCAGCCGTCGCAACGTCTTCATCAGCCGCCGGGTGTGAGCCTGCACCCCCTCGACGGCCGAGAGCACCAGCACGGCACCGTCCAGCACCCCCAGCGCCCTCTCGACCTCGGCGACAAAGTCGGAGTGCCCAGGCGTGTCGATGAGGTTGACGCGCAGGTCGCCGACACTGAACGCGGCGACCGCAGACTTGATGGTGATCCCCCGACGCCGCTCGATCTCACCACGGTCGGTCTGCGTGGTCCCGGCATCCACACTGCCAAGCCGCCCGATGACCCCGGTCTCGAAGAGCAGGCGCTCGGTCAGGCTGGTCTTACCCGCGTCGACATGCGCGAGGATCCCGATGTTCACAGTAGGCACGGTTGATTGCGTCCTCGAAAGCTCGATCCATAGGGGAAACGAAGATTTCGGAACGACGGCGCATGCCCGTGGCCTTTCCAGAGAACGACAGTGCCGCCGTGCAGGCTCGCACGACGGCACCGGTGGGGCAAACGATTATTCGGTGCTGGCTGTGAACTGCAGACGCCGGAAAGTGCCGGTTGCACCCTCGGCACTTATGTCGGGCGTTGCGTAGTGGCTGGAGGCCTGCCAATCAGGCGTGCCGTGCCCCGCAGCGTGGATCGCGGTCCGCATTGCCGCCAAAGCTCGCTCGATGCACTCCGGTTCCGACGAGCCGGACACCCTGAGCTCAACCTCGACGATCATCTGGTCGGCGTCCATGGCGACGCCAGCGTCGCTCAACTCGGAGTTGCACTCTTCGAGCGCCAGAAGGGCCTCCATCACCTTCCCGGCGCTCTGCTCGAGTTCCTCAGCCGTCTCGGGCCCGTCGACGCGGAACGACAGCGCCAAATGCACCTCGATGCTCATGGCACGTTCCTCCAGCACGGTTGACGCTTGCCCCAGCTCACAACATTCTTAGCGTAGTTTGCCCCGCTTGGCGTGAGGTGATACCACCTCATGTGCGCCCCACAGGGGCACTTGAGTGTGTAGTACGTGGGCGGATCCTTGATGGTCCACCCGTTGCGATGAAAGAGTTCGAGGACCTCTTCGTGGTCCTTTTTATGTCGCTGCCAGTACCCCATGCGATTTCCCGAGTCGAAGGCCGTGGCCTTCCACTGTAAGCACATCGGGCACGCAGCGTAGTCGATTGTGCACACTACTGATCAGTATCGTAGCGTGCCACGTCAAGGGCCGGTTGCTCTCACCGAGAGCAGCGACTCCGGTGAGAGCAGAATCCGTCTTGCCCTACTTCTTCCCCTGGGACTTGTAGTCCACTCCTGCGACCAGCATGCCCGTTCGGCACCATGCCGCTGAGCTGGGGTTGGACTGTCGTCGCTTGTCGTCGTTTGTCGCCGTCGGCTAACCTCCCACGGCCCACGGACGGCCCAGGTTAGGCCTGGCTGGGATCCTCGCTGTGCGGCTTGGTTGTGCGGATCCATTTCGCGCTCCGGGATCTCTGTTGGCCCACCAAGCCAACAAACCCCTTATCCTTCAGGGAAGCCAAGGCAGAACCCACCTGGGCGCTATCGAGCCCTGTTGCCGCCTCAATTGCCTTACGCTGAAGCATTCCCTGACCCAGAGCATCATAGACAAGCTTCTGGTTACCAGTAAGCATCTCTTCAGGAGTTACCCATCTTGCCGTCATGCCAGACGAAAAGAGAATGTACTCGGCTTCTGGCTCCTCGCCGTCCAAAATCAGGCTGTACGAGGTGCCTCCCCTAACTCCGCTTTGAGTAACAAGACCACGTTCCACTAGGTCTTTCAACTCCTTTGCCGCGAGACGGCTATCGGCAATTCCGGTCGCCACACGGAATTCGCTGTTCGTGAAAGTACGCCCCTGTCGCATCATGACCAGACCTGTCATCTGAGCACGACTCAACGGCGCCCCGCCAAGAGACCCGAGCCACTCCAGAGCGTCCTGATCAATAAGGGTGTGATTTGGGAACTCTGCCTCAAACGTTGAAATATAGTCACGGAAGGTCGGCTGTTCCATTCCGGCCTCCGACATCACATATCGCATCCTAGCAATACCACTACCGCGATTCTCACAAACCATGTGATCTACCATAAGTGGCGTGTCTTCCAGGATCTTCAAGAGCGAGCCGTTACGGGAAGAGGAAGCATTCAACGTCCCTAGCGATCCAACGTCCACCGGGCCAAAAAGGCCTCCGGGATTTCTCACGATCAGCCTATCCGGATACATCTCGATCTGAATCTGCATACCTCGCGCTTGCTTTGAATAGTCGCGATGGACTAGAGCGTTTGCGAGGACTTCTCGAAGCACCTCCTCGGGGTACTCATACTCGTCCACCCTAAAAGCCCCGGTCACGATGCTGCGTCGGCGCATATTTCGCTTCAGTACCCTAATAGCCTCCGTAACCATCGTTGGAATAGATCCATCGATTGACTGATTCTCAGTGAAGCGCTCTCCCCGTGGACCCAATTCCCCCGGAGCCGACGTTGGATACGAAACGAACGTAATATCAAGTTGCGGTTCAAACTGTTGCGGATAAATACCAAATGCCAGCAAGCCGGCGAGAGTTGGCAGAAGTCGACCCTCGTGCTCGACGAGAACATTCATCATTTTCAAGACCTCTTGATCAGAGATGCGTGAAAAGATCGCAGCCTTCGTCTCCCGGATCCTTCGTAGAAATCTAGCGAGCGCCTCTGGATCCAGATCACCTTCGCCGGCCGCCTCAATCGGCTCCAGGTCATTCTTTTGATATTCGCGGTTAGCAAAAAGGATCGAGACCTCATATTCGGTGAGCTTTCTGTCACCGTCGGCTACTCGGATCCTGGCTCCGTTCCAGGGGCCAAGTGATTTCTTGAAACAAGGCCTCTGATTGCGTGGCAATTTTGGAATCACTGCCACAACGACGTTCTTCCCACCGGTTGAAAGTGTCTTAACGTCGACACGAATTGGCGGATCAAGTTCGCTGGCGATCGCCGCCACGGCAGCTTCTGTAGCGCCAGCATTCACCACCCCTACCACATCGAAGTTGTTCTTTTCATCTACCCCGAGTACTAGAGTACCGCCCTCGGCATTTGCGAAAGCACTGATTGACTCCCACAGCGTGGCAGGGATTCCCCCTTGGGCCTTCTTAACCTCGCAAGTCGAATGATCGGACCCGATGCGCCGAAGCTCATCAATAAGATCATCAAGATCAATGTCCATCTCTACTCCTTGCGATTCAACTAGGCTGGCTGATGACCTCTGCGAGGCTGTACCAGCCGTTGGTACGCCCTGTACCAGATCCTACAGAGCTGTACCAGGTCTGTGCTAGCACAGGGCGAACCTGTGCAAGGTTGTACAGGGGACAATGAAACGTTGGCGGCCAACGCACGCGCGTTGGAGCTGGGCTCGTGCCCTGTCCCGTGGCTTACCGCCACATGGTGCGGGCTGAGGTTCTGGGCATTCCGTCGGACAGGCAGGCTTGTCCCTTCCGGGCCGCGCCGAGGGGTGCAAGGCACGCCCTTCGCCTTGCACCCCTCGGCGCGGTCTGGTAGTCGCATCGCGATGGCTGTCCGACGGAATGCCCAGAACCGACCCACGTCCGCACGCTCGATCCGTCGGCTTCCCGCTCGACTGGATTCGATCTTGGGCATTCCAGAGGTCGGCCCGCCGGAGGCTCGTACTCTGCTCTTGGTCATGGAGTCCGCCAGCCTCCAGCAAGCCGCGCGCCAGGGCCGAGACCGTGAGCGGGGCGAAGACAGGAGCGGCGGGCTCGGGCAGGGCGCGCGGCTGCGCGTAGCGCAGCGGAGCGCCTTGATACTCGTAGAGAAAGTTTCGACCAACCCCCTGTAAGCCCTGCTGGCTACGCCTTAACCGTCAGAGCCGAGTCGAGGTACGCCTGTACCGGCTCCCAGAACCCATCGGGGACACGCTCCGCGGTTTCGGTGCGGTCACTCCACTCGACCTCGGCCAGCTCATCAGCGTCGGCAACATGAACCGCTCCAGACTCGGCGATGCAGACCACGTATGACATGTGGCGACCGGTAATCGGGTGAAGTCGTGCGCCAAGCAGGGTCACCGCCGAGACGATGAGGCCGGTCTCTTCCTTCGTCTCCCGAACTGCGGCTTGCTCGGCGGTCTCTCCTTGCTCGATCGCGCCGGCTGGAAGTTGCCACGAAAGCGTGCCTTCCTTCACCCTGCGGCGCACCAAGAGCACGCGGCCGTTGTCGACAACGACAGCCGCCGCGATTCCGGGCTTCTCGTCGGGGGTCTGAGCGGTCACGTCGATTCCTCCAGCGCCTTGAGTACGGGCCTATAGATCCTCTCAGCCGGGATGAAGCGCGTCACCTCACTTCGAGCGGCCCAAAGCACTTCGACGTTCTCCACCACGTCGTTGTTCGCCGCGTCGCCAGCCAAGTAGTCACATAGTAGGTAGTCACACAACACGCCTGTGATCGGATGAAGGCGAGTGCCGAGACTTTGGCGCACTGTGCAGTGAACGCCCGTCTCCGCCAAGGTCTCACGGACGGCGACCAGCTCCGGTGATCCTCCGGGCTTGATAACGCCTGCCGGAAACTGCCAGGTGATGCCGCCGGCATCATCCCCGCGTCGGCAGACCAGCAAGACTTCATCGCCGCGCATCACGATCGCTATGGCCACCCGAAGTGACTGAGCGGCAGGGTCGCTGATCGTGCTCTTTGAGGCGGCGCCCACCAGTAACGCGAAACGGGTCCGGGTGGCATCGGGTGACCGTTCCAGGGCCGTATCAAGTAGCTGTTGCATTTCCGCACGTGGGATCACATCCGGGTCCGCGTGCCACGTCGCGACGGTGCGGACGGCAACGCCAAGGTGGTTGGCAAACCCTTCGTTCGTCATTCGGAGGGCGGCTTGGAGTGAACAGGCGAGGCTCCCTGACCACTCCTCGACAACATCCACGTGGTCCCTCCCGCTGTCGTCACCAGAGTGCATGCGGAGTGCATGGTGAGTGCACCGTGAGTGCGCTCCCGGTACATGGGCGTATCAGTGTCCTACCTGTTGACTAGTGGTCATGGACATCAAACCCCACGTAGGGGCGGAAGCCAAGAGATCCAAAAGATCTCGGCTTCGGGTTTCGCAACGGACCCCTGCGTGGTGGGCCTTCTCTTGGAGGCTGTTTTGTCGGCCTACCGGGTTGCGCGGTTCTTCGTGCCTCGGACTGTCACACAGGGCCGTGCGCGGACGCATTCCCAGACTGCACGACCCATGACTCACGAAGGGAACGATCAATGGCGATGACTCGGGGCGAGATGGCTAGGACGCTGGCTCGCCTGGAAGCCACCTCCGCCAGCGTGGCGAAACTGATCGAGTCCGCAACGAAATTGGCTACTGAGCTTGACCTCTGGCGGACCGAACTTCAGTCTCAAGCTCCTGCAACCGCTCGGCCATCGACCTCACGGCTTCGTCTAGTGCCGCAAGGTGACGACTGATCGCAACAAACTCGGGCGACCCCGCCGGCTCCTTCGAATCGGCGGGGTCCTCCACGAACATTCCGCGGTTGCCGTATGACGCCACCAGACCCTCGGACTTCAAGATCTCCACGGCTGCTTGAACCGTGTTCTGCGCGACGCCAAACCTCGACGTGAGGTCACGGATCGTCGGGAATCGCTTGCCCGCCGGCAGTTGCCCGCTAGCGATTTCTTCTCGAAGCGCGTCCGCGATCTGAATGCGCGGAGGGCGGGGGTCATCGGCGCTGACGGTCATGACGCCAGCATACGAGCTAGTACGCCATAAGACGAAGGATCTTGAGTCACCCTATTGCGCTGGAGTATGTACTAGGGCATCATAGGTGTAGAACCCCAACCGACCGGGAGGTCACTAATGCTCATCGCTCCTCTGGACTCGACCCGCGACCTGCTCGCCATCGGCCCGGCCACCCCCCAGGTCGACCGCGAGAGCGGCGCTCACGCGCTGGAGCGGGGTACGGACGTCCCGCTGTACGACGTCTCGCTGGTCATGCCGATCGACGGCGGTAACCCGCTGACCATGCGCGTCACGGTCCCGCAGCCGGGCCTGACGGAAGCCGTCGACATGGGGACCAAGGTCAAGGCGATCGGCCTGACGCTGGTCACCGACGTGAAGAACGGCAGGGCCTGGTACGTCTACAAGGCGTCGGCCCTGAAGATCGTCAAGGGCTGATTCCCGGATGCTGGTCGCCGCTCTGGTCGTGGTCGGCCTGGTGGTCGCGCTCACCGTCGCGCGTTCGCTGGCCGGCCACTGGCTTGTCGTTCTGGTTAAGGAACTGGCCTGGTCGGCGTTCCTTCTCGGCCGTCTGCTCTACCGGGGTGGCCGCTCTCTCGTCCTTCTGATCCGCGGGGAGGCTCGCACATGGTCGGCACGTTGATAGTCCCCGAAGTCCTCGGCTGTGCGGCAGTGCTGCCAGCCATGGCGTCGGGCGTCTCCTATATCCGCTCGGATCGCGATCGAAGGGCCGCGCTCCGCCTGGCCTGGCGCGTCCGGGCCACCTGGAAGAAGACCGCGATGCGCGTCGGTCTCTACCAGACCGATCACGCGTCCAAGGTCGGATCGGCCGTCCCCCTCGATGGCGAGTACCGCTCCAAGGCTGAGCGTCCCCGCACACTGATACCGGCGATCAAGGTTCGCGCTGACCGGTTCGGTCTGACCATCGAGGTCAAGACCATCGGCAAGATCGGCCTCGCAGAGTGGCAGGGTGCAGCCGAATACCTGGCTCACGCCTGGCGCGTCCATCAGGTCCAGGTGTTGCCCTTGAAGCCTGGTCGGCTGATCGTCCGCGCGCTGCTGCTCGACCCGCTGACCGAGCCGTGGACGCTGAAGCCTGACCTGAGTCCGAAGTCCGTGGACCTGAAGTCCTGGGCGATCGGGCGCGACGCGAACGCCGAGCCGGTCACTATAAGGTCGTCGGGCGTTTCCGGAATGGCTCTCGCCGGACTCGCCGGCTTCGGCAAGTCCTCGCTCATCGCCTCGCGGTTCTGTCAGCTCGCCCCGTCGCCTGCTGTCCAGTTCGTCTTCCTCGATGGCAAGGGCGGACCCGACTATGACGACCTGGCTCCGCGGGCGTGGTTGTTCGGCAAGGACGATCGCGAACACGCCATCGGCATCATGCGTCAGGTGCATCAGCTCCTGCTCGCCCGCCAGGCGGGCATCAAGCAGATTCTCGGCGTCAAGAACATGTGGCACGTCGGCCCCTCGGCGCAATGGCCCTTGGTCGTCGTCGTGATCGATGAGGCGCACACGTTCTTCTACGCGCCAAAGGCCACCTCGGGGGATAAGGCGTCACAGAAGGCTGTCGCCGATGCTGCCGAGTTCACCCGGCTGGTCGAAGAGGTCGTGCGCAAGGGCCGGAACGTCGGCCTTCAGGTCCTCCTGGCGACTCAGAAGGCAACCGGCGACGCGATCCCGACCCAGATCCGCGACAACTGCCAAGTCGCGATCAGCTACGCACAGCGGACCTCTGAAGCGACCGTGGCGATCCTCGGCGCGGACATTTCTGAGTACCCGCACGCGCACCCCCGGCGGCTACAAGACGCCGCGTACATCGGTGTTGCCTCGATGGTCGCTGAGGGCCGACCGGGCTTCACCCTCGTCCGGACGCCGTACGTCAGCGATGAGGACTCCGCAGCGATGGCTGACGCCACGGCGGACCTCGTGGCCGATCCGCTCGAACTGATCCGCTCGCAGCTCGGTGGGCCTCACCTGCTCGGCGACGTCGCCTAGGGCAAAGAATCTTGCCTCGACCTCTTGTGAACTAGTACGTCCTAGGACATACTAGGGATAGAGCAAAGGCAAGTAGCCCGCTCACCAAACCACCAAGGTCGGCGCGACCTCCTCGCGCCAAGTCCTTACCCGCTCCATGCCCAAAGTCGAACGAGAAAGGCAGAACTCTGATGAGATGCACGATCAACGGCGTGGCCGCGACGCTGCGCCAGGTGTCGCGGTACCTGGACGAGATCTCGTTCCTGCCGGAACTAGACGACCCGCACAGCACGCGCATCGACATCAACACCGACGGCGAGACGTGCGTGACCGTGTACCTGGCCGCGTACCGGGTCGCCGAGAGCGACGTGATCGAGCGGCTGCTCACGCTGGCCGGGCTGCTCGGCGGTCAGTTCTTCCTGAGCGGGCCGATCGAGGAATACAACGGCGGCACCTTCCGAACCCTGGACGTCCAGGTGGCGATCCCGACCGGCGGCACGCTCAAGATCTGGTCGCCGATCGCGCACGCGGACCCCGCCCCCGTGGTGCTGAGCCATGCCGCGTAAGGCGACGGTCAAGACCTCCGAATCGGTGCCGACTCCGCCGGCTGCTAACCCCTGCAACTCCTGCAAGGGCGAAGGCGTCGTAGCTCTCCCGGCTACCCGGCGCCGTCGCATCGAGGGCGAGTCCGCCATCTGTCTGACCTGCCTGGGCTCCGGCGAATCGTCATGAGTCGCCAGCACAAGGCACACGAGCCCTACGACCTCCCGGACGGCACTCGGGTCTTGGACTGGTCGGACAGCTCTCACTACTGCCCGACTTCGGGACCGTGCCGGTACTGCGGCAACGGGACCATCCTCCGCGACTCCGCGGGTCGCGCTTCTCACAAGGTCTGCGCCGAAAAGAACGGCGGCGTGTGACCGGCGATCCGGACAACTGCCCTGGCCATCAACGCCGTGACTTGGCGCTGGTGGTCCGGGGGAGCCGCCCGGCTCGGATTCTAGAGAAAGGACGGAACGTGACCATCCCGCGCGTCGACCTCTGGGAGCCGTCGATCCCCTCGGACGGCCTCACCGTTGACACCCCCTTGGGGCCGGTCGACCTCGTCGCGGTCGACCGTGCCCGCGACGGCCACCCGATCGAGCTGAACGAGGCCGAGCTGACCTGGCTCGCGCTGAAACTCGGTTACGTCCCCTACCCGCGTGACGTGACCGGGATCGACGCCCGTCGCCTCGTCGGCGAAGCCCTGAGCCTCAACACCGCCGCGCTGTCGCACCGCATCGTCTACCGGCTCCGCCGTGCTGGCGTGACCACCGGAAAGGCCGCGTGATTCCGATGATCGAGCTTCGCGCCATCGGCCCGTCCGACGAGATCGCCCGTCTCCTCGACTACCTCCGTGCCCTGACCGGCGTGGACGTGGCGTCCGTCTCCGGTGCCATGCGGGCACGGACTTCCGGTTCGGTCCGCTACTACCTGTCAGCCCGGCTCGACGAGCCGCACCCGATCACCTCGAAGGGAGGCGACTGACATGGGCAAGCTGCGGCGATTCACGGATGGCGTGCTGTTCCAGGCTGTCCTGACCGGCTCCCTGTCCTTCTCTCACATTCACGACCTTGCCGCCGGCCACGGCCAGGACGGCTGGAAGGCGTGGCTCTACCCCCTGTCCGTCGACCTGCTCACCGTCGCGGCGTACCGGAAGATCGTCGCCAAGGACAGCGGGTCCAAGATGCTCGCCTGGCTCACGTTCCTGCTCGGTCTCGCCGCGTCGCTGGCGGCGAACATCGTGTCGTCCTGGGACAACAAGATGGATCGCCCGTTGGCCGTGTGCCTCGGTGTCTGGCCGGCGGTTGCCTTTCTGGCCTGCACGCTGCTGAGCCACCGTGACGAGTCGGCTCCCGCTGTCGAGCTGGTCGAGTCGGTCGAAGCCGAACAGTCCGCGGTCGCTCCGGTCCCGCCGACTGTTCCCGCAACACCGGTCCAGGCTGCCAGCCAGCCTGCCGTCTTGGCGCTGCCCGCTGCGCCGGCTGAGGCGCCCTCGGTCGCTCCCGCACTCCTCGACTGGGCGCGCACCATCGCTGACGAATACGAGCGCGTCAACGGCGAGCCGATCGACACGGCGGCTCTGCGGACCAAGCTCCGGATCTCCGAACCGCTCGCCCACACCATCCACACACACCTGTACGCCTGAAAAGGAGGGCTGACCAATGACCGACCTGACAACCTCCGAGCCGTCTGCCGTTCCCTACCAGGTGCCCGCGTCGGCCCCGCGTCCCCGCTCGCTGGTCTCCCCGGCATCGGTCGCCCTGGCGCTGGTCAGTCCCGCTGTTACAACCGGCATGCTCGCCGTGGCGCGGTACTGGAGCGAGAACGGTGCTCGGCACTCGATCGGCGACATGATCCCCGTCGCTGCCGGATGCCTGCTCGGGCTCGCCAGTGCTGGCCATGCCTCGGCCACCCGTGACCCGCTTCTGACCGGGACGTGCCTGGCGCTCTCCGGTGCGTGCTTGGGCATCGGAGCCATGGCCTACCCCGCCGGCATGTCAGAACCCTTGATCGTCTGGGGCGTCGCCACGGTGACCGGCTGGATCACGGCGCGTCGACACGTCCGCGAACGTCGCACGGTCCGCGAGGAATACGACCAGCGCGACGCTGACCGCGCGCACGCGCAGAGCCTCGCGGTCATCGGGGGGCAAACCGCCGTGGCCGTCGCTTCGATCAAGGCTCAGGCCAAGCTCGAAGCCGCGCGCATCACCGCCATG
This sequence comes from Catenulispora rubra, assembly GCF_015356825.1. GTDB lineage: Bacteria > Actinomycetota > Actinomycetes > Streptomycetales > Catenulisporaceae > Catenulispora > Catenulispora rubra. The sequence goes on along the minus strand of NZ_JAACYW010000065.1, from coordinate 28,381 downwards.
GCCGAACTGAAGGCTGCTGACCTGCGCGTCAACGCCGCCGAGTACCACGTCTGGCAACTCGAAAGCGCTGACCGACGTGACGCGCTGATGACTCCTCCATCCCTCGCTCTGGAGCCGGTTCGCATCACTTCTGACCGCGAAGTCCTCGACAGTGCCGAAGCCGAAACTCGGAGGGCCGCGTGACGGTGCTCGACCTCGACAACCTCAGCGACCTGGCCACTTTCGCCAGGATCGCTGAGGCTGAGGGCATCCGGCAGACCTCGGGCCGCTGCGATCAGCCAATTCAGCTCGCCGGCGTCCGCCGCATCTGGCACAAGCCCTCGGGGACAGTTCTGCACGAACTCAACTCGGCAACCATGCCCGGCGGCGTCCTCGTCATGGCCTGCGGCAACCGCCGTGCCTCCCACTGCGAAGCCTGCTCGACGCTCTACAAGTACGACACGTACAACCTCATCGTCGCCGGCCTCCGCGGCGGCAAGGAGGTGTCTGCGGTCGTCGCTGACAATCCGCGGCTGTTCGTCACGCTCACCGCTCCGTCGTTCGGTCCGGTCCACCTCGGCCCGGACAAGAAAGGCCAGCGTCGACCCTGCCACCCGCGCCGTACCGGTCCCTCCTGCGGACGTTGGCACGGCCCCGATGACCTGCTGATCGGGAGTCCGCTCAACCCCGACACCTACGACTACACGGGTCACGCCCTGTTCAACGCGATGGCCTCCGCGCTGTGGTCCCGTACCACGACCGAGATTCGTCGTGCCCTGGCTCGGCTGCTCGGCCTGACCCGCGCCGAAGCCGCTCGGCGGTTCACGGTCGTCTTCGCCAAAGTCGCCGAATACCAGGCTCGGGGCCTCGTCCACTTCCACGCGGTGATCCGCCTCGACGGGCCGCACGGTCCCGGCTCGCCTGCTCCGTCCGGCATCCCTATCTACATGCTCGCCGAAGCCGTCGAGATCGGCGTTCGCCGCGCAACCGTCGATACCCCCGACGCCTCGACCGTTCCCACTCGTGCCCTGGCTTGGGGCCGGCAGCTTGACGTGCGCCTGATCTCGGCGACCGACCTCAACGCCGAAGCCGCGTCGGCACTGTCCGATGTGGCCGTTGCCCGCTACATCGCCAAGTACGCCACCAAAGCCGCCGAAGCCGCCGGCCTCGACCTCTCGCCCATCGCCTGCCGTCGCTGCGCCGGCCACGGCTTCGTCGTCCTGGACGTGAAGTCCGAAGACGGAACCGCCTCGACTCGCGAACTGGCCTGCGGGGACTGCCGTAGCTACGGCACCCGCGCCAACCTCGACCGCTTCGACCTCACGCCGCATGCTCGTCGGCTGATCGAGACCTGCTGGCGACTCGGCGGCATGCCCGAACTCGCCGAGCTGAAGCTTCGCAAGTGGGCTCACATGCTCGGCTTCCGCGGGCACTTCTCCACGAAGTCGCGGACCTATTCCACCACGCTCGGTGCCCTCCGCACCGAACGGGCCGACTACCAGGCCGCTCAACGTGCCGACGTTCCAGACCTCGACCTCTACGACGAATCGACCATCCTCGTCGTCAACGACTGGTCATTCGTCGGCCGTGGACATCCCGACGTGTACCCGAAATCACAGCCTGACCAGGAGGATCGGCAATGACAATCGCGCTCCCGGAACGCTACCTCACCCCAGAAGATCTGGCCGAACTCCTCGCGCTGCCCTCGGTAGAGACGTTGTATCAGTGGCGACGCAAGCGCACCGGTCCACCGGCATTCCGCGTCGGCAAGCACCTGCGATACGACCCCGCCGACGTGCACATGTGGATCGCTGGCCTCGTCGAGCAGGAGCGCTGATATGGCTGGCCACATCCAAGACCGCTGGTATAAGACCGAGGCTGGTCTGGACGGGAAACCCATCCGGGTCAAGTCCGACCGCTACGGCACGGGCCTGCGGTACCGCGCTCGCTACATCGGCCCGGACGGCACTGAAAAGAACAAGAGCTTCCCGGACCGACAGAAACGCAAGGCCGAAGAGTGGTTGACCAACATCGAAGCGGACATGTCTCGGGGAATCTATATCAACCCCAAGACGGTAAAGGTCACGTTCCGGCAGTACGCCGAGGAGTGGCTGAAGACCAACAGCGGCGATCCGAACACGCAGGCATCCATGGAGTCACAGCTTCGGCGTCACGCATATCCGCATATCGGATCACGTCCGATCGGCTCATTCCAGCCTCGCCACATCCGCACCTGGGTTGCTCAGCTGGAAGAGAACCGCTTGTCAGCGGCCTACATCGGCGTAATCTACGCCAACGTGCGTACCGTCATGAGCGCGATCGTGGATGACGGTTTCCTGCCTCGAAGCCCGTTTGCTGCTTCGTCGGTCCGGCCTCCATCGATCGAGCGGAAACGACTCACTCCGTGGGCGCCTGAACGCGTCTTCGCGGTCCGTTCGGCACTTCCCGACCGCTACGGCTCGACGGTTGATCTGGGCGCCGGCTGCGGTCTGCGTCAAGGCGAGATCTTGGGCGTATCCGTGGATGAACTCGACTTCGAGTCGGACACGCTGCACGTTCTCCACCAACTCAAGCTCAGTCGAAGCAAGCCGATCTTCGCGCTTCCCAAGGGTGGCAAGGTTCGAGACGTTCCCCTACCGAAGCCGGTCGCAGAGTCTCTACGTGCACACATGGACGCCTTCAAGCCGGTTGAGATCACGCTGCCCTGGGGAAAGGTGGACGGCCCGAAGGTCACCAAACGACTGATCTTCACTGGCCCTGGCGGTGGCATCGTTTGGCGAGGGTCGTTCAACACTGACCAGTGGAAGCACGCTCTCGTAGATGTCGGCGTGATCCCCCGGCCGGCGAAGGGTAAGACTCATGCGGCTGCCCGTGAGCACGGAATGCACGCGCTCCGGCACTTCTACGCCTCGGTGCTCCTCGACGCTGGCGAGAGCATCACGGCCGTCAGCGAGTACATGGGACACACCGACCCCGGCCTGACCCTCCGGGTCTATGCGCACCTCATGCCCAACAGCAAGGAGAGATCGCGCGCGGCTGTCGCTGCGGTCTACGACAAGTTCGGCCCGCCGGCCTGACGGCCCAAAGACGGCCCAGAGCAGATCAAGAGCCCCCTACCGACGCCATTCCGGCTGGTAGGGGGCTCTTTCGTGCCTCGATGCTACTTCTTCCCCTGGTTCTTGACCGCCTCGATCGACTCCGCCGCAGCAGCCGGGTCCAGGTACTCGCCGCCGGTCTTCGTCGGGCGGAAGTCGGCGTCCAGCGTGTAGAGCAGCGGGATGCCGGTGGGGATGTTCAGGCCCGCGATGTCCGCGTCGGAGATGCCGTCGAGGTGCTTCACCAGTGCGCGCAGGGAGTTGCCGTGCGCGGCCACCAGGACGGTGTTGCCGCCGCGCAGGTCGGGGACGATCGCGTCGTACCAGTACGGCAGCATGCGGCCGACGACGTCCTTCAGGCACTCGGTCTGCGGGCGCAGTTCGGTCGGGAGGCCCGCGTAGCGTGCGTCGTCGAACTGCGAGTACTTGTCGTCCAGGGCGAGGGCCGGCGGCGGGACGTCGTAGGAGCGGCGCCAGAGCATGAACTGCTCCTCGCCGAACTCCGCCAGGGTCGCGGCCTTGTCCTTGCCCTGCAGCGCGCCGTAGTGCCGCTCGTTGAGGCGCCAGCTGCGGCGCACCGGGATCCAGTGCCGGTCGGCGGCCTCCAGCGACAGGTTCGCGGTGCGGATCGCGCGGCGGAGCACCGAGGTGTGGACCACGTCCGGCAGCAGGTCGTGCTCGCGCAGCAGTTCGCCGCCGCGCACGGCCTCGGCCTCGCCCTTGGCGTTGAGATTGACGTCCACCCAGCCGGTGAACAGGTTCTTGGCGTTCCACTCGCTCTCGCCGTGGCGGAGCAGGATGAGGCGGTATTCGGCGGTCATGGCGCCAGCCTACTTCGGGGGTACGGGCCCGCTCTCGTCCCGGGTGTCGGGTGTCCGCTCGATGAGATGGCGGAACGCCGCGAGGTTCGCCAGCGACTCCCCGCGGGAGGTCCGCCACTCCCACTCGCGGCGGATCGCCGAGGCGAAACCCAGCTCCAGCAGCTGGTCGAAGGAGGAGTCGGAGGCCGCGACCGCCTCGCCGAGCAGCTGGTCCACGGTCTCGGCGGTGATCAGGCCGAGCGGCAGCCGACCGACCAGGTAGACGTCGCCGAGCCGGTCCAGCGCGAAGGCCAGCGAGCCGAGCCGGGTGTTGCGCTCCAGGAGCCAGCGGTAGACGCCCTCGTGGTTCTCGTCAGGACGGCGCGCCACGAAGGCGTTGAGCGACAGCGTATGGTCGCCGACCACCAGCGAGCACGTGGTCCACAGCTTGTGCTCGCCGGGGAGCTTCACGACGAACGTGCCCTCGTCGGGCTGCTCGTACTCGACCCCCGCGTCGGCCACCGCGTCCCGCACCGCCGCGCGCGCGGCGGCCTTGAGGCTTTCTCGATCACCACCCATGGGACGACCCTATTGCCGACGCGGCGCCGGGCAACTCCCGCCCTACTGAGGCTGGTGCGGATACCGCCCTGCTGCCGCCGCTACCGCTACTGCCCGGCGCACAACTCCCGGTACCGGAGCGCGCGCAGATCCTCGATCGAGCGGCTGTAGACGTCGGCGGTCGCGGCGGCCGTGGCCGACCACCCGAAGCGCGCGGCGTGCTCGACGGCGTTCTCGCCGTAGTCGGCCAGCAGGTGCGGCGTGTCGAGCAGCCGGGCGGTCGCGGTGGCGTAGTCCCCGGGGTCGTGCCCGGTGACCAGCGTGCCGGAGCGGCCGTCGGCCACCGCGGTGGCCAGCCCGCCGACCCGCGCCGCCACCACCGGCGTACCGCAGGCCTGCGCCTCGATCGCGACCAGCCCGAAGGACTCGCTGTAGGACGGCACGACCGCTATGTCCGCGGCCCGGTACCAGTCGGCCAGCCGGGTCTGGTCCACCGGCTTCACGAAGCGCACCACGTCGGCGATGCCGAGCCGGCGCGCCAGCCGGTGCAGGTGAGTGGGCTCGGCCAGCCCGGACCCGCTCGGCCCGCCGACCACCGCGACGACCAGCTTCTCGCGCCGCTCCGGGTCGCGGGCTATCAGCTCGGCGGCGGTCCGCAGCAGCACGTCCGGGGCCTTCAGCGGCTGGATCCGGCCGACGAACAGCAGGACCGAGGCGTCCGCCGGCAGCCCCAACGACTCCCGCGCCGCGCGCTTGTCCCCCGGACGGAAGCGGTCCAGGTCCACCCCGGGGTTCACGGTCGAGACCCGTTCCGGATCGGCCCCGTAGAGCCGCACCAGCTCGGAGGCCTCCTGGTCGGTGTTGGCGATCAGCCGGTCGGCGGCGTCCACGACCTGGTCCTCGCCGACCAGCCGGGCCGTCGGCTCGGGATCGTCACCGAGCGCGAGCGCGGCGTTCTTGACCTTGCCGAGGGTGTGCATGGAGTGGATGAGCGGGACGCCCCACCGCTCCTTCGCCAGCCAGCCCACCTGGCCGGAGAGCCAGTAGTGGGAGTGGATCAGGTCGTAGTAGCCGGGCTCGTGCATCGCCTCGGTCCGCAGGACGCCGGAGGTGAAGGCGCACAGCTGCCCCGGCAAGTCCTCCTTGGACAGGCCCTCATAGGGACCGGCGGTGACGTGCCGCACCAGAACGCCGGGCGCGAGATCCACGGCCGGTGGCAGCGCGCCGGTGGTGGCCCGCGTGAAGATCTCCACCTCGATGCCCAGATCGGCCAGCCGGCGCGAGAGCTCGACGATGTAGACGTTCATGCCTCCCGCGTCGCCGGTACCCGGCTGGTGCAGCGGAGAAGTGTGCACGGAAAGGAGCGCCACACGCCTGGGCAGCGATTCCACGGCGCTCTACCTCCTACATCGGGGCCATCCGGGGGCGTCGTCACAGGCGCGCAACCGGGCCACGCGAACGTGGCCGGCGGCCGTGGCCGACAACGATGCAACGGCAGGACCTCGGCGGCGCATTCCCCGGCGGGGCGGGCACCGCACGACGGTCCGATCATCGGATGACTCTACGTGGCAGCCCCGCAGCGGGTTCAGAGGCGACTGAGGTGTGAGACAGGCGGCTTGAGCACGCGCGATGCGTGCCGGACCACACTAGTGAACCCCCGCGCGACGGCCACGTGTGAGGAGGAACACGCCCGGCGCGAAGCAGCGGAAGAAACGCCGAAAAAGGACCCGGCCCCGCACAACCGATCACGCGGGGACGCGAACGGAGCGGGGCCGGGCAGGCGCGCGGGTCTGCACTCGCACACCGCCGAGGGTCGGGCTCCCTCGGAGGGCTCTCAGAGTGGCATGTCCGATGTCAAAACCACATAAGAAAACTGACTACGCATCGTAGTAGATGCCTGGCACTGAGCCTTCCACCGCAGGTCAAAGACGAATCCCGCGGCGTATGGCGCGGGGGTGGCGAGTATCGGCGTCTTTATTTCGGGCGCTTTCCGAGGCTCCGGAAGGGCATCCGCCGGGCCCGCGAGGCCACTCGGAGCAGCCCGCCAAGGGAACGGCCACCGGAAAAACACCGCCAGGGATTGGGTGATTTTGCCGTCGCGGAGGGGTGGCGGACGCTGGGCCGTCGTCGCGCGGTTACGGAGCGCCCCCGGCATCAGTACGGGCTCTGAGATACGAACTCGACGACGTGCCCCTCGTCACACCAGCAAGCACCCGCTTGCAATTGCAAGCACTCGCGTGCCACCCTGAACCCATGCCCCACAACCCCCTGGGAGCCATCCCGATCGGACCGCTCGGCGAGTACATCCGCGAGCAGCGCCGCAACGCGCAGTACTCCGTGCGGCAGCTGGCGCAGGCCGCGGGGGTGTCGAACCCCTACCTCAGTCAGATCGAGCGGGGGTTGCGCAAGCCCAGTGCGGAGATCCTGCAGCAGTTGGCCAAGGCGCTGCGGATCTCGGCCGAGACGCTTTATGTGCGGGCCGGGTTGCTGGACGGGGGCGTCGACGTCGATGGGGACGCGGCGACCGACGGCCGTGACGTGCGCTCCGCCGTGGCGGGCGATCCGTGGCTCAACGCGCGGCAGAAGCGTGCGCTGCTCGACATCTATGAGGCGTTCCGTATTGAGAGCGCCCGGGATGCGGCGGTGGCGGACGAGCCGGCCGCCCCGGACGACGAATCCACCGAAACCACCCATGGTCCGGCGAAGGCCGGGCTCACCGAGCAGTGAATCGAGAGGCATCCTCATGAACCTCGTGGACAGCGCCCGCAAGACCGTGACGACCACCGTCACCAACCCCAAGCCCTTCTACTTCGCCGCCGGCGTCGGGGACGCCGCCGTGTCGGCGCTCAAGGACGCCCCCTCGCTGCTGAGCGAGGCCGGGGGCAAGGCCGGCGAGGTCGCCACCTCCGTGGCCGGCAAGGTCGCCGGGGTCGCCGAGACCGTGCAGTCGAAGATCGCGCTGGGGCAGCTGCAGGACGACGCCAAGGCGCTGCGCGACCGCATCGCCGAGCCGGACCTGCGCGCCGCGCGCGAGAAGGCCCAGACCCTGCTGCTCATGCAGGTCGGCCGGGCCCTGGAGGTCGCGGGCAAGGCCGTGGAGACCTACGACGGCTACTCCGAGCGGGGCAAGGCCGTCGTCGAGCGCGTGCTCGCGGGCCGGGTCACCGACGTCGAGGTCGTCACGGTGCAGGAGACGAGCGGTGCCGAGCCGGTGCGGGTCGAGTCGGTCGTGGTGATCGAGGACGACGAGCCGAAGACCGAGGCCGCCGACAAGCCCACCGCTGCCGCCGCCACTACCGCCGCGCCGAAGGCCGACGCCTCCGCCGCCAAGCCCGCCGCCGCTCCGAAGGCCACCGCCGAGCAGCCCAAGCCCAAGGCCGCCGGCACCACCGCCAAGAAGGCCACGCCCCGCCGCTCCGCCAACGGCACCGCCGCCAAGAAGGCCGACCAGGCCTGAGCGCCGCGGCGAGCCGTCGATGGATCGCCTCACCATCGATCGCCTCAACCTTGATCGCCTCACCATTGGTAGATCGCGTGGTAGATCGCGAGGAGACTGGGAACGAGCCCGCCGGTCGCGTACGTTGAACGTAACGACCGGCAGGCCTCCGGGCCGCAACCCTAGAAGGAGGACGGCGACATGATCGGTTCCGCCCTGCGCGACGGCCTCTCCAGCTTCCTCGCCATCATCTCCCTGGCCGTGCTGGTCGGGCAGGTCGTCGTCCTCGTCGACGCCGCCATGCGGCGCGAGGACGCCTACCGCGCCGCCGGCAAGCTCACCAAGCCCGGCTGGCTGATCATCCTCACCGTGGCCATCGCCGCGAACCTGATCCTGGGCCTGCTGTTCACCATCATCGGCGTGGTCGTCGCGATGGTGTACTGGGTCGACGTCCGCCCGGCACTGAAGGAAGTCTCCGGCGGCAACCGCAAGAGCGGCAGCAACCAGGGTCCGTACGGCCCCTGGTGAGGACCCTGACGCTGCCCTACGCCGGCCCGGCCGGCGGCGGGATCGTCGAGTACGCGTGCGCCGGCGCCGGTTCCAATACCAGTGCCGGCTCCAGCGCCGGTGCCGACAACGGCGCCTGCGCCGACACCTCCGCCGACACCCCGGCGCCCCCGACCACCCTCTTCCTCCACGGCCTGGCCGGTTCCATCGAGGACACCCGCCCCCTGGCCTCCGGCGTCCCCGGCCGCAAGGTCTTCGCGCACCTGCCCGGCCACGGCCGCTCCACCGGCCCGGATCCGCTCGGCTACGACACCCTCGCCGCGGCCGCGCTCGCCGTCGCCGACCACGAGCACGCCACCGCCGCCCTCGGCGTCTCCCTCGGCGCGGCCACGCTTCTGCGCATCCTCAGCCGTACCCCCGACCGCTTCGAGCGCGTGGTGCTCTACCTGCCGGCCGTCGCCGACGTCCCGCGCCGCCCCGAGGCCGTCGCCCCGCATCGCGACCTTGCCGACCGGCTGGCCGCCGCGGACGCGCTGGGCGTCGCCGACGCCCTGCTGCGCACGCAGCCGCTCGCGGTCCGCGACACCCGCATCGCCGAAGCCTGGGCCGAGCGCCGCGCCAAAGAACTCATCGCCGAGGACGGCGACCCTCGACGCTGGCTCCCGCTTGCCGCCGCTGTGCCACTGGACCCGCAGGGCCTGGAGCGGCTGCGCGCCGTCCGGATCCCGGTGCTCGTGATCGCCCAGGAGGGCGACCCGGCGCACCCGGTCGAGGCCGCACGCCGCATCGCGGACGCGCTCCCGACGGCCCGCCTGACCGTCTTCGACGAGGCTGGCGCACTCTGGGGCCATCGCGCCGAACTCAGGGAACTCATTGCGGGATTCCTTACCTCAACGGACGCTCTTCAGCGTTGATATACGTTCGGTAACGCACCGGCCTCTACCTGCGATTTCTTTTCTCAGGGTTTTCTCACAGCGGTCTCAGCGAAACCGAGGGACAGCCGGGTCATAGTTATCTCACCCCCGAAAAACCCGGGAGAGCCCGACTCCCGGACGGTGTGGCTGCTGACGAGACGGCCATGCTGGGCCCCGGTCCTTTCGGACCGGGGCGTCGGGTCAAATTTGAAGACCCCCGAAAGTGGACCGGTGGGAGACGCCCTTCGCGGCGTCTGGTGTGTGGGATGCAAGACCCGGACCGCCCGTCCGACGAGGCCGCTCAGCCCTCCTCCCTGAGCCGCGGCCACGTCGGGCGGGCGGTTCGGTGTTCCCGCAGATGAGCACAGAATGGTCTCCTTTAAAGCCCGCTTAACGGACTCATGCTCTGATGACTCCAAGCGTCGCGGCGTGGGCGGGCCTGGGACGCCCCCCGCCGCGGCGCTCCACATCTTCAGCAGCAGGTCAGAGCCCGTATCCGCACGCGCGCCGAGCGAGTCGGAACCTTCGCGGGCAGGTCTCTCGCATACGGGATCCTCACGCCTGCCGAGCCCGCCGCGCCCCCGCCGGACTTTCCTCCGGCGTCGCGAGGTGGCCACGGGTCAGCAGCTTCAGCGCCTCCAGCAACACCGGGCGCATCTCCTCCGGCAGGGAACCGATCGCCTCGGCGTGTACGCGATCGACGATCTCCTGCGTCCGCTTCGCCATCTCGGCGCCGGTGTCGGTGACGGCGATGATCCGGGCCCTGCGGTCGGTGGCTGAGGGGCGGCGCTCGGCCAGCCCCGCCTTCTCCAGGGCGTCGACGGTCACCACCATCGTGGTCTTGTCCATGTCGCCGATCTCGGCGATCTGGATCTGCGTGCGCTCCTCCTCCAGCGCCTTGACCAGCACGCAGTGCATGCGCGCGGTCATACCGACCTCGGCCAGCGCCGCGGCCATCTTGGTCCGCAGCACGTGGGAGGTGTGGTCGAGCAGGAAGGACAGGTCGGGCGCCGTACACGCCACAGCGCCTGCGGGATGCGCGGGGGCCAGGGAGGTCATGGCGCCAGTCTACTCCGCGAGAACTCCGCCAGCAGATCTTCCCGAGAGGGATTGTCTGCTTCAAAACTATCCGCTACGGTCATTCATGACGGCAACACGGTGCAGCTCGCCAACCCGCCAACCCGCCAACCCGCCAACCTGCTAGGCCGACAGCGCAGCAGCACGGTGGCTAGGCGGCTCGGCAACTCGGCAGTTTGCAAGCCCGACAGCCCGACAGCTCAGCAGCTCAGCAGGCTGGCAGGCCGGTAGCTCGGCAGGCCGGCATCCCGCGAGCCCGCCACCCCGGCACCCGGCCGCGTCCCGACTTCCCGCGTCCAGGAGTGATCGCATGTCCCTCGAATCCCCCGCATCCCCTGCACCCCGCGCCGGCAGCACAAGGCGCCTAGCCCTCGCCGTGATCGCCGCCAGTGCCCTGATGGCGGTGCTGGACGGCAGCATCGTCACGGTCGCCATGCCCGACATCCAGTCCCGTCTGGGTTTCTCGCCGGCCGGGCTGAGCTGGGTGGTGAACGGCTACCAGCTGGCCTTCGGCGGCCTGCTGCTGCTCGCCGGCCGGCTCGGCGACCTGCTCGGCCGCAAGCGGATGTTCCTGGCCGGCATCGCGCTCTTCCTGGCCGCTTCGGTCGTGGCCGGGGCCGCGACCTCGCCGGCGATGCTGGTCGCGGCCCGGTTCGCACAGGGCGTCGGGGGCGCGGCGTCCTCGGCGGTGAGCCTGGGCATCCTGGTGACGCTGTTCACCGAGCCACGCGAGCGGGCCAAGGCGCTGGGCGTCTTCGCCTTCACCGGCGCCGCCGGGGCCTCGATCGGCCAGGTGCTCGGCGGGGTGCTGACCGACGCGCTGAGCTGGCACTGGATCTTCCTGATCAACATCCCGATCGGCGTGCTGACGCTGGCCGCGGCGGTGAAGGCGATCCCGGCCGACCGGGGCCAGGGCCTGCGGGCCGGCGTCGACGTGAGCGGCGCGCTGCTGGTCACCGGCGGCCTGATGCTCGGCATCTACACCGTGATCGGCACCGCGGACCACGGCTGGGGCTCGGCCCGCACGCTGGGCCTGGCGGCGCTGTCCGCGCTGCTGATCGCAGGGTTCTTCGTCCGCCAGGCCACCGCCGCGAATCCGCTGATGCCGCTACGGATCCTGCGCTCACGCGGCGTGGCCGGCGCGAACATCGTGCAGATGCTGATGATCGCGGCGATGTTCGCCTTCCAGATCATGGTCGCGCAGTACATGCAGAAGGTGCTCGGTTACGACGCCACCGAGAGCGGCCTGGCGATGCTCCCGGCGGCGGTGGCGATCGGCGGCGTGGCGCTGGGCGTCTCGGCCCGGCTGATCGCGAAGTTCGGCGCCCGCAGCATCCTGATCACCGGCCTGGCGATGCTCACCGGCGCGCTCGCGCTGCTGCTCCGCATGCCGACACACGCGAATTACGTCCGCGACCTGCTCCCGACCATGCTGCTGATCGCCGGCGGCGGCCTGGCGATGCCCGCGACGGCCGGCCTGGGCATGGCCGGCGCCCGCGACCAGGACGCCGGCCTGGTCTCCGGGCTCTACAACACGACGGCGCAGGTCGGGGCGGCCGTCGGCGCCGCGGTGCTGTCCACGCTGGCCGCCGGCCGCACGGCGCGCCTGCTCAGCGCGGGCCGCACTCCGGCGGAGGCGCTGAGCGGCGGCTACCACGTGGCGTTCACGATCGGCGTCGTCCTGCTGGCGGCGGCGCTGGTGGTCGCGGTGGTCGTGCTGCGGCGCGTCGGTACGCCGGCTACGCCTGCACCGCCTCAAGGCCCTCGACCCGCACCGCGCCGCGACGGTTACGCGTCCGCAGCCCGAGCAGGCCACTGAACAAGCAGTAGCCGAGGAACGCCGCAACTGCCTCGATCGCGGCGGCGGGCACGTCGAGGTCACCCTTCAGCAAGTCCGGCGCCTTCAACGCGATCCCCGCCGCCACCGAGAGGGTGACCGCCGAGCGCCACGGATGCCGCCGCATCTCCAGCCAGCTCATCAGACGCGGCATCCGCTCGACCGCCGCCGACCAGACGCCGGTCACCAACTCGTACAGCCGAGTACTCCACGTCCATCGCATCGCCAGCGCCTCGCAGCAGTCTGCGATCACGTCAAGGGTCGAAGTACCTCCGGACGCGGTCCCGACGCGCAGTGCGGAACGGACGCTGAAGACCAGCGCGACCGGCACGGCGAGCGCCACCAGCGCCGACATCGCACCCACGTCCCACGCGGAGTGAGCGATGTTCCCGGCCGAGATCACAGCGATCGGCGCCAAGGCCAGAACCGCTACGGCCTGCGCCCGAACCGCCGTCGCCAGGCTCCGCGGAGTCCGGCCCAGCAGCCAAGGCGCGAACACCACCAGAAGGAACGCGGTCCCGGCGCACATCGCCGCCACCTGCCCCAGCAGCACGGGAACGGCGAAGTAGGCAGCCTGATCCGGCCACGGCACCGCCGGTGCCCCGCCTCGATTCGCAAGCCCGGCGGCGCCGACTGCCGCCGCCACACACGCCACCAACGCCCACGCCGCGATCCGCGCACTGTGCAAGGCGCAGTCGCGGTTGAACTCTGCGGCCAGTTCCCCCGGGGCGCCGAAGCGGGTGGTCGCCCGGCGCGCAGCGGCCTGCGGCGTGAGGCCCGCTGCCTCCTCCTCGGCGACGAGATCGGCGAGATGAGCCGTGACCTCGCTGACGATGCGCCGCCGTCCGCGCATCCCGATGCGGAGCCGCCAGGCCAGGTCGTCGGTGTAGGCCTCGATCGAGCGGTAGCTCATCGCGCGACTGCCCCGTCCGCGAATCCGGCGCCCGGACCGGCCTCGGACCGGTCGCCGCCGCCGAACACCCGCTCCACCGCCGCCGAGAACGACCGCCACTCGGTGCGCCGCTCCTCGGCCGCGCGCCGGCCGGAGACCGTCAGGCTGTAGACGCGCCGCCGGCGTCCGCCGACCTCGGACCAGCCGCTGGCCACCAGTCCGGTCCGCTCCAACCGGTGCAGGGCCGGGTACACCGAGCCCTCGGGCAGGTCGAAGACCCCGCCGCTGCGGTCGCGCAGTGCCTCGATGAGTCCGTAGCCGTGCGACGGCCCGGTGGCGAGCACCGCGAGCACCAGACCGTCGAGGTGTCCGCGCATCATGTCCTGGCTCATACCTAGGAAGCCTAGGCTTAGGGAGTCTCGGTATCAAGGGCGTCGCGGGCGGACGCCGAAAAATCTTCCGCGTCCGGTGTCGATTCCGCCGCGCGCCGTCCGACGCAGTCAGAGAGGCTGGACCGACCAGCCACGACGTGAGGAGCGACCGCCATGCCGAAGTTCATCGTCTTCGTACCGGGCAGTGCCGAGTCCGAGGCCGGGGTCATGCCGCCGACTGAGCTGTTCGAGGAGATGGCCGCCTACAACAACCAGCTCGCGAAGGCCGGCGTGCTGCTCGCCGCCGAGGGCCTGAAGCCGACCTCGGCCGCCGCGAAGGTGCGATTCGACGACACCGAGCGGCGCACGGTCATCGACGGGCCGTTCACCGAGGCCAAGGAGATCATCGCCGGCTACTGGCTGCTTGAGACCTCCTCGCTGGAGGAGGCGCTGGAGTGGGTGAAGCGCGCGCCGTTCGGCGGCGGGGTGACGCTGGAGGTGCGGTCGATCGGCTCGATGGACGAGCTCGAGGTGGAGTTCTCGCCGGAGCTGCGCGAGGCCCAGCAGCAACTGCGGCAGCAGCTCGACCAGTAGCAGGCAGCCAGTAGCGAACAGTCAGTAGCAAGCAGCGACCAACACTCACGCGAGCGACGTCGCCGGGGTGACCCGGCGCCCCCGCGACCCGGCCGCCTCCCGCTCCGGCTGCCAGACTGGCGGTATGGCGCAGGCGACCGAGACCGTCGAGGCAGTGTGGCGGCTGGAGGCGGCCCGGGTCGTGGCCACCCTGGCCCGCTACACCGGCGATCTGGGACTGGCCGAGGAGCTGGCGCAGGACGCGCTGGTCGCGGCGCTGGAGCAGTGGCCGGCCGAAGGGGTGCCGGCCAACCCCGGCGCCTGGCTGACCGCGGTCGGCAAGCGGCGGGCCGAGACCCTGCGCCGCAAGGTCGGGGAGCTCGGCCGCGAGCTGGAGATCGACGGCGAGGGCTACGAGGACGGCGCGGTCCTGGACACGGTGGACGCGGTGGACGCCGCGCGGTCCGACACCGCCATCGACGACGACCTCCTGCGCCTGGTCTTCACGGCCTGCCACCCGGTGCTCTCGGCGGAGGCCCGGGTCGCACTCACGCTGCGCGTCCTCGGCGGCCTGACCACCGCCGAGATCGCGCGCGCCTTCCTGGTCCCGGAGGCCACGGCCGCGCAGCGCGTCGTGCGGGCCAAACGCGCGCTGGCCGACGCCGGGGTGGCGTTCGAGGTCCCCGACGGCCCCGAGCGCCGCCGGCGCCTGGCCTCGGTGTTGGAGGTCGTCTACCTGATCTTCAACGAGGGCTACTCGGCCACCGCCGGCGACGACTGGCTGCGCGCCGACCTGTGCGCGGAGGCGCTGAGGCTGGGCCGCGTGCTGGCCGGGCTGATGCCGGCCGAGCCGGAAGTGCACGCGCTGGTGGCGCTGATGGAGATCCAGGACTCGCGGCGGCACGCCCGGACCGGTCCCGACGGGGAGCCGGTGCTGCTGCTGGACCAGGACCGGACGAAGTGGGACCGGCCGCAGATCGAGCGCGGGCTGGCCGCGCTGGTGCGCGCCGACCGGGAGTTCGCGGCGGAAGTCGCGAAGGCAGCAGCAGCCGCACCCGATCCGGATTCGCAAAACCCTGCGGCCGTCGAGCCGGGCACGTACCACCTCCAGGCCGCACTAGCCGCGTGTCACGCCCGGGCCCACTCCGCCGAGGACACCGACTGGCAGCTCATCGCCGACCTCTACCAGCGGCTGGTGCAGCAGACCCGATCCCCGGTCGTGGAACTGAACCGCGCGGTCGCGGTCGGTATGGCCGAAGGCCCGGAAGCCGGCTTGGCGATCACCGACGCGCTCACCGGGCTGCGCGCCATGCGGGGCTACCACCTGCTGCCCAGCGTGCGCGGCGACCTGCTGGTCCGGCTCGGTCGCCTCACCGAGGCGCGGGAGGAGTTCGAGCGCGCCGCCGGGTTGACCGCGAACACGCGGGAGCGCGCGCTCCTGATGGCGCGCGCCGCCGCGTGCGATCCCTGATTCAGCTCACTCGATCAGCTCAGCTGGTCAGCTCACTTAATCAGCTCACTTGGTCAGGTCGACGACATCCGACATGCAATCCGCCTGCGGCTGCGAGCCGTTGTCGCACGTCCCGGGCGAGGACGCGGTGTCGTACTGGTCCGGGATCAGCGCGAAGAACGGCGTCACCCTCACCGCCGACCTGATCCCGCTGGTCGGCGCGACCTACGAGGTGTACTGGGGCGTCAACGGCACCGCGGTCACCGGGTCGCTGGGCGAGACCAGCCTGGACCTGACCACCGCACCGCTGACCAAGGGCCAGTGGAACCAGGTGATCGTCTACGTCGTAGACGAGAATCCAGCGGTCGCCGACCCCGACTTCCGGACGAAGTACATGACGAAGTCGGCGAAGTGGTGGGTGTGGGGCGGCTGACGAGCTGCCTCTGGAAACCTCTCAGGGAGACAACGCTTAAGCGGAGAAACGCCTAGGCCGAAAATCGCTTAGGTGGAGAAACGCTCAGGGCCGCTCGGGCCAGTGCCGTCCGAGCGGCTCTTTGCTGCGCAGCAGCGGATCAGTGATGCCGTCCCAGCACGCCAGAGCCGCATGATCCCAGTTCGCGAGTTCCGCGCCGGCCTCGTATGCGGACTCGTAGAAGGCCAGTGCGCAGCCCACAGGATCGCCCGACGTACGCGCCTCGTCATAGGAGTAGTACGCGGTGTGGCTCCCCCGCGCGGTGACCCACCGAGCGGGCTCGGGACGCAGCGTCTTCTCCTCGATCCCCTTGGGCTCGGGATACGTATAGGAGTAGAACGTGGGCTCCGGGGTGTCGGGGTCGCCGTACCAGAACCCGGAGCTGATCTGCTCCCGGGAGTAGGACTCGCGGGTCGCCTCGTCCATACCGTCCGGCGTGGGGATCTGGCGCGGCGAGTAGCGCTGGGTGGCGATGTCGAACGTGTGCCAGAAGACCTGGACCGGGCTGACCTTGCCGGAGAAGGACGCGCTGAACTCCTCCAGGATGCGGCCCACCTGGCTGTAGACCTTGAAGGCGCGATGCGCGTGTTCCGGCACATAGGTCTTGTGCTCTGTGTCCTCCGCGAACGGACGCTCTTTGTCCGGGAGGTCATAAGGGTGCGGATGCGCTATATGCGGATCGACGTCCAGCGAACGCAGAGCGTCCTGAGTCTGGTTGTAGAAGGACGCGACCGTCTGGTCCGTCAGCGGCACCAGTGCCTGGCCCCCGTGATCGGTGTCGATGCGCAGGACGTGGTCGAAGAAGTCGAATTCGCAGGTGAACAGCGGACCCTGCTGCGCCGTGCCGAGTTCGACGGTGGACCAGCCGCGCGGCTGGTTCCGCAACGTCATGTGCCACCAGTGGTTGCGGCGGATGCCCCGCGCGAGGGCGATCTTGCCGACGATCTGCAGATAGCGGTGCAGGGTCTCCCGCGTGGGACGCCACTCCTCGTAGGGGAGGGCGGGGAGGACTTCCGACGGGGTCCACGGCGACTCGGTCATGTTCGCGAGCCTAAGCGGGAAACCGGCGGGGCGCCCGTCATAGAGCGCCCCACTTGGAACTGTCCCTGGAACTGTCTGAATGACGCTCTAGATCGCGGAGCGCACGGCGCCGACCGGGTGCCCGCCGCCCAACAGCGGGGACTCGGCGTACCGGCTGAGCACCGGGGCCTCGACGCCGAGCCGGCGCAGCGCGGCGACCAGCACCGGGCCCACCGCGCGGCGCTCGTGGTCGCCGTCGCCGACCTTGAGCGCGACCGCGCGGCCGTCGGGCAGCGCCACCGCCTGCACGCCCTCGGCGCCGCCCTTGGCCAGCAGGCCGGGGACGCCGGCCATCAGGTCGGTGTCGATCCGGTCGGTGCCGGAGACGTACTCGGGGTGGGCGCGCATGGCGTCGGCGACGCGGCGCTCGGGGGTGGCCGGGGCGGCCAGGACCGCGGCGCGGAAGGCGCGGGCCAGGCCGACGAGCGAGATGCCGTAGAGCGGGGCGCCGCAGCCGTCGACCGCGTCGTGGTGGACCTGCTCGCCGGACAGCCGCTCGACCGCGGTGCGGGAGGCGCGCTGCATCGGGTGGTCCGGAGCGAGGTAGTCGGCGGTCGGCCAGTGATTGATCACACACGTGGCGAGCATCGCGGCGTGCTTGCCGGAGCAGTTCATGGTGACGCGCTGCTTGTCGCCGCCGGCCCGGACCATCGCCAGCTTCGCCTGCTCGGCCAGCGGCCAGTCCAGCGGGCAGGCCAGCATCCGCTCGTCCAGGCCCGCGCCGGCCAGGATCTTGCGCACGCCCTCCAGGTGGAAGGGCTCGCCGGCGTGCGAGGCCGCGGCCAGCGCCAGGAGTTCGCCGGTCAGGTCCAGGCCGTTCTCCAGCATGGCGACCGCCTGCATCGGTTTGTTGCTGGACCGCGGCATCATCACCGCCTCCACGTCGCCGTAGGCGAACTCGACGCTGCCGTCGGCGGCCAGGGCCACCAGGCGGCCGTCGTGCCACCCCTCGGTGAACCCGGAACGGACTATCTCGGCGAGGGGGACGACTCCCTGTGCGGTCATGTGCGGTGTTACTCCATCTTCTGCTCCTCATTGAGCAGATCGTCGACGGTTGCCTGCCCCTCACGGTAGCGGCGCGTCAGCTCCGCCGCGAACCGGTCGATCACGGACTGCGCGATGCGCCGGTACTCGGATACCTCCCGCTCATAGGCCTTCAGCGTCAGCCGCGCGTCGGCCAGCTGCCCGTCGGACAGGTCCAGCACGATCGCCGGGCCCACCGCGTCGATGCGCTCCTCCATCTGCGAGCGGTACTCCCCCGGATCGGGGTCGGGCACGATGACGATCTCCATGTGCCGCGGCGAGCGCGCGTTCGCCGGCGGATCGTCGGCGAGGATCGCCGCCAGGGACTGGACCAGGGGCTCCGGAGAGCCGGCGGCACGCCGGCGGAGTTCGGCGTCGATTATGTCGATGCGGCCGTGCAGGACCCGGCGCAGGTAGGAGAGCTCGGTCTCCTCGCGCAGCGCCGCACCGCGCTCGCGGCGGATCGCGGCGAGTTCGAGGGCCTCGACCTCTGCGTCCGGGCGGCGGGCGGCGACGAGGACGCGGTCGAGTCTGGTGGCTTGGGTGCCCATAACAGCATCGTTCCATGGTGGGGAATAGCGGGGATTGAGGTTGGGGGTATCGCCACCCGATCGCGATGGCGTGGCGGGCGTTGGAGCGGTGGCCTTCCGACTTGTCAGACTGCTCGCCGCTCTTCCCCTTACCCGCTCGCCGCTCCCCAAGCCGGTCTTACTTCGCTTACTCTGCTTAGCCCGACTCCGCTTAGCCCGCAGACCCCGCTCAGCGCGCGGCGCGGAACGTCGGCCGCCGGTTCGCGCCGGCGTCCGGCGCCACCACGATCTCCTGTGCCGCCGGGATGCCGTCGGCGAGCAGCTGGTCCTCGACCGGTGTGGCGCGCTTCACCACGGCGAGCGCGACATGGCCGAGCTCGTAGTGACGCGCGGCGGAGGTCACCTGGCCGACCACGCGGCCGTCGGCAGTGGTGACGTCGGTGCCGTGTGCCGGCAGCCGCTCGGGGGTGCCGTCCAGGTGCAGGAAGACCAGGCGGCGTGGCGGGTGGCCGAGGTTGTCCACACGCGCGACCGTCTCCTGGCCCCGGTAGCAGCCCTTGTTCAGGTGCACCGCGCCCGGGTGGCCTTCGGAGGCGATCCAGTCGATCTCGTGCGGGATGGTGCGGTCGTCGGTCTCCAGGCCGACGCGCGGCCGGTGCGCGGCGATCCGGAGGGCTTCGTAGGCCCACATGCCCACGGGGTCTCCCGCGCCGCCGTCCTTGGCGAAGTCCGCAAGGCGCTCCCTGGGGAGGAACAGCTCGTGGCCCAGCTCCACCTCGCGGGCCAGCACGCCCTCGGGCACCGGGCCGGTCGTGAGCACCAGCGCATAGCGGTCGGTCACGTCCTCCGGCTCGACGCGCATCATGAAGCGCATCCGCTCCAGGAACGCCAGCACCTCCGGCGCGGTGCCCGGTTCCACGTGGAACCAGGTCGCCTCGCCGTCGTCCACCAGATAGAGCGCGTGCTCGACCCGGCCCTGGGGCGACAGGATCAGCGCCTCGACGGCCACCCCCGGCTTCAGCGACTCCAGGTGCTGGCTGGTGAACGAGTGCAGCCAGGTCAGCCGGTCCGGCCCGGACACCCGCAGCACGCCGCGGTGCGACAGGTCCACGAACCCGCGGTGCTCCTCCGACAGCCGGCGCTGCTCGCCGTGCGGATCGCCGTAGTGTGCGGCTACTCCGGTGTCCGGCGCGTCGGCCGGGACGGCGGCGGGCAGGGTCAGCAAGGGGCTCGTCATGGGTCTAGTCTCTCCTATCGCAAAACGCCTGTTACGCTGCCGTTCTCCCCGCACGCGGGGGCTCGATCAGATGTAACGCGCAGGGCGGGGAAATCCATGGCAAGGCCGACACGGACCACGTGGGTGGCGTGCGCCGCGCTGGCCGTGGCCGGCACGCTCGCGGTCGGCGGCCTCGCGGCGGCGACGGCGGAGAAGCACCCGGGGCACGGCGCGCCGGCCGCCCAGCCGTCGGCCGGTTCCCGGCCCGCGAGCTCTTCGAGCAGCCCGACCACCGAGCCTCCAACCGCCGCGAGCACGCCGGACGACTCCATATCGATCACCGACCTCGACACGTTCGTGGCGGCGCACTCCGCGGCGTTGAAGGCCAAGAACCGCGCCGGCTTCGTCGCGGCCGTCGATCCCGGGCATTCGGATCTGGTCACACGCCAGGGGCAACTGTTCGACAACCTGGAGAAGATCCCCTTCACCACCGCGATCTACTCGGTCACCATGATCGACGACCAGAGCACCCTCCCGCAGGGCACGACCGCGACCGTCACGGTGGCCTTCGACCACCAGATAACCGGTGTGGACAGCGTCCCGGTCGAGGAACGCTACAAGTGGACCGTGCAGCGCACCGGCCCGAACGCTCCCCTGCGGGTGACCGCGGTCGACGGCGCCGCCTCGGAGCACAACTACCCGGCGCCCTGGGACGCCGTGGCCGGTCTCACGGTGCTCACCCGGCCGAAGGTGGTGATCATGGCGGACGACACGTCGGCGTCCTTCGCCAAGAACCATGCGGACGCTCTGGAGCGCGACGCGGAGTACGACTTCGCGCACTGGACCGGCGGCTCGGGCACGGCACCCGGCTTCGCCGTCTTCCTCACCGCCGACCGCTCCCGCTACGAGGCGATATACAGCCAGAACCGCGCGGAGTCGGTCGGGGTGACGGTGCCTATAGCCGCGGCGGACAAGGAAAACGGCTTCTATCCGAGCTCCCGTATAGCGGTCGACACCACGCAGTACAAGAACGCCGACCCGGCCGACGCCGACATCGTGTTCAAGCACGAGATGGCGCACGCGATGATCGGTCCGTTCGAGGACCAGAGCGCGACCTCCGGACAGCAGCACCTGTGGGTCATAGAGGGGTTCGCGGAGTGGGAATCGCAGAGGATGTACTCGACGTCAGAACTCCTCTATGACGGAGACACGCTGCACGCCTACGTACGCAAGCACGGCGTTCCCCATGCGCTCCCCACGGACAGCCAGGTCTACAGCTCCGACTCCGACACGTCCGGGCTGAACTACTTCTACTCACACATGGCGATCCGTTATATGGCCGACGAGTACAGCCCTGAGAAGGTCGACCAGTTCGTCCTGGCCGTCTACAAGCACGCGACCGATTCCACCTGTATCGACGACGCAATGAAGAGCGTCCTGGGAACCACCACGGATCAGTTCACGCAGGGCTTCACGAAGTGGCTGCGGAACTCGGTGTGACGATTCTGGTTGAGGTCGCCGGCTCCGGTCAGGAAGCCTCGTCTTCCAACTCGCCTCGTTCTTCGTCCTGCTGCCGCGCGGAGCACTCCGCGCACGTCCCGAACACCGCCAGGTGTCGCACGTCCGTCTCGAAGCCGTAGTCCTGCTTCAGCCGCTGCACCAGCGGTTCGGCGGCGGAGTCGGCGGCCTCCAGAATGCGCCCGCAGCCCCGGCACACCAGGTGCACGTGCGCAGGCTGATCAGCCGTGTGGTAGATCTGCGCGCCGTGGCCCAGGTGGGTGTGGGTGACCAGACCGAGCTCTTCGAGCAGCTCCAGGGTCCGGTAGACCGTCGACAGGTTCACGCCGCGGGCGGTGCGGCGGACCTCCTCGCAGATGGCCTCGGGGGTGGCGTGGTCCATGGCGGCCACGGCTTGCAGGACGAACTGCCGCTGCGGCGTGAGGCGGTAGCCCTTCGCGCGCAGCTCCTTCGTCAGGTCCGTGGGCGCGGTTTCCATACCACCACTATCCCACCGGGTGGGGACAGCGGTCGCCACCGTCCATATGCGCAGAGTTCCCGGAAGACTTACTTGACCGGCTTGAGCTGCGCCGAGAGGTGCGACTGCATCGACTGGCCCATGGCCGCCATGTCGAACGCCCACAGCAGATCGCCCTGGACCAGACCGTACAGACGGTGTCCCGCGGTGTACTCCTTGGCCGTCTCGGTGCGCGCGACCACGTCGGTGCGCAGCTCGATCTTCGCGCCGTCCGCCTCGCCGACCCAGATCTCGGAGATGCCGGTGGGGTGCGCCAGCACCACTTCCAGCTGGGTGCGGGTGGTGCCCGCGGTGCCGTTCTCCTCGGTGCGGGCCCGGGGACGCCAGTAGCCGGACTCCATGGCCAGCGGCCGGACCTGGTTGCCGTCCTCGTCGAGCAGCCAGGAGCGCGACTCGTACTTCAGGTAGGGCTTGTTCGGCGTGTAGGAGAACACGGCCTCCTGCCCGAAGTTGAACGACTCGATAGTCGGGTACCCGCCGACCCCCGCGCCGGCCCAGGTGCCCAGCAGGAACGCCAGCGGCACACAGTCCGGGTGCAGGTCGGACGGGATCTCCAGCGGCATCAGTTCTGGCCCTTGAACAGCCGCAGCACCGTGAAGGACGCGAACCACACGACGGCGAGGGCCACCAGGACCAAAAGGATGTCGAACAGAGTCTGGACGGTCATGGTGGGGAGTTTATCGGAGCGGGTGGGGCGCTGTTCGGTGAGCTGGGTCTCTTCGGGTGGCGGGGTCCGGACGCGCCGGACGGGGGTCGGATCGAGGCCGGGACCGAGGTCAGGATCGAGGTCAGGACCGGGTCGCGGACACGAAGGCGCCCGCCGCCGATCAACCGATCGGTGGCGGGCGCTCCCCTCACACTTCCGGGGTTCCGGCCTCGCTCAGACCAAGACGCTCAAGCCAAGCAGCTCAAGCAACTCACACCGCGAGCGCGACCTCGGCGACCTCGCCCAGCGTCGCCTCGACCGAGGCGTCCACGGTGCCGCCGGGCACCAGCGCGCGCACGGTCCAGGTGCCCGGGGCCGCGAAGAAGCGGAAGCCGCCCTCCGGGCTGGTCGGGACCTCGGCGGTGAACTCGCCGGTGCTGTCCAGCAGCCGCACGTACCCGGTCACCGGCGCGCCGTCGCGGCTGACCGCTCCCTGGATGACAGTTTCCTTCGCCACGTCCACTCCTTCGATGCTGAATCCGCCGGCGGGGGCGCCGCACGAGGCCGTCATTGCTGGCCGCCCTCGGGCGAGCCGGGGTTGGAGCCGAGCGCGACCGGCACGCCGACCAGCGAGCCGTACTCGGTCCACGAACCGTCGTAGTTCTTCACGTTGGCCTGGCCCAGCAGCTCGTGCAGGACGAACCAGGTGTGCGCCGAGCGCTCGCCGATGCGGCAGTAGGCGATGGTGTCCTTGGCCAGGTCCACGCCCTCGGCCTCGTACAGCTCGGTCAGCTCGTCGTCGGAGCGGAAGGTGCCGTCGTCGTTGGCCGCCTTGGACCACGGGATGTTGCGCGCGGTCGGCACGTGGCCGGGGCGCTGCGACTGCTCCTGCGGCAGGTGGGCCGGGGCCAGCAGCTTGCCGGAGTACTCGTCGGGGCTGCGCACGTCGACCAGGTTGTCGGTGCCGATCGCGGCCACGACGTCGTCGCGATAGGCGCGCAGCGCCTGGTTCTGCGGCTGCGCCGTGTAGGTGGTGGCGGCGCGGGTCGGCTGCTCGACGACCAGCTCGCGGGAGTCCAGCTCCCACTTCTTGCGGCCGCCGTCGAGGAGCTTGACGTCGCTGTGGCCGTAGAGCTTGAAGTACCAGTACGCGTAGGACGCGAACCAGTTGTTGTTGCCGCCGTAGAGCACCACGGTGTCGTCGTTGGCGATGCCGCGCTCGGAGAGCAGGGCCTCGAACTGCTGCTGGTTCACGAAGTCCCGGCGGACCGGGTCCTGCAGGTCGCGCTTCCAGTCGATCCGGACGGCGTTGCGGATGTGGTTCTTGTCGTAGGCGGCGGTGTCCTCGTCGACCTCGACGAGGACGACTTTCGGGTCGTCCAGGTGCGCCTGGACCCAGTCGGCGTCGACCAGGACGTCGTTGCGACTCATGGGGAGTCCCTCCGGATGGTTCGGGTTCGGATCGATCGGAGTGAGGTGGTGCTCGCGGACACGGTTGTTCCAGGTCCGCGGGCATGCGGAAGCACGAAGGTGTCTTGCTTGGGTCCGCGCTGATGGCAGAGGGCCGCCCGTGCTACAGCGGTCGGGCGTCGTGTCCCCACGAAGACGGGGTCACGGAAGCAGCCGACCCTCCGGGGTCAGCGCATTCGACACAGGCAGGCGGCGACGCGGCACAGATCGACTGCGCGTCGCTTGGTGAAGTCCGCCTGCTGCTTCATGTCACCGACTCTAGAGACGCCTCGGGGCGGTGTCACGCACGTACCGCACTGTGAGACGACGGTCTTATGTTTTTTACACCGCGCTGGTCACGCCCGGCTTTCAGGAGGTCATCGGCACGGTGATGTCGTACGCGCCCCAGCCGGTGACCTTCACCTCGAAGTGGTCGATCTGCGCCGCGGGCAGCGAGGTCGCGGCCGGGATCGCGATCGCCTTGCCGGCCACCGACCGCCAGTTCGAGAGCTGGACCACGGCCTGGTTCTTGGCCACGACATAGAGGGTGCAGGTCAGGCCGTTCGGGGTCCCGCTCATCGTCGCGGTGACCGAGGTCCCCCAGCCGTGGTCCTGGTAGGAGATCTGGGCGGTCACGCCGCTCTGCGTCACGGCGGGCAGGGCCTCGCCGGGAGCGGTCGCCGACCTACTGTGCCCGGCCCAGAAACCGCCGATGACCAGCGCCATCGCGCCGGCGAAGCTGCCTGCGCCGACGAGGATCCGGCGGTGGCGCGGAGCGCGGAACGGCGCGGGGACAGGGCTGCGGAACGGCGAGCGCCGGCGCGGCGGCACCGGCTCGGGCAGCTCCGGCATCGGCGCCCCGACCAGCCCGATGTCCATGACCCGTTTCACGCCGACGAACGAGGCGTACTCCTCCTGGCACTCGGGGCACTCGGCCATGTGCCGGCGCACCTCGCGGGCCTCGTCCGGATCCAGCGCCCCGAGAGCGAGGGCCCCGACGGCGATCCGCAGGTCCTCGTTGTCGCAGGCGCCGGGCCGCACCTCTGCTTCCCGGTTCACGGTTTGATCCCCCGTTCCTCGAAAGCGGCCCGCAGCGCGCGCAACGCATAGTACGTACGCGATTTGACGGTACCTGGGGGAATGCCGAGTACGTCGGCGGCTTCGGACACGGACAGGCCCTTGAAGTACGTCTCCCGGAGCACCGCACGGTGGTCGGGGCTCAATGTCGTCATCGCTTCGGCCACCTCCCATCCCAGCAGCATCCGGTCGTGATCGTCTTCGACGACCGCCTCGCGGGCGGTCCCCAGTGCAAGTCCCTCGTCGCCGACTTCCCGGGGCCGGGAGCGCCGGGCGCGTGCCTGGTCCACCACGATGTTCCGGGCGACCGTGCACAGCCAGGCCCGCGGCGAGCCGCGGTCCGGCGCGAACGCCTCGGCGTGCTGCCAGGCCCGCAGGAAGGTCTCCTGCACCACGTCCTCGGCCCGGCCCCGGTCGCCGTCGGTCAGTTTGAGGACGTACCCGAGCAGCGGGCCCGCGTGGTCCGCGTAGAGGGATCTGAGACGCTCCGCGTCCGCGCTCGCGACGTCCACACCGGGGACACGGAAAGCCGGAGGTTCCGGTTCAACCCGCCGCCACCACGTCACACGCAGATGATGTCATCGCCGGCGGCCGTTCGACAGCGGATCGGGCGGGGCCGGTGCGGCGGAGTTGAGGAAGCGCTGGTGGGAGCGCTGACGCCGGCGGCGATTTGTGAGATCGAACCGCCGCCGGGGCGCGTACGTATATCTCCATCGCGGGACGGAAAGTGGTCGTGTTCCCGGTGAGGGCCTGCCGCGAGGCCTCAGCCGGAGGACACGCCCGAACCCGTGACCAGCACGTGGTCGGCCTCGGCGTAGACGCGCAGCCCGTCGGCCGAGGTCTGCATGTTGGCCATCTGGAGGGTGAGCTGCATCGGCAGGGTGCCGACGTTGATCGGGAAGTCCAGCTCGCGCGGGACGCGACCGGCCAGGCCCAGGGAGGAGGACTCGACCTTCGACGCCGTGAGCTGCAGGCGGTTGCCCGCGGCCAGCGACAGGTGGCTCTGCAGGGTGGTCTTGCCCAGGCCGGGGATGTTGCCGGTGACCCGGACGGTGTTGTCCGGCCCGTCGGTCAGCGTCACGTCCAGACCCTGCGCGGCGGCCGCCGACTCCATGTCGGTCCAGCTGAACAGCGCGGTGCCGGACAGGTGGTCGACGTCGGCCTGCTTGAAGCCGTCGGAGGGCGCGACGCCCTTGAGGTCCACGTGCAGATCGGTGACCCGGACGCCGTTGCGGGTGATGCCCCGCGCGTCGACCGAGACCTTGTCCAGCTTCATGCCGATCAGCTGGGTCAGGAACGGGAAGTTCGCGATGGCGACGGAGGGTTTGGACTGGAGGTTCTGCGATTGTTGGATGCGTTTGGCGATCTGGCTCTCCGCGATGCCCACCGTGATCCGGTCCGCGGCCACGAACAGACCCACGAGCACCAGCAGCGTGATCGCCAGCCTGGTCGGCCACTTGCGGCGTCTGACCGGCGGCGGATGCGCCTGCCACTGCAGCTGGTCGAGCCCCTCCTCGGAAGTCATGGGACGAGGATAGCCGCGGCGTACGAAGCCAGGGCGGCGATCGTGACCGGTATCGCGACGACCGCGGCCCGGCTCGCACCCAGTTCGGCGTTGCGCGCGGCGGACACCGACAGCACCGCGCAGACCACGGCGCCGGCCGCGACCGAGGTGAGGTGCAGCACCGCGGCGGGCACGAACAGGCCGGTCAGACCGGCGAAGAGCAGCGCCGAGGCGGCGGCGGCGAGCGCGCGGACCGCGCCGGGCTCGACACCGCGCCGCCGGGCGCGGAACACGGCGTCCGCGGCGACCAGGACGAACCCGGCACCGAGGCCCGCGGCGGCGGGGAGCACGGCGTCGTCGGGCTGGAACTTGAAGGTCGCGGCGGCACCGGCCATCGCCGGGAGCGCCGCGAGGACGGCGGTGCGGCGGGAGGCGAAGCCGGCGAGGTCGAGGACGGCCCAGGCGACGACGAGTTGGAGCGGGAGGACCACGGCGGCCACGGCTTTGGCGGAGACGAAGGCGGTGACGGCTATGGCTGCTGTCGCTGCGCCGGCGTAGGGGAGGTGCTGTAGCAGGGAGAGGCGGGGGCGGGCTAGGTTTTCGCGCGCAGGGGCGTAGTCGTCGGAGTACTCACCTGAGTAGTCGTCCTGGTACGGCTCGGCGTAGGACTCGGCAGCAGGTGCGGATCGGCGACGGCGGGACTGCACCGGCGGTTCCTCAAAAGGCTCTTCGTAGTAGGGCTCTTGGTAGCCCTCATAGCCTTCTTGGGGATAGGCCTCTTGGTAGCCCTCCTGCGGGTAGTCCTCGTAATACGCGCCCTGCTGTTGTTCGTAGCTCTGACTCTGGTCGTACTGCTCATAGCTCGGCTGCTGCTCATAGCTGGGGTACTGCTCGTAACTGGGACTGGGGTACTGCTCGTAGCTGGGAGCGTTCTGGTACCCGTATGCAGGATCCGGAGCGTATTCGTAGCCCTGGTGCGGCTGCGGCGGCTGTTCGTACGCCGGAGCCGCCTCGTACCCGTACTGCTGCTGGGTCTCGTAGCCCTGGTACTCCGCTACCGGGTGCTCGTAGCCGTACTCGTATCCGTAGCCCTCAGGCTGCTGCGCATAAGAGGGGTCAGCATAAGAGGAGTCATCGGCGAAGTAACCCTGTTGGTAGGCGGGGTCCTCCGGATACACGTACTCGGGCTCCTGCGCCGACGGCTCGGAAGCCGCCCGCCCACGCCGTCGGCCCGTGTACTCGCCCACCCTGAGTTCCTCCTGCCGACGCCTACCCGTCTGCAAGGTATCAGCCGCCTCGCTCAGCCTCCGGCGAACGGCGGAAGCACCTCGACCACCGCCCCCTCGGCCAACCGCACGTCGGCCGGATCACGCCGCCCCACCGGCGCCCCGTCCACCAGGAACGACGCCCGCCGCACCACCTCACCGAGCCGCACACCATGCCGCGCCACCGCAGCGGCCAGCACCTCGGCCAGCACCTCCCCCTCGAACGCCTCCTCGGCGACACCCGCCGCCGCCTTCGCCGCCGCCCAGTAGCGGATCAGCCCGCTCATCACGCCTCGCCTTCCATGACCTCGCCAGCCTTGCCGGTCTCGCCCGCGCCGGGCTCGCCGCCGCCAGCCTCGCCGAGACCACCGCCGCCTTCGCCGTCGCCTGCTGCCTCGCCACCGTCTACCTTGCCGAATGCACCGCCGCCTCGCGCGCCGCCTGCCTTGCCGCGACCGCCAACCTTGCCTCCGCCTGCTTCCCCGTCGCGTCCTCTATATCTGCGCTCTCGATCGTCCTCCCCGGCCAGCGCATCAGCAGCTTCACCAGTGCTGTCACCCCCGGCACCGTCACCCGGCACCGCCAGCCCCCGCAC